>NZ_LWMV01000154.1 GCF_001639295.1 Methanobrevibacter curvatus | reverse complement strand
TAACTTAATTAAATAAATTTGGAAAATTAGATTTTCTAATTACTGCACAGCCCTTTAAAAAAAAATTATAAAAAGTTATAAATTATAAAAAATATGCTTATTAAAAATTCTTTTATTAAAAAAACTATTTAGAAAAAAATAGTTAAATTTCTATAAAAAACCATTAGTAAATAGAGGTGATTTTATCTTAGGAGAAAAAGAACTTATAAAACTGTTTCCAGATTTTAAAGAGCTAATTCAACCATCTGGAATTGATCTAGCTTTAGATGAACTTTTTATTCAAAAAACTCCAGGTTCTTTAATTGATAATAAAAAAAATCTTCCAGAAATAGAGCCTCTTAAAGGGCCTATTTACACATTAAAATCTAAAACAGCTTATTTAGCAACAATAGATAGAAAAATAAAAATTCCAAAAGGATATACAATGCTATATAAACCACGTTCAACTTTACTTAGATCATTTGTCTCTGTTCAAACAGCTGTTGGTGATCCTGGTTTTTATGGAACTTTAATGTTTTTAATTTACAACCATGGTGAATTTGATTATAAAATCAAAAAAGGAGATAGAATTGCTCAAGGAGTTGTCTTTGAAGTAATTGGTTCTGGAGAATATAATGGAAGTTATCAGGAATCTGAATAAATTTTATCAAAATAATAATTTAATGTTTAAAACTAAATAAATAATCAAATTTAATTTATATATTTATAATAATTATATTAAATTTATATTAAATGAAGTTTTTCAATTCAGCTTAGAACAAATGCAAAAATGTTAAAAAATCATTTGTAACATGGATAGTTTAATTTTTATATTATCAATAAATTTTTATATTATCAATAAATAAAAATATTTAAAAACATTTATTCTCATTTAGATAAAATTGAATAAAAATATATTAGAAATTCAAAATGTTTTAAAAAAAAATTCTAAAGATATTATAAAAAATATAAAAAAATATAAAAAAATTAAAAAAGCATATAAAAAAATCGCAGGTTAAAATATGGAAAAAATTTTAGAAAATGGAAACCCTAAAGGACCACCAGTAATTGAAGGAATATTAACTGACCCATCAAAAAAAAGATTTCTAATAATACTTGCAGGTCTAGCTACATTTCTATCTGCATTTACAACAACATCCATTACTGTTGCATTACCTACAATAGCTGGACAGTTTCAAATTGATGCAATTTTTCAGACTTGGATAGCAACCATATTTTTACTTGCTGTTGCAATATGTTCAGCACCTTTTGGAAAAATATCTGGAAAAATAGGACTTAAAAAATTTTTATATCTTGGTGTGTCAATAATAGCTGTTGCATCAATTGGAGGTGCTTTCTCACCATCAGCTGAAACATTATTAATTTTCAGAGCAATTCAAGGAGTTGGCTCTGCAATGGTAAGTGTTTCAAGTATGGCTTTAGTTGCACAATCTATGCCATTTAATGAAAGAGGAAAAGCATTAGGAATGAATATTTCCTGTGTTTACATAGGTTTGACTGTGGGACCTGTAATTGCAGGATTTATTACTTCACACTTTGGTTGGAGTGGAATATTTCTATTAGTTGTGCCATTTTTAGTTCTTGATTTAATAATAGGAAAACTAAAAGTTCCAGATGAATGGAAAATGGGTGAAAATGATAAATTTGATTATATTGGAACTTTTTTATACTCCATAGGTATTCTGCTAGCAATATATGGTTTTACAACTGTAAATACTTTAAGTGGAGTAGTATTAACTGTGATTGGAATAGCTATTCTTTTAGCCTTTGCAGTCTATGAATTAAAACAAAAGACTCCTGTTTTTGAGGTTAAATTATTTAAAAATACAAAATTCACCTCTGCAACTTTAGCAGCCCTTATTTCTTATCTTGCAACCTTTGTTGTAACATATATAATTACTTATCACCTTCAATACATTAAAGGAATGGACCCACAAAGTTCTGGAATTGTTTTAGTTGTAACCTCTGGGCTTATGGCAATAATTGCACCATTTTCAGGAAGATTATCTGATAAAGTCGATCCACAAAAACTTGCTGCATTAGGAATGGGCTTTGTAGCAGTTTCCTTGGCAATACTAATGTTTTTAGATGCAAATACTCCATTGTGGCTAATAGTAGTTGCAATGGCTATTGAAGGTATAGGAATAGGTTTATTTACAACACCTAATACAAACTCCATAATGAGTTCTATTCCACGTAAATTTACTTCAATTGCATCAGCAACTGTTGCAACAGCAAGAGTCGTGGGGCAGACTCTTTCTTTAGGTATGCTAATAATAATATTTGCTTTTATTATGGGTTCTGTTCAAATACTTCCAGAAACATATACACAATTGATTACAAGTTCTCAAATAGCTTTTACAATTTCAACAATACTTTGTATAATTGCAATAATCCTTTCATTTGTTGGAATAAGAGGAAAAGACCAGTTAGATAGATAAAATAATAAATATAAATAAAAAAATATATTCCTTATAAAAATTTTTTAAATAGTATTTTAATAATATTTTAATTAGTATTTTAATTAGGATTTTAATAAATATTTAATTAGTATGTTTAATCAACTAGCTATTTTTATAAAAATAATGTTGAAATTTTATTAATTTTGTATATTTTCTTTTTAAATTCTTTATTTTATATAATTTTAATTTTTATTAAAGTAAATAGTGAAGTAAAGCTTTTTAAACAGTTTAAATAATACTTATGCTCAGGAAAATTAATTTTTATACTTAATTATTTTTTTAAAAATTATCTTATTTATCATATAAATTTATTTAATGATATAATTTTAATATATTTTACATAACAATAATTTATTTATAAAAATACATATTTTAAATGAGTATTTATAAAAATAAATAATTATAAATATTTAAAAAAAGCTAAAATACTGAATACAATTAATAATATATTAAATACAATTAGTAACATGTTAAATAAAAAAAATAAATATATGGTGAAAAAGTGACTAATATAATTGAAACAAAAAACTTGTCAAAAACTTATGATGAGTTTAAAGCTGTTGATTCTATAAATCTAAAAATTAAAAAAAATAGTGTTTATGGGATTTTAGGACCTAATGGAGCTGGAAAAAGCACATTAATATCAATGTTGTGTACTATTTTAAAACCAAGCTCTGGAAAAGCTATTGTAAATGGCTATGATGTTGAAAAAGAATCAAATAAAGTAAGAGATTCAATTGGAATTGTTTTCCAAACTAGAGCCGTTGATAATATCTTAACTGGTAGAGAACATCTTGAAATGCATGCTGCTCTTTATGGAGTAGATAAAAACGTTAGAAAAGAAAGAATAAATGATGTATTAGAATTAATAGCTTTAGGATCTAAAATAGATGAACATGTGAAAAATTATTCTGGAGGAATGGTTAGACGACTTGAAATAGGAAGAGGATTAATTCATCACCCTCAAATTTTATTTTTAGATGAGCCAACACTTGGATTAGATTTAAGAACTAGAGAAAGTATTTGGAAATATATTGAAGAGTTGAAGAATACTATAGATATTACTGTCATTCTAACTACACATTATTTAGAAGAAGCAGACCATTTATGTGATGAAATAGCTATAATTGACAATGGCAAAATCATCAAAACTGGCTCTCCTAAAAAGCTTAAAGAAGAATTAAAATCAGACATAATCACTTTAAAAACCAGTGAAAAAGAAAAATTTTCAAATATTTTAGAAAATAAAAGTTTTATTCAAGATATTTTTAATAAAGATGATGAACTAAAACTATCAGTGGAAAAGGGTGAAAATTTAATACCTAAAATCATTAAAATTGCTGAAGATGAGAATATAAATATTAAATCAATTGAAGTAAGCCACCCAAGCCTTGAAGATGTTTTTATTAAATATACTGGAAGGAAAATAAGTGATACTTCATTTAATAAAAAATCAAAAAAAATGAGGAGATAAAATGGGAGAAATTGAAGGCATTTATACAATCTGGTTAAGAGAAGCTAAAAGATATGTTAGATACAGATCACGGATTGTTACAGCTATTTTTACTCCTCTTCTCTGGCTTTTAGTATTTGGAATGGGACTTGGAAGTGCAATGAAATTTGGAGGTGTGATGAACAACTATCAATCCTTTATTTATCCTGGAATAATAGCTCAAACAATACTTTTTACCTGTGTAATGGCAGGAATCGGAATAATAATGGATAAAGAATATGGATTTTTAAAGGAAATAATGGTTGCACCACTTTCAAGAACATCCATAATCTTTGGAAAATCTTTAGGAATAAGCACTGGAGCAATTATACAAGCCATTATTCTATTTTTCCTTTCTTTCCTTGTTGGAGTTTCTATGACTCCATTAATATTTATTTTAGGAATAATTGTATCTATAATAATAGCCATTGGTTTATCTGGATTAGGTCTTTTAATAGCTTCATTTATGGACAGTATGGAAGGATTTAATTTAGTAATGAGTTTTGTAATTATGCCTGTTTTCCTATTAAGCGGAGCACTTTTCCCAGTAACAGGCTTACCTGAATGGCTAAGTTTTATTGTTTATTTAGATCCTTTAACTTATGGTGTGGATGCTTTAAGAGCTATTATTCTTAATAATTCTGTTATGCCGTTAGAAATAGACATATTAATTGTATCTCTCTTTGCTGTTTTTATGGTTCTTCTTTCAGCCATTGTCTTCACAAAAAAAGAACAAAATCTAATGTAAAAAGTTTCATAAAAATTGTTTAATATCATGAATTTTTAAAAAATATTTTTTACCTCCTTCCCTTTGAATAAATAATTTATTTCCATTTTTTTGATTTAAGAAAAGAAAATTAAATAAAAAAAAAAGTTTAAACATCACATATTTTTAAAATAATAAAAAATTTGAAAAAAAATAAAAAAGTTTATAAAAAGAAATAGAAATATGAAAAATAATACCTCAAATAAAATACTATTAAAAAGAAAGAAAAGTAAAAATTTTTATTTAAACTTTCTTTTTAAATAAGAAAATAAATTCATAGTAATCTTCTTTTTTTAGATTTAATAGGTAATAAATATAATTGATGCAGAACTTATACAATATTTAAGTCCACCTTTGTTTATTGAACCATCATTAAACATATAACCAAAATGAGACTAGCTATTTTGATTTTAATCTCTGTTCTTAAGATACCATAAAAATCATCCATATTTTTTCCAAATAAATTTAGCTTAAAGGTTTTTGAAAATGGTGGCAAACCACAATCTGAATCAAATTTATAGTATTTACCTGTTCCAGGTTTCTGTCTCATTATTTTAAGTAATATTATATTCAAATGGAGATAAGCTATTTAATTTTTTTCTTTTTCTTCTTTAGACCTGCTATTCTGTTTAGGGAGGTGTAAATTATAATTTTCAGTAAGTTCAGTAGAATTTTCTTCAATTTTAAACATATTCTTATCTAACAAATTTAAATCAACATGACAATAACCATTAGGATTTTTATCAAGATATTTCTGATGATATTCTTCTGCAGGATAAAAAACACTAAGAGGTTCAATTTCTGTAAGAATTTTTTTCCCAAAAGTTGTATCATATTCTTTCTGTTTTTCAATAAGGATTTCTAAAATAAGATTTTTATCCCGCTCATCAGTATAATAAATCCCTGTTCTATACTGATTACCTATATCTCCACCTTGTCTATCTTTAGTAAAAGGATCAATTATTTTAAAGAATTCTAATGTTAATTGTTTAAGTGATACTTTTTTAGAGTCATAAATTACTTTGACGGTTTCAACATGTCCTGTATCTAAATTACAGACTTCTTCGTAGCTTGGATTTTTTCTTTGACCATTGGCATATCCAACAAAAGTATTTACAACACCTAAAATGCGTGACATATATGCCTCAATACCCCAGAAGCAACCTCCAGCAAAATAAATTTCTTTTAATTTAGAATTATCATGGTTTATTTTATTATTATTTAATGTTTTGTTTGAAATAAAGTCATCTCCTCCTATTTAAAATTAATTACTATCAACATGATATTTAGGTATGAAATAATATAATTAATTAAAATAAATATACTAAATTATAAAATAAACGTATTTAATTAAAATAAATATACTTAATTAAGGCAATTAATTTGGATATTAAAATAATTGATAAATTAAACAATTAATAATTCAATATTTGTTGAATTTTTAAACTTAAATTAAACTATAAATTTAATCTTTCGTGATTTAAAATTCCTTCAATAACATGCTCTGTATTCATTTCTTTTTCTAAATTATAGTAAGTACCCTTTGAATTAAATGCAAGTTCCTTATTAAAGTTTCTTCCTTGACCACTAGTTCTATCAAAATCAATTATAATATTGTGAATTTTTTCATTGGCTATTTCTTTTCCAACTTCTAATGTGTCTTGGATAGGACCACCACCTAAACCTACATTAGGTCTTCCATCAGAGAGAAGAATTAACATGGGGATATATTCATTTTCTTTAATATCTTTTTTTAAAACTTCAATTCCCTTTTTTAATCCAATAGCTATTGGGGTAGTTCCACCAACTGTTACTGTATCTAATTTAGACAAAAATGATTTTGGGTATTTAGTGTTAGGTATTATTATCTCAGATTTTTTGCCTTTAAATCCTACAACAGAAAGTTTGTCCTTATGTTTAATTGTATTATTTATTATTAATTCTAATATTGCTTTTATTCTGTTAATTTTTTTATCAGAAACCATTGAACCACTCATGTCAATTACAAGAGCTATTGAGCCACGAGCTTTATGTTTTCTGATTTTTTCTCTCAAATCCTCTTTTCTTACATTAATTTTTCCTTGGGAATGACCTACAGCAGATCTAAGGGTTGCATCAATGGCTATGTCCTTAGATAATTTAGAGGCAAAACGGCTTTTAACATACTTCCCTTTTTCATTTTTTGAATCAACATGTTTTCCATAGAGTTTTTTCTTAGAACATCCTTTTAGCAACATTATTTTTTTATATCAAGCCCCACCTCATCTAATTCAAATTCATCTATGTTTTTCGTACTTGGTTTGGCTACTTGATTAAAAGTTAAATCTTGATCATTAGTGTTTTCTAAAGTTTCATCTCTACTTTCACTTGTTATATTGTCAAAACTTTCTTCACTATTTTTTTCATCCTTAACATTTACTGACTGGTCAATTTTATGGTCATCTTGACCATTTGAATCCTCTAAATCTTTGTTATTAGATTCTAAATTTCTAGAATTTTCTTGGTTTTGATCATGTAATAATTCCTTAGTATTCTTATTTTCTTCCTTTTCTTCTTGTTTTTTTTTAATTTCTGATTTGGCCTTTTCAATTTGTTTTTTTATAGTGCTGGGAGAGTTATTAAAATTGGGGTTTTCACCTAAAACTAAATTAATGGCTTCTTCTAAGTCATCTTCTGTAGCTTGTTTATGAGAATTATATGCTGCTATTGACTTAGAGCATTTTAAAATATATATATCACTTCTATGACCTTCAACTGAGAGTTGTATTGCAACTCTAGCTATTATTTCCATTAAATAATCAGATATTGTAATATTGTTTAAAAGTTTTCTTCCATCTACAATTCTTTTTTGAATTGCTAGATTTTTTTCCTTAAATTTCTCTCTAAAGGCAATTGGGTCTTTTTCAAACTCTTCTCGCCTTTTAATAATTTTTATCCTTTTATCAACATCATCAATTCCAGAAACAGAAATTGTAAGACCTATTCTATCAGATAATTGTCCTCTAAGTTCTCCTTCTTCAGGATTCATTGTTCCAACCAATATAAATTTAGATAGATGAGAAAAAGATATCCCTTCTCGCTCTACAGTATTAATTCCATATGCTGCTGCATCTAAAAGAACATCGACAATATGATCATCAAGTAAATTTATTTCATCAATGTATAAAATATTGCGATGGGCATCGGCTAAAATACCAGGTTCTAATACATTAACTCCATCTTTTAATGCTTTTTCAATGTTGAGTGAACCAAGAACTCTATCTTCAGTAGCTCCAAGAGGAAGTTCTACAACTTTCATAGGCTTTTTAATGAATTTAGGCTCTTCAATTGATGAACAGATTTCACAATCTAGGTAGGTATTTGTATCACAACTAAATGGGCAATTTTCTACCGCTTCAATTTCAGGAAGCAAATCAGCTAAAGCTCTAACTGCAGTTGTTTTTCCAGTTCCTCTATCTCCTCTAATTAAAATTCCACCAATAGATGGGTTAATTGCATTCAAAATTAATGCTCGTTTAATTTTTCCTTGACCAACTATTGCAGAAAATGGGAAAGTAATATTTTTCATAATCTACCCCTATTAAGTAATTATTAAAAATAATGTATTGAAAATTAGTTTTTAATTATATAACATTAATATTTTTGTTTTATTAGATTAATAAATTTTTTTGATAATAAACACTTATGCAACTAAGAGGAAAAGTGGTAAATTTTCTTTGAAAATTTTAAGTTATTTGAAAAATAGAAAAAATTATTTTCTGACTTTTATGAAAATTGGGCTCTGTCAAATTTTTTTACATCCAAAAATTGTATTAAATAGATTCAAATATATCAACAATAGTATGTATTTTTTAACAAAATGTAATACTATTTTTCTTTAATAGGCAGCAACTTTGACAAACAGAAAAAACTAAAGAAAGTGAAAAGTTTCATCAAATAATAAAATAAAAATAAAATAAAAAAAATAAAACCCAATAAATGAAAAAAATTAAGTAGTACAGTCAGCAGAAATTTGGGATAAAATAATTGCAGACTGTTGAATACTTTTTTTACCTAATTTAATTTCGCCATTAGCTATTTTATTGAGCATTTCACTGTTAAATAAATCTTCATCATTTAAGGGAAGATTAAAAACAATTATGTCTTGATTAACAAATGCAACAATTGGTTCAACATGGCGAACTAAAACTCCTTGAGATTTAAGAAATTCTAAAAGAATATCAGCCATTTTAATTGATTTAATTTTTAATTTTGCATTGTTATCAAACTTAATCTTACCTTTTTTGTCTGTTTTAAATTTAGTTTGAAGGGTTGTAATATCTTCTTCATTTAGATTGGAATTCTTTTTATTTTTTGATTTTTTAGAATAATTTTCAGTTAAAATAGCATAGATCCCTGTTGGACCAATGACAACATGGTTTATTATAAAATCAATATCTGGAATTTTCACATGATATAAAATATAAAAGTCATCTGGAAGAGTTAATAAGTCAGTTCTAATAATATTTCCTCTAAAAACGAATTTATCTAATTTTCTATTTAAATATATTCCATAAATGAATATTACAATTCCTAAAGCAAAAAATAAAATACTATAATATCTTAAGGTCAAAATAATATCAGAAAACCCAATAAGAGATATTACTAATCCTAAAACAATAAATACATCATGATATGAACGGTGTGAAATCTTAGATTCATTAAAATTTTTATTTAATCGCTTAAAATCTGAATTAATGTTAGTTTGGTCATTTAAATCATTGTTTTCATTTGAATAATACTTTATATTATTCTCTGAAATCTTATTTTCATCATTTTTTGAATTATTATTATTATTATTATTATTATTATTATTATTATTATTATTATAAGTTATATTAGAGCTTAAATTAGTTTTAGGTCTTAAATCAGGGTTATTATATAAATCATATTCTACCAGCTCATCAAGATTGTTTAAAGCACTTTCAGATTTTTTGTCATTGCTTAAATTATTCAGATTTTTAGTTTTTTTTTCACTATCTATTTGATCTTTAAGAGCTTCAAATTTATCATTTTCATAATTATCATCAGTTGTATCAGAATTAGTGTTTGATTGATTATTATTTTCATTATGTTCAGCGACTTTTTTTTCATCCAATGTCTTGGATTTTTTGTTTTTAGACGATCTTTTAAATATTTTATTAAAAAATGACTGTTCATTCTTTAATCTCTCTTCTTCAAGCATATTTTTACGAATTTTTTCCTCAATAGTCAACTCATCTTCTAAATACTCATGAAAATCAGTTTTTAGAGATAAATTTTCATTTGGAGAATTTTTATCCAAATTATTATTATTATTATTATTATTATTATTATTATTATTATTATCATTATTATTATTATTATTATTATTATTACTATTATTACTATTATTATTACTATTGCTATTACTATTATTAACTATTTTATTATTCACATTAGTATTATTATCCTTATCAAAAAACTGAATTTCTTCATCAATACCATAAGATTTATTTAATGAGTTGTTAAATTCAACTTTAATATATTCTCTTAATATATTTTCGTCTTTAACATCATCTAAAGGATTAAATTCTTCCCTAAACAAATTTTCATCTTCAATATCAATTTTATTAGAATTATCATTGTTTGTATTGTTAAGATTATTGTTGTTGTTATTAAAATTATTATTAAAAGTGTTATTTATATTTTCATTTAATTCATTATCTAAGTTTAAATTATTTAAATTTTCTTGATTTTGAGTTCGATTCTCTTCAATTTGTTTGGAAGCATGATCAGGGATAATTTCTCCAGTATTTTGATTTAAATCATAAGATAGTAAACTATTATTTACATTGTTCTGTTGATTGTTTTGAGGATAAATAACATGTTTAGTTTTGTTTATACCTAAATCAACATAATCTAAGTTACCCTCGCAACTTGAGCACTGGTATTGACGAATATCTTTGTCATTATCTAAAAGATATTTTAATCCACAACTTGTACAGTAAATCAAATCAAGATCTTTATTAGAGGATGCATTAGCAAAAGATGATAATTTAGTGTTACTTTCATGGTTTTCATTTGAGTCAAAGTTTTCAACTAAATTGCCTGAACAAAAAGAGCATTCAAAAAATTCTGGTGCATCTAAGTCATTAAGTTTATATTTAGCCCCACAATGCTCACAAGTAACTATTTTCATTAAATCTCCTTATTGAATATTACATATAATATAAAACATTTATCAATTCTTATTAATAAAATTTTCTATCAGATCTCTTCACCCACAAATGAAAAAAATACACATTTTCTATAAAAAATTTTTATTTCAAGATATAAAATATATATTTTGTTATAAAATATAAATTACTAAAAATATCACAAATATTGGTTCCAATAGGTGATCATCATCAAAATTTAGGCTTTTAAGAAAAAAATTACTTAAATCATCATCTAAATTATCATTTCATGATTTTAATTAATCTATTTTACTTATATCCCAGTTAAGTACAACTCTCAAATCATGAAAAATAATTTCTTCTTTTGGCATTTTTTCCTTTCTATATTGTTTTTTTAATTTTATTTTATTAAGTTTATTTGTTAATTTTATTTTGCTAATCTTACTTTATTAAGTTTAATATATTAATTTTATTTTTTGTTCTATTTTCTTTATTTAATATTTTTATAATTTTCTAAAATATTTTCTATGAATTTCTTTTAAAAATTTTCCTTTTTAAATTTTTTTCATTTAATGGCTGTGCAACAATTTGAAAATCTAAATTTCTAAATTTAGTTAATTAAGTTAAAATTAAATTTATAAAGTTATAATAATCTTTATTATAAAAATAAATATAAATTTTTAATAAAATCGTTTTTTAATTAATATTAATCTCTATTTACTAAAAATAATTCTTTTTAAAGACTTAATTTTATTATTATTTAAAATACTTTAATTCAAATTTAACTAATTAATATGAGTTATTTAGTAATTATAATTATTTTTAAATACTTATTTTTTTATAAAAATATATATTAATGATTTAAATACATTTTAACATATTTTAATTAAATATCTATTTTATAGAAAATGATCATTGCACAGCCTCTTTATATTTATCAATCAAAAATTATAATAATATGATTTAATAAAAATATAATAAATAAATTGTTAGGTAAAAATGATGGAAATTCAGCAATTAAATTATGAAATTAGAAGTAAAGCCATTGAACGTGTACCCAAAAGAGATATTGAAAGGTTAAGTGTTAGTTGGTTTAATAAAGACCTTAGCTATTCTGGAGTTTCTGATACCATGTATATGATTCTTCCTACTCCTGGTTGTTCTTGGGCATTAGGAAATAGTGGAGGATGTACTATGTGTAGTTATATTTCTGACTCTCCAATGGTTAAAATAAATTCTAACAAATTGTTTGAGCTATTTAAAGAGGAATTTGAGAAATATGAGTTAACTGATTATACTGTTATTAAAATATTTGTTTCTGGAAGTTTTTTAAACCCTTTAGAATTGGATATTGAATCTAGGGATAAAATTTTAAAATATCTTTCTGAAAATGAGCATATTAAGGAAATAGTCGTTGAATCAAGACCAGAATATATTAAAAAAGATGATTTAGAAGATATTTTTTCAATTATTGGAGACAAACTATTTGAAATCAGTATTGGGTTAGAATCTGCAGATGATTTTACACGAGATATAAAAATCAACAAAGGATTTACTAAAAAAGACTTTGAAGAGGGAATAAGTATTGTTAAAGGTTTAAAAAATAAACATGATATAAAATCTAAGGCATACATTCTTGTTAAGCCCATATTAACTAATGAAAAAGAAGCTATTGATGATGCAATAAAAACAGCTATTTATTGTGATAAGATTGGAGTAGATAGATTATCATTTACTCCTGTGACAGTTCATAGAGGGACTTTACTTGAATTTTTATGGAAGAGAAAAGCTTATCAACCATCCTGGATATGGTCTTGTGTTGAAATAATAAATAATATAAGAGAAAATATAACAATTCCAAGTTTAATGGATACATCAGGTTTTGGATCAAGACGAGGTCCATACAATTGTAAAAAATGCAATAAAGATCTAAAACATCTTATTATTGATTCAAACCTCAAGCAAAGTCAAATCGAATATGAATGCAATTGTAAAAATGAATGGCATGGAATTATAGAAAGTGCTGACTTAAATAAATCAAAAACATTCATTAAACATTTACCCCTAATTTAAAAAATAAAAAAATTACAAAAAGATAATAGAAAGGATAAAATATAAGACAATCCTAAAATAATAAACTAATAATACAAAAAAGAGATAAAAATAATAAAATAGGAATGAAATAAAAATAAAATAATAATAAAAAATAAAATAATAATAAAAATAAAATAATAATAAAATAATAATAAAATAAAAAACTATTTATGCCCATAAATAGCAGTAATGTCTAAAAACGGTGTTTAAATGAAAAGAGGAATAATTAGTATATTAACAATATTTTTAGGGATTTTAATCATTTGTCTTCCATTATTTGGAATCAATAGTGCTTATTCTATTATAGGTCTCTCTATTCTATTGCTTGGAATATTTTTACTTATTAGTGGAATAGCTGAAATTGATTACAGCCCAACAAGAAGCATAATCAGTATAATCTTAGGATCCATAATGCTAGTTCTCTCTTTAGGGTTTATTTTTAACTTAAATTTATTTGGAATAATCTCTGAAATTACATTATTCTTAGGAGGAATATTCTTAATGGTTATTGGTTTAATAACCCTTATTGGAAACAAAAATAACAAATATGGGTTTTGGATAGGGATAATCGGAGTTTTAATTGGGATTCTTTATATTCTAATTGGTTTATTGTTTCCAAAGCCATTATTTTTAGGTTTCTTAGTAGGGTTATGGCTCTTTATTTGTGGGGCACTTAGATTGGTAGATAGAGTTTAAATTGATTTATATGAAAAAATAAATTTATTAAAAACAAGATTTAATTGTTGTAAAAAAAATAAAATTAAAGGAATGGCCATTAAAATTGAAACAAAATAATCATAAAACGATTTAAACTAAAAAAACCACCAAATTTAAAATATTCTGCTACAAATACATATAGTATCCATAAAACTAAAATTTGAAAAAAATGATAGGAATTAGTGCAGATTTTGACCCTGTTCATAAAGGTCATGTGAAATTAATTGAAAAAGCAAGGGAAATTGCTGATAAAAAAGGTAGTGAAGTTGTTATCTACCTTAACAAAGGATTTAGTGCCAACCATGCCCCATTTTTCACTCCATTTGATGCTAGGTCTAAAATGGCAATTAAAAATGGTGCAGATAAAGTTGTAGGTATAGAAGGACTCCATCATAGACTTACTTTAGCTTATTCTGTTCCAATAAGAATATCTATGATGATTGAAGATGGGGTTACAGATTATGTTGATGCTGCAAATGTAAAACCTCAAAAAATAGAAAAATATTCTAAAAAATTCGTTGAAAAAGGAATATTCGTTGGAATACCCCGTGATTTACCAAATAGAAATGTTATTCGTTGGTTTGCTGTAAATGATTTTCTAGAAAAAAAATACAATAAAAAAATGAAATTCCATATTATTCCTGAATTAGAGTACAACGGTAAAATATCAGGGAGAGAAATAAGAAAATCAATCATAGAAAATAAAATGGAAATACCTCAGGATACTAAAAAATTTTTACCAGAGCCTACAATTAAAATACTTGAAAAAGAAATAGAAAAAGGTACAATTAGTCAAAAAAGAGATTGGAATGCAATTTATAAACATTTAAATCATTCATCACGTTCAGATTTATTAAATACTGCATATTTAAGTGGAAATGCCCTAAATTCCATTATAAATCGTAGAAAGTATTATGATGAAGAGTCAGTTTGGGCTAGTTTCAGACGAGGAGGTTATGGTCCAGTTTTAACCAGATTAGCTATTAGTTCAATAGAAATGAATGTTACAAGGGAAGAAGTTAGAGATTTAATGAGACATTATGAAGAAAAAGGAGTCATTCCTCCAGAACAAGCCTTAGAAAAAGTAGTTGAAAGAGCATGGTTCATTGCTGGTGAAAATGAAAAAGGAATAGATGCTTCAAGTGGGAACGAAATGTTTAAGGAAAATAAAATATCTGTTGACGATTACCCCTTATTGATTGAAGGTGGATTAAACTTAACTCAATTTGAAACAAAAAAATTAGAAAAATTAATTGGCAATAATAACATTGATATGAAAAAACACCCTAACAATGAGAACAATAATGAAAATAAAAATGAGAACAATAATGAAAATAAGAATAAGAACAATAAAAATAGAAATAATATAAAAACCACTATTTTCATAGATAAAAATGGAAAAATACTTTGCCAAATAAAGATAAATAAATTTAAAATAAAAACAAAACTTAAATTGCCTGGAAAGGAAATTAGCTATTTAAGATATTTAATTGATTCTCATTTTATACCATTAAATGCAAATTTAGTAAACAACGATGGGCAAATTAGAATTCAAATTAATATTGATATTTAATTTTTATTTAATTTTTATTTAAAATAAATTAAACATTTTGTTTTAAAAAAAAAAGAAGTTTTTGATTTTAAAAGTTATAACAACAAATTAATGAGATAAGTGTATAATTATTTAAAATAAAAATTAGTAAAATAATTTAAATCAGAAAATAAGATTAAGTATCTATATAAAATTAAAAATAAAGAAAAAAAGAAAACATTGTACAATAATATAATTAATATATTGATAAAAATTAAAAATAGAGAGATATATTAAATAATTTTAAATAATAATGCCTAATTAAATTTATAATCATAAAAACAAGCATAAAAACAAATAAATAATTCTATAAAACTTAATAATTATATATTTAATAAATAAAAGATTAATGTTTATTTTATTTAAAATATAAATATAGGTTATAAAGAGAAAGAAAAAAATAGCTATTAGTTACTATAAATTTTGCTTTAACTCAATTATAAAACCTTTAAAATCACCCACAAAATAGAAAATATTACTTTTCAAATGCTCTCTTGGACTTTTTTTATATATTGATTTTAACAATGTATTATTGTGAGTGATTATTATGAACTATAAAAAAAATTATGTTGAAAGTAATATATTTAAAAAAAGAACATGGGTAGATGAATTTTCCACAAAAAATTATGATTTAAGAGGAATATATTCTCTAATATTCATATTAGGAATGTTAATCTCTTGTGTACTCATTACTGTGGCTACCACATCTACAGGAATAGTCGTTTAAATTAAAAAAACCCATACTAAATGAAAAATCATTTTTATTAAGAAATTAATAAATTTTAGTTTAATTTTATTTAGCTATTTACCTCAAGTTCCCCAAACTTCACACTTCCCCATACAAATAGCTATTTAAAATTAAATTAATAGAATAATTACTGTTATATAAATAGATTATAAATTATAATAAGATATTTTAAAAAACTTAAATTACAAAATGCATCTACAGATTTCATCTGGATTAAATCTCAAAATAACTTCTCGTGACTGACCTCTTGAACCTTTACCTTTGTATTTTGTATCCACTAATCTTAAAAATTCTAGTTTCTTCAAAGACCTATTAAAAGAAGAATGGCTTAAATTAGATTTAGATTGAAATTCTTTAGATAATTCTCCAGTAGAAATAGTATCTTTCTTTAAAGCAATAATCTTTAATAGCTTTTTTTCCTTGTCATTTAAAGTTGATATTGTATTTTCTAGATTAATCGAAATATTACTTGCTATTGCCTCATCTAAATGTTTTTGTTCTATTTTTCTACTACCATGAGCTTCAGCAATATTGCCTGTAATTCTTAACAAATCAATTCCTAACCTTAAATCTCCTGAATCAAAACAATAATCTGTGATTTCCTCAATAATTTCATCACTCATCACATTAGGATAAAATCCATCTTTAACTCTATCATTTAAGATTTTTAAAACTTCATTTCTTTTATAAAGTGGAAAAATAATCTCCTGTGGTGAGAAAACAGTATTTACATTTTTTTCCAAATTTAGTCTAAACTCAAGATCTGATAAAACAGCAAATATGCCTGTCCTAACACCTGGAAATTCTTCATAAGCCCTTAAAATATCGTAAAAAATTTTATTAACATTCTGGTTTTGAAAAAGATAGTTAACATCATCAAGAGCAACCAACAACCCCTGATTATTATCTGCTAAGTGTTTCATTACATGTTGATAAATTCTTGAAAAAGGAATCCCAGTTTCAGGAGGATTATGACCAAAAATTTTTTTATAAATTTGTGAAAATATTCCAAACCGAGTAATATTAAGCTGACAGTTAATATAACAGCAAACAAGCTTTTCTGATGTTTCTTCAACCTTTTCAAATAGTTTCTTAATGGCTGTAGTTTTACCTGTAGCACATTGCCCTAAAATAATTGTATTTACTGGCCTTCCATTGTGTAAAGCAGGTCTGATTGAAATAGCCATTCCTTCCATTTGTAAGTCACGGAAATTATAATTTACAGGCATATAATCAGGATTAAAAGCAGAATGATTCCTAAAAACCGTCTCTCCATCCATAAGAATATCTTCTATTGACATATTATTATATTTATAAGCACTAGTATAAATTTTTATTTATTTTTAGGGATATTATTGTATACAATAGTTATACAATATATTCCAATTTATCAACCAGAAATTGTAAAAATCAATGGATAAATCATTCAAAAAATGTGATAATAATATGAATAACACTAAAAATATTTGTATTATAGTTTAATACTATGTAAATATAAGTATATTTTCGCTTTATTTAATAGAATTGCTGAAATATCTAAAATAAAAGATCAATTAGAAAAATTTTTAATTAAATCTTATAACTTTAATTTCTAAATATGAGATTGTTCTAAAATATGATATTATTTAAAATATGATATTATTTAAAATATGATATTAATGTTGACAGTGATAAAAACTAACAATATAAAAGACAATTTATTTATAATATTTTTATTAAATATAATCCTGTGAGAAATATGATAAGTACAAAACAAGCTATTTCAAGTTCCCTAGATTTTGTAAATGAAATTTTTGATGAGTTAAAAAATCTAAAAGTTGAAGAAATTGAGTTTTCCAATGACGATAAGTTTTGGAAAATAACTTTAGGATGGGAAGAACTTAAAGAAGACCATTCTGCCATATTAGCAAATCCTTCTTACAATCCACTAAAAAGAACATATAAAACATTTTATGTAGACAAGGAATATGGTGAAGTCAAAAAAATGAAAAATTGGAAAGAAAACTCAGAAAACTCAAATATATGAGTTTTGTATTTTAATAAATTTGATATATACAAATCTTGAGATATTTAGTCAATTGAAAGTGAGTTTAAAAATAGAATGACACATAATAATCAAAGCAATGGTAATGCAAAGCATTATTAAAAAAAAATAAAATTAATAATTAATATATATATTGAATGTCCACATCTTCATTTGAGGCTATCCAATCTATAAGTTCCTTAGCATATTTTAGCTTTTTTCTCTTAACATCATCTGCTACTTCTATATCTTTGGCAATATTTGGGCGTGAATACTTAGAAACATAATTGCCAAAGTCGAATCCTCCTAAGAGAATTTTTTTAGCATATAATTCAACAGCTAAAAATACTGCTCTGTCTCCATCAGTAAAACCTCCAAAATTATAAAGCTTTCCAAATGGCTTAGATTGAGTTGTTCCAATAGATTTATTAAAAGTGTTTCCATATTCTTTTATTAAATCATGATTGTTTCCATGGGCATGAATAACAAATATTGATCCTTTTTCATTAGCAGACAATAAATCTTCCATTTTACCATCTAAATCACTGACTACAATATCAGGAATAACTCCATCTTCTAAAAGAGCTGTTGTGGCACCATCTGCAGAGATTATAAAAAAGTTTTCAAATGATTTAGAGTTATTTAATAATTCTTTAAATTTTTTTATATGTTTTTTAATGGATGGTCCTGCACCAAAAACAATAAATGTTGTTTTTTCATCAGTGCTTTCATCAATATACGTTTTTAAAAAGTCTAAAGAATAGAAATTATCCTTTGAGAGAATTTCATTTAATAAAATAGCTGATTTTTCATCACCTTCCCTTAAAAAACCAAAATCATCTAAAATTTTATTATAATAGTTTAACCAAATTTCAAACTTCATAACAATATTTTTATTTTTCATATAAAATAAAATTTACTAAAAAGTTAATCAAAGAAAAAGATTAAAAAAATTAAACTATAACAAGTTAAACTATAAAAAAATAAGAATGTAAAAAAATAGGAATATACATAAACAAAATAGAAAAATAGAAAGAATTAAATTAAAGTAGATATTATACCAACTATAGCTCCAGTACATGTTGCTAAAAGGTTTACATGTTCGTTGTTAATGTAACCACGTAACTCTAAGACGGCACCAAGAATACTGTCCATAAAACAACCTACCACTCCAGAAATAACAGAAATTTGAATAGCTAGTAAAAAATCAGGAATTAAACCTAGTAAAAAAGCAACTAAACCAATGATTCCTGCTCCAAGAATACCTACAGCTGTTCCTAATATTGAAATTCCTCCATCTGTCCCTGGAGGAACCTTTTTAAAACTAGTAACTAAACGAGGATTCTGTAAAATGCCTATTTCACTAGCCATTGTATCTGCTGTAGCTGTTGAAATAGCACCAATAAATCCTCCAACAAGTGGAAGATAGAAACCGCCAAATGCTGCCATGAAAAAAGCTACAACCCCATTAGAAATAACATTTTTTGCAGTTCTTTGACTTTCATACCTTCCAATTTTTATTTTATACTCTTTATTTGATTTAGTGGCAAACATACTTAAAATAAGAAATATTAAAATTAAAATTAGCCATTTAAATCCAGCAGAGAATAATATAATAAATCCCATAACTATCATTAAAAGAGATCCTAACAAATCTAAATTTTTTCTATAGTATGTTATAGTTCCAACTACAGCAAGCAAAACAATAGCTATAATATTTATTATAGAAAAACTCTCCATTAAAACACCTATGATACCTTAAGACATAAATATGAAAATTGAAAACTCATGAAATTAATAGAAAATATGAAAAATAATGAAAAAAATTATTATAAAAATTTAAAAAGTATTAATATTTAATAAAAAGATAAGTAAAATTAATTACAAATATTGTTTAAAAAAAAGAAAAATTGAATAAAATATACTAAAATTAAATAAATTTATTAAAATATGACTAAAAAATTAAGATTGAATAAAATAAAAGAATTAGACCTTAAAAATTACATTTTTAAGTAACCTTTTCTTTCTAAGTAATTAGATTCAGTACGTGTATATCTCCAAATAACATCTGCCTTCTCATCAGTTTGGAAATCCCATGGTTTAACTAAAATAACATCACCTTCACGTATCCAAATTCTTTTTTTCATTTTTCCAGGTATTCTACCCATTCTGATTTTACCATCAGCACATCTGACTTTTAACTTCCCATGACCCATAATCTGTTCTACAATAGCTGGAAGTTCACCTTTTCTTGGGGTTCTCACTCTTCTAAATTCTTGTGTTGGTTGATTTTTATTACTCAAATACTCTCCTCCAAAAATACACTTAGATACCTATAATTTATCAATATAATAAAAAAATAATCATTAAAACCTCATTAATTAATGAAAATTATGTAAAAATCTTAGAATATACGATACTTATTTGGTATATAAATAATTATGTAATATATAGTATTTATATATTATGAAATTAAATAAAATCAATTAAAAAAATAAAATATAAAATTATATTAATTATTAACAATTAAATTTAATTTAGAATAGAAATTTAATGTATTAATTAATTTAAATAAAAAAATATTAAAAAAATAATTAATAAAAAATAAAAAATAAAAATATTAAATGAACAATTAATAAAAAAATTAATATAAAAAATTAATAAAAATACTTATTGAATACTTATCGAATGCTTAAAAAGATTTGTAAAACCAAAGAGGATAAAATGGGAACGGAATTTTTAAAAATTAAAGAACTTGAAGAAGCTATTGAAATTATTGAAGAATTATTTAAAAATAGCTACAAAAATCAAAGTGAAGAAATTTCACTTGAAGAATCAGTGCATAGAGTAATTTTTAATGATGTTGAAGCCAAAATTGATTTTCCTCCATTTAATCGAGCTTTAAAAGATGGATACGCTATTAAAGCAGAAGATAGTTTTAAATCATCTCCCCAAGATCCTAAAAGCCTTAAAATAATCGATAGTATTGAAGCAGGAATATATAGTTCAAAAACCATTGAAAAAGGTCAAGCTATTGAAATTAGTACTGGTGCCCCTATTCCAGAAGGCAGTGATGCAATAGCTATGGTAGAACACACAGAAAGATATGGAGAACATGTAAATTTATTGGTAGGAGTCACTCCTAACACAGATATTGCATTTAAAGGTTCTGATATTAAAAAAGGAGATTTAATTCTTAAAAAAGGGAATATTTTAAGTCCTGGAAAAATAGGAGCACTTAAAGCCCAAGGTTTAGAAAAAATTGAAGTGTTTAAAAAACCAAAAATAGGAATAATTTCTACTGGAAATGAGTTAGTTGTAGATAAAAAAGATTTTAAATTCTCTAAAATCTACGATGTTAATAGTTATTCATTAAAAAGTGCTATCCAAATTTCTGGTGGTGAAGGTGAAATTCTAGCCATTGTTAAAGACAATTATGATGAATTAAAAGAAGAAATTAAAAAAGGACTAGAAAAATACGACATTTTGCTAAGTTCTGGAGGAACTTCTGCTGGAAGAGGTGATATTTTAATTGAAGTTTTAAATGATTTAGGTGAAGTTTATATACATGGAATTTCAATTAAACCTGGAAAACCCACAATTGTAGGTAAAATTGATAGTAAACTTGTAATTGGACTTCCTGGAAATCCTGTAGCGGCTTTAATTGTTTATTCTACTTTAATTAGTCCTCATGTTAGAAAATTGTCTGGTTTAAAAGAATCTATGAAAAGTAAAGTTAAAAAATTCCCTTTAAATTCTAGATTACATTCTTCAAAAGGAAGAGCCCAATATTTCTTAGTTAAAATTCAGGATAAAAAAATTTATCCAATAATTAAAGACTCTGGAGCAATTACATCTTTAGCAATAGCAGATGGATACATTAAAGTACCAAAAGAAAAAGAACTTTTAGAAGAAGGAGAAATGCTAAGGTTTTATGAATTTTAAATAAAAGAAATAAAAAAAAGAGCATAATTAAAATGGCTGTGTGGCAATTCGAAAATCTAATTTTCTAAATTTAGTTAATTAAGTTAAAATTAGATTTATAAAGCTATAATAAATTTTATTATAAAAATAAATATAAATATTTAATAAAATTCTATTCTAATTAATATTAATCCCTATTTACTAAAAATAATTATTTTTAAATATTTATTTTTTATTATTCTTTAAAATACTTTAATTTAAATTTAACTAATTAATATGAGTTGTTTACTGGTTATAAGAACCTTTAAAACAAACTTTTAAAAAAGTTTGATCAAATAAAGTTTTCTCAAAAACATAAGAAAACTAATTTAAATAAAAGTTTTTTGCAAATTATAATTATTTTTAAATATTTATTTTTTATAAAAACATAATTAATATGTTACATATGTTTTAACATTTAATTAAATATCTGTTTTTACAAAAAAATAATCATTGCACAGCCTCTAAAAAAATAGGCTTTTAAAAATAAAATTATGAATAAAAAAGTAAAATAATCTTTAAAAAAGAATAAAAATAAAAAAGTGATATTATGGAAAGTAAAATTGAAGAAAAAATTATACCAGAGCAACAAATGGCAATAGTAAATCATAAAGGCAATGTTAAAGATATGGGAATATTGATAGCTCAATTATTAGGATGGGCAGAAGCAAATGAAGTTAATGTTTCTGGACCACCATTTGCTATCTATTACAACAGTCCTAAGCATGTAGGTGAAGACGAAGTAATTTATGATATGGGAATACCAGTTGAAGGAGATATAGATGGCACAGACAAGATTCAAATAGTTGAACTCCTTGAACATAAAGTTGTTTCAATAATCCACAAAGGATCATATAATAAACTAGAAGAAAGTTATAAAAAACTAGTTGACTTTACAATAAAATATAATTATGATATTATAGGATCCCCAAAAGAAATCTACTTTAACAGTATACATGATGTAAATGAAGATGAACTTAAAACTGAAGTTGAGTTTCCAGTAATAAAAATGTAGACATTGATTATATTAAAAAAAATTAGTTAAACCATGGGAAAATAAGGGTTGTTTACAAATATTTTTTGAAAGAAAGACTTTTGAATGCTTAAAAATCCAGAAAAGTCCAAAAAAATATAATAAATTACTATTAAAGCAAGAAAAAATGATATTTCTTTAATTTTTTAAATAAGATTTATATCCTATTCATTGGTAAATTAGTAAAAAAATACATATAATTTTCAAGTATGAAATACACAGACTATGACATATAATCAATAAACATTCACTGTATAATAATTTCAAATTTTATAACTGAATACCTTAATGAATTATCAATACCTTTATATACTAAAAGGAATAATAGTATAAGTTGTAGTAAGTGGAGTTTGTTAAAACTACTTATTATATAATTTATATGGAGTGTGAAAAATATGGCAAAAACTAACGAAATACCATTAGCGCCTGTTACAAGAATTATTAAAAATGCTGGTGCTGCAAGAGTAAGCGAAGATGCTGCAGAAGCTTTATTAGAAGCTATTGAAGAATATGGTGCAGCAATTGCAACCAAATCTATTCAATTAGCTAAACATGCAGGTCGTAAAACTGTTAAAGATGCTGACATCAAATTAGCAGTTAAATAAGTAAGTTAATGCTTATTACTCGACTTAACTTACCATTTGGTAAGTTCGGGAACATTTTGTTCCCATTCTTTTTTTTATTAATTTCATTTTATTATTATGTTCTATTTATTCTCATTTTTCAATCTGCTTTTAATATTATCTTTTTTTTAAATTATTTTTCTGTTTTTTCTAACTTTATAATTACTGATTCATTTTTTGAGATTATATTTATGAAGTTAAGTATTACAACCAGCTAACTTTTACAGTGAAATCCTTGAATATAAATTACAATCTATTTTTAAAATAGCTTCGCACCCTTTACAGACTAACTTTTAACTATATATAATAATTTATAGTTCGATTTTATCTTTTAAAAAATCGATGATATTTAAATGCTTAATTCCATCATAGGATCGGTTAAATTCATCCATTGAAAGTACATATTTTGGATTATTGTCTTTAATTTTTATTAATGGTTCAAACTCTCTTTTTAATGTGTTTTCATCAAAGAGAATATATGAAACTTGAATATACACTTTTTTATCAAATTTTTTACATACAAAATCTATTTCTTTTTCCCTAAATTTACCAATTGTTACATTGTATCCTCTTTGAATTAATTCATTGTATATGATGTTTTCTATAGCTTGAGAAATATCCCTTTCGTTATATCCATAAATGGCTTCTCTAAAACCTAAATCCACCACATAAAATTTTTCAATGTAGTTTAAAATTCTTTTTCCAATTAAATCTTCTCTTCTAACTTTATTAATCAAACAAGCATCTTCCAAATACCGTAAATAATTGTAAATAGTAGTGGTTGATATAGTTATTCTATCTTTTTTTAAATATTTAACAATGCTATTTGCAGAAAAGAGTTGACCAATATTAGCCAATAAATATTTTAAAATTCTATCTAATAAATCAACATCTCTTATTTCATTTCTTTTTACTACATCTTTAAAAAGTATTGACTGGCAAATGTCTGTTAATATAGGTGTTTTTTCTTCTGTATCATATTTTAATGTTGATGGCATACCACCATATCTTAAAAATTCATGAAAAAGGTTATTGTAATTTTTTATTTTCCTATTTTTTAATTTTTTATATTGTAAAAATTCATAAAATGAAAATGGATAGATTTTTATTTCAATGTATCTGCCTGTAAGATATGTGGCGAGTTCTCCAGATAAAAGCTTGGCGTTAGACCCAGTTATGTAAATATCAAATTCATCTTCTGCTAAATAGGAGTTGACAAGTTTTTCCCACTGATTAACATCTTGAATTTCATCTAAAAATAAGTATTTTCTATCATTGCTCTTTGAAGTCTGTGATTTAATTAACTTATCTAATTGCCTTATATTTTTTATATCAAAATATTTCTGGAGTTCTAAATTTATTAAAATTATGTTTTCTTCTTTAACTCCATTTTCTTTTAACTCTTCAACAAGTTGTTTAAGTATGGTTGATTTACCACAACGTCTAATTCCTGTTAAAACCTTAATAATGTCTTTGCTCATGTAAGGTTTAATTTTATTCAAATATAATTCTCTTTTTATCATATTCTCAATACATAAGTTTGTTTATAAAAATTATCATGTAATAAAAACTTTCTAAAAAAAAATTAATTTTTATTATATAATAAAATAATTCATTATTTTTAGAAAATATTTTTTTATATGATATAAATTCAAAAAAAATTTATAATTTTCCATTATACTAAAAACATTTATATATTTTAAACTCTAAGTATTTAAATTTATCTTTTAAAAAACAGTAATTATTTATTATAATCTTCAATTGAATTTATTATAATTTATCTTAAAAATAAGAAATTTGTATCAAGGAATATCATAATCCCCACTTCTTACTTGCCTAACAAATTTAACTGCATTAAAAGGATCACCGCCCTTAATAATAGTTGTACTTTCTAAAAATCTTTTAGAATTGGAACTATAAGTATTTTTATTAGCTATTAAATGTTCTGGTATTTTGGATTCATTATTTTTTATTCCTTTTTCAATAATATCCTCCAATACTCTAGTTTCTGTTTTTTTCTCTTTTCTAGCTATTTCACTAATAGCTTTTAATAAATTAGAGTTAATTTCTTTAATAATAATGTTTGTTTATTTAACTAAACTTGATTTTCTATATATTATTTTAATTTAATTTATAAAGGTTTAAATGGTGTTTTCAAATGAAAATTATTTCAGAAATTCAGAAAGAAATGGAATCCTATTTAAATCCACAGCAGAATGTAATACTTTCTAAAGTACTTTGTAAAACCTTAAAGAATTATGATATTTTGGAAAAAAATCTAGAAAAAGAAGGATTATCTATTGAAGAAAATGAAGAGTTAATTTCTAAGTTTCTTTCTTCAAAAAGAGTTGAAGGTTGTTCCCAGAGAACTTTAATCTATTATAAAACCACAATTGAAAAAATGATTAAAAAAGTTGAAAAAAGAATTGATTATATAACTACTGAAGACTTAAGAGATTATTTAGGAAAATATAGAATAGAAAATCAGACAAATAAAACTACAATAGATAATATTCGTAGAATATTTTCAAGTTTTTTTAGTTGGTTAGAAGACGAAGACTACATTCTAAAAAATCCTGTTAAAAGAATTCATAAAATTAAACAAGGAAGAGTTGTAAGAGAAGTATTAAGTGACGAAACTTTAGAAATACTTAGAGACAATTGCGAAGAGATTAGAGATTTAGCAATGATAGAAATGTTAATATCTACAGGTATGCGTGTTGGAGAATTAGTAAATCTCAATATCGATGATGTGAACTTCTATGAACGAGAATGTGTTGTCTTCGGAAAAGGAGAAAATGAAAGAGAAGTTTATTTTGATGCAAGATGTAAAATACACTTAATGAAATATTTAGAAAGTAGATCCGACAATAACCCCTCATTATTTGTGTCATTTAAAAAACCATATAAAAGATTAGGAATAAGTGGAGTTGAAAGACGAATAAGAGAATTAGGAAATAAAGCAAAAATAAAAAGAGTTCATCCCCATAAATTTAGGCGAACTTTAGCAACAAATGCAATAGATAAAGGAATGCCAATAGAACAAGTTCAAAAACTACTTGGACATATAAAATAGATACAACAATGCAATATGCTATGGTAAATCAGAATAATGTAAAAATAGCTCATAGAAAATATATTGGTTGATTAAAATCGAATAAGTTGATTAAAAATTCCATATTGCTAAATAATAGACTAATAAAAAAATAAAAAGACGCAAATAAATGTTAAGAGAGGTCAATAAAAAAGATAAGCTTATTAATAATAACTATTAAATTATTACTAATTAGTATTACAAATGTTAAAAATAGCTAAAATAGAAAGCGAAATATTTTATCAAGAAAAATAGTAAAAATAATAAATTTATAGCCCCATAGACACATGTCCAATTTAATGGGTCGGTCGCCCATGGGCGACTCTGGTCTATGAGGGCTTACTCTAAACTTATAGTTATTATTATGTAAATTGTATTATGTAAAACTTTTGAAGTTTTGAGAGTGTAAATTTTTTTGGAGTTTTTTCTAAAATTTTCAATTATTAATATATTAATTTATAAATAAAAAGTAATTTTTTGAAAAAGTCATCCCTTTTCTAGTATCAAACTTCTTCAAAAAAATCGAAGGAAACAGGCATGTATAATTTAGCATTAGATGAAAGTGGAAATATGAGATCCATAGAGAATCAGTTTTTTATAATATCGATTCTACAATTAAAAGCTAATAGCTATTTAAAATTAAGAAAAATAAGAGATTTGCTTAATAAAAAATTCAAAAGAGAGCTTAGAAGAAATAATGAAATAAAATTTCATTCTCATTCTAATAAATTTATAAAAAAAGCATTAACTATACTTAATGAAACAAATTTTCATGCATATTCAATCGTTATGGATAAAAACAATGCTTTATAATAAAACATTATTAAAAAAATATCCATATAATGAAATTTATATTGATATGGTTATTGATTTATTAGAAAGAATTAATTTAAAAAATTCTTTTATTTTAAGAATAGACAATCTTTACCTAGAAAACATGTGAAAAAATTAAATTCATATATCAAGAATAATCCCAATATTATTTTTACTGAAAATTGCGAAATATTCCATAACAATTCAGCTAATTACTTATCAGAGAATTTCTATAAACTCCAATATAAATATTTTTATTTGCTATTTGTATTTTTTTTGTGAATTTATTTTTTTTGTGTGTTCTTTAAATTGATATAGAAAGGTTTATATAGGATAATATATATATTTAATACCATGTATGACTTGAATAATTATTTTATAAATAAACAGTATGCGAAAGTTGAAGAGTTAGGTGATCGTTTG
>NZ_LWMV01000153.1 GCF_001639295.1 Methanobrevibacter curvatus | reverse complement strand
CTATTTAAAGTAACAACAATATCTAAAAATACACTCTGACCATTAGCTAAATCACCAATATACCATTTACCAGTAACATGATTGTAACTGCCAAAACTAGCATTAGAAGACCTGTAAATAACACCAGCAGGTAAAATATCAGTAACTTCAACACCAGTAGCATTATCAGGACCATGATTAGTCACATTAATAGTATACCTAATATCAATGCCATTTAAAACACTACCAGACACATTACTAGTTTTTATAATACTAATATTCACAGTCGGAGTAACAGACAAATTAGTATTGTTACCAGGAGTACTACTGTTATTACCAGTATTATTCTGATCAACAGTCACATTAGCAATATTAACAACACTACCAGTACCATTTAAAGTAACAACAATATCTAAAAATACACTCTGACCATTAGCTAAATTACCAATATACCATTTACCATTAGCAGAATTATAACTATTAACAGTAGCATTAGAAGACTTATAAATCAAACCATTAGG
>NZ_LWMV01000152.1 GCF_001639295.1 Methanobrevibacter curvatus | reverse complement strand
TGTAACTAATCATGGTCCTGATACTGCGACTAATGTGAATATTACTGATGTTTTAGATACTAGATTGATCTTTGTCAGTGCCAATGGATCTCCTACTCGTGTAGGTCAAACTGTTAATTGGACTATTTCAAGCATCTTAAATGGTGATTCTTATATTATTAGCTTAATTGTTCAGCTGAATGGTACTGGAAATATAAGTAATGTAGCTAATGTTACTGGGTCTGATCAGAATAATACTGGTAATAATAGTAGTGGTGATAATAATAGTACTGTAAATGTTACTCCAAGTATTAATTTGAGTATTGTTAAGACTGTGAATGTTACTGGTGTTGTTTTGAATGGTGCTTTGGTTGAGTATACTATTAATGTGACTAATTTTGGTCCTGATACTGCGACTAATGTGAATATTACTGATGTTTTAGATACTAGATTGATCTTTGTCAGTGCCAATGGATCTCCTACTCGTGTAGGTCAGTCTGTTAATTGGACTATTGCAAGTATTTTG
>NZ_LWMV01000151.1 GCF_001639295.1 Methanobrevibacter curvatus | reverse complement strand
TCATAGGTTCTGCTTTAGGGTGTTCTGGCGTTTCTAGTATCCAGTTTTGGATTGATTGGTGAGATACATGTATATTATTCTCAGAATTCATTATATTAGCACTGGATCGAGTAGAAACAAGGGCTTCAACATATAATTCAACAGCCTCTTTTTTGAACTTTTTTACATAATTAGAATTCGGTTCAACAATATCATCAATATTAGTAGAGAAATAAAAGTTTTTTCCACCATTACATTTCTTATTGCAAATATATTTCTGAATTTTATATGTTTCTTTACCCTTATCTGAAAATATTAGGTCTCTATTCTTAGTACCATATAATGATACATCTCTACTTCCACAATTAGGACAGCATTTATACCTCATAGCTAAATGTGTAATACCTTTTTTTTGATACATTTTAAGCTTTTTACTCGCATTTAAACTAATTCCCAATTTAGCCCTAACATGATCTCCACAATCCAACAAGTTATCACTAAAATAATCAATACTTACCTGATTATTGTCCAAAC
>NZ_LWMV01000150.1 GCF_001639295.1 Methanobrevibacter curvatus | reverse complement strand
ATGGTTCCATCAATACTTATATGATTAAAATCAGTTAATTCTTCTTTTTCAGCTTCTTTAAGCAAATCTTCATGCATTTTTTCAATTAAATATCCACAATTTTGTTTAAATCTTCTTAAAGTCCTTGCAGATGGTATTAATCCTCCTGCAACAAACTGATAAATCTGATGAAAATTCAAATGTTCGTAAATGCGGTCTGTAGAAGTTACACAGTCAACAGAAGCATAAATTAGAATTTTTAACAATGTTTTAGCAGAATATTTAGGTCTTCCTTCCTTTTTATCAGAAACGGTATCGAAATAATCATCAAAATGTTCATCAACGAAATCAATGACTTCACGAGAAATATGATCAGTCGGAATTAACTTTGAAAGATTTTCTGTAAACCAATATTCTTGATTAATTTGTTCTTTTATTAAAACCATCTTAAAACACCAAAAAAAAATTTATAACTATAATTAAATATATATGGCTCTTTATATATAAATCTAACGATTTTAAGAGTTTTGTCCTTGTCTCAT
>NZ_LWMV01000149.1 GCF_001639295.1 Methanobrevibacter curvatus | reverse complement strand
ATTTGTATATTGGTGTTCCTGTGACTTTAACAATTGTTGCTAGGATTAATGGTGTAGGTCTTATTAATAATACTGCTAATGTAACTGCTATTAATGAGGTTAATCTTGCTGATCCAGATGACACTTATAAATCTGCTAGTTTTACTGCTGTTTCTACTGTAAACCTTAGTATTACTAAAAAGTCCAATGTGAGTGGTAATGTTTTAAATGGTGCATTTATTTCTTATGTTGTTAATGTGACTAATTTTGGTCCGAATACTGCTACTGGTTTAGAGCTTACTGATGTTTTAGACATTAGGTTGATTTATGTTAATTCTACTTTGACTAATAGTGTTTCTTATGATAATGGTACTGGTAAGTGGACTGTTGGTTCTTTGGCTAATGGTAGTAGTGCTATTTTAACTATTGTTGTGAGGCTTAATGGTATTGGTAATATTACAAACACTGTTAGTGTTACTGGTCTTGTTGAGAATAATACTGGTGATACTTCTGCTAATACTTCTGATTCTGGTAATATTACTGT
>NZ_LWMV01000148.1 GCF_001639295.1 Methanobrevibacter curvatus | reverse complement strand
TGTTTTAGCTAATGGTGAGAGTATTGTTTTGGATATTCTTGTTCGTTTGAATGGTGTTGGTAATATTGTGAATGTTGCTAATCTTACTGGTGTTAATGAGAATAATACTGGTAATAATAGTAGTAATGTTGATAATGAGACTAATATTACTGTTGTTCCTACTGTGAATATTAGTATTGTTAAATCATCTAATGTGTCTGGATCTGTTTTGAATGGTGCATTTGTTTTGTATTCTATTAATGTGACTAATTTTGGTCCTGATGGTGCTACTGGTTTGCTTATTACTGATAGGTTAGATAGTAGATTGATTTATATTAATAGTACTAGTCCTCGTGGAACTAGTTATGTTGCAAGTACTGGTGTTTGGAATATTAACACTTTGGCTAATGGTGAGTCAATTGTTTTGGATATTCTTGTTCGTTTGAATGGTATTGGTAGTGTTGTGAATGTTGGTAATGTTACTGGTGTTAATGAGAATAATACTGGTGATAATAGTAGTACTCCTGATAATACTACTAATCTTA
>NZ_LWMV01000147.1 GCF_001639295.1 Methanobrevibacter curvatus | reverse complement strand
AACAGCCTCTTTTTTGAACTTTTTTACATAATTAGAGTTCGGTTCAACAATATCATCAATATTAGTAGAGAAATAAAAGTTTTTTCCACCATTACATTTCTTATTGCAAATATATTTCTGAATTTTAAATGTTTCTTTCCCTTTATCTGGAAATATTAGGTTTCTATTCTTAGTACCATATAATGATACATCTCTACTTCCACAATTAGGGCAACATTTATGTCTCATAGCTAAATGTGTAATACCTTTTTTTTGATAGATTTTAAGTTTTTTACTCGCATTTAAACTAATTCCTAATTTAGCCCTAACATGATCTCCACAATCCAACAAGTTATCACTAAAATAATCAATATTTACCTGATTATTATCCAAACTAGAATTTGTAGTAACTGATTTAATAAAAGTCATATTATATAATATATAATTACTTATATATAAGCTTTTAGGCAATAAAAAAGAAAACACAAAAATAATAACAGATAAAACAAAAAAATAAAATATATACAAAAGAATTATAAGAAACAAAGAATT
>NZ_LWMV01000146.1 GCF_001639295.1 Methanobrevibacter curvatus | reverse complement strand
GGCGCTTATATCTTGTACACTATTAATGTGACTAATTATGGTCCTGATGGTGCGACTGGTTTGGTTATTACTGATAGGTTGGATAGTAGGTTGATTTATGTTAACAGTACTTCTCCAAGGTTTACTTTCTATGTTCCTGGTACTGGTGTTTGGAGTATTGGTGCTTTGGCTAATGGTGAGAGTATTGTTTTGGATATTCTTGTTCGTTTGAATGGTACTGGTAATATTGTGAATGTTGCGAATGTTACTAATGTTACTGAGAATAATACTGGTAATAATAGTAGTAATCCTGATAATGAGACTAATATTAGTGTTGTTCCTACTGTGAATATTAGTGTTGTTAAAACATCTAATGTAAGTGGATCTGTTTTGAATGGTGCTTATATCTTGTATACTATTAATGTGACTAATTTTGGTCCTGATGGTGCGACTGGTTTGGTTATTACTGATAAGTTGGATAGTAGGTTAATTTATGTTAACAGTACTTCTCCAAGGTTTACTTTCTATGTTCCTGGTACTGGTGTTTGGAGTATTGGTGCTTTGGCTAATGGTGAGAGTATTGTTTTGGATATTCTTGTTCGTTTGAATGGTACTGGTAATATTGTGAATGTTGGCAATGTTACTAATGTTGCTGAGAATAATACTGGTAATAATAGTAGTAATCCTGATAATGAGACTAATATTAGTGTTGTTCCTACTGTGAATATTAGTGTTGTTAAAACATCTAATGTATCTGGATCTGTCTTGAATGGTGCATTTGTTTTATACACTATTAATGTGACCAATTATGGGTCTGATAATGCTACTGGTTTGGTTATTACTGATGTTTTAGATAGTAGATTGATTTATGTTAATAGTACGTCTCCAAGGTTTACTTATTATGTTGCAAGTACTGGTGTTTGGAATATTGGTAATTTGGCTAATGGTGAATCTATTGTTTTGGATATTCTTGTTCGTTTGAATGGTACTGGCAATATTGTGAATATTGCGAATGTTACTGGTGTTAATGAGAATAATATTGGTAATAATAGTAGTATTCCTGATAATAATACTAATCTTACTGTTATTAATGAGGGTAATAATAGTAATGTTACTCCTGAGGAGGAGAATTTAACTGATAGTACTAATTTGACAATTGTTATAAAAGTTAATGCTACAAATATTAGATTTGGTGATATAGTTAAGTACACTATTACAGTTAAGAATAATGGTCCTAATGCAACTGTTGCTGATGTAAGTTTCTTATTAAGTAAGTATTTAACTTATTTGAGTTCTTCTGCTAATGGAGTTTATAATTCTCAAGGAAAAACTGTTAAATGGAGCTTGGTTTCTATTGATAATGGAAAAACTGTTAGTTTTGATGTTGTTGCTAAAGTTAATGGTCTTAGCCTTATTGATAGTGAGGTTAATGTAGGCACTGATATTGTTAATGTTGGTTCAAATTATGCTAATTATCAATTTAAACCAATAACTCCTCATGATGTTGTTAAAAATAAAACTTACTTGTTTGCATATGATGCGGTTGTTTATGTTGGAGATTATGCAATTTTAAAAGCTTTCCTAACAGACGACCCATTAGAAGGTAAACTTATTAAGTTCTATATTGACGGTGTTTTAGTTGGATCTAACTATACTAATAGTAAAGGAATAGCTATATTTACATATAAAACAACTGAAGCAGGTACATTTGATTATACTGCTAGATTTGCAGGAGATTACATGTACCGTGCAAGTCAGGACACAGCTAATGTAAAAGTTTTAGCTAAAGATAATATAGTGCCTAAAGGTAGTTCTGGAATGCAACATACTGGCATTCCTATATTTGCCTTACTCTTAGCTGTATTATCTATGTTTACTATTCTATATAGGAGGAAAAAAGAGTAATTTGAACACATTTTAGAGGTGATATACTTTATATCATCTCCTTTATAATTTCTTTTTTTTTGAGATAATTATTTTATTTATCTCTTATCCCATTTTTTTAATTTTTTTATTTTTCTTTGTTGTATTTATAGTCTAATACCTATTTTTTAACATATATTTATATAATATGAATTTGATATAGTCCAACATTTTTGGAACAAATTTGCCGATTATATGTAAATAAACTGCAAAAATTAGTACAAGAAATTAAGCTTCTGGCTATATAAAAGATATTACATAGAAATAAACTATTTTAGATATTAACTTCTTAAAAAAGGAGTGGTTAAATTATACTACGAATTAGTTGATCAAGTATCTTTCATCAAAAATTGGATAGATAAATATATTGCTAAAAAATAGGTATCAGACTATATTTTATTTTGTTTCTCATATAATATAGTCCAGAAAATAAAGTTTAGAATTAATAATTTTTTTTAAAAATTCTTATATTCATTTATTAATTAAATTAAATGATTATAATAAATATTTTTTTATATAATAAAATTATAAATGATTATTTTAAAAATTAGATATAATATAAACTTTTTTTTTAAAATAAATAAATATTTCAACAAACCATTAATTCGAAAATTTTCTCTCAAGACTATATTTCTATATTTCTCTAGAATAATTTATTTCACTTAAAATAAATAGCTTTTTTTAAAGATTTTTGTAAATTTTTCAAATTCTAATGTTTCCCACATTTAAATTCTAATGTTTCATTTATTTATGTAATTTATACTAAAGATATTAATATTAAAAAAAATATATTATTTATGATTAATATTTTAATTTTTTTAGTTACTATTATTAAATTACTTTTTTTAAATTTTTATTTTTAGATTATTTATCAGTTTTTTATAAGTGTTATTATGTCAATTGTAAAAGAAATATATTTAAGCCCAGATAAAGCTATTGAATATGTAAAAAATAATATAAATAAACATGATCTATTAGAATTATCTTACAACAGAATTTATGCTCCAGGAGAGGTATTAGATATTTCAACTGAAATGGATTTTGGAGAAGAAGTTTTAATTGTTACTCTACATTTAAATGGAGACATGGTCAACGATGTTGTTAGAGTAAATATGGAAAATATTAAAAATGATTTAATAGAAATGCGTCATGTTACTGATGAAGAGGATATTGTTATTGTGTTAACTGAAGATTAGGTGTTTTTATGGTTAATAATAAAAATATTGAAGAAAAAATGGTTAAAGAACTGAAAATGGACTGTGATTTAGCTATTGAATATGTTATGAATAATGTTAAAATAGGAGATAGATTAGAACTATCATATAACAGAGTTTTTACTCCTGGAGAAGTTTTAAATATTGATAATTCTATTTATAATGGAAAAAAAGGAGCTAAAGTACTTATCCATATTTTAGAAGAGATATTAACTTCTAGTGTAGAAGTGGATCTTGAAGAAATTAAAGACGACCTTATTGAAGTCCATCATATTCCTAAAAATAATGGGGATGAAATCATACTTATTATTGATAAATGTGATATTAAATAGGCTTATTTAAAAATAGACAAATCTTATTTAAATAATACATTTATTTAAGACATTAATTAAAATTAACAATAAAATTTAATAATAAGATTTAATAATAAAAATAATTAATTAAAAATGATTAATAATGCAATGTTTTTATTTTAAAATATAATACTTTCTATTTATAAAATTACTTTACTGATATTTAAAAAATATAAATAGTGGAAAAGGGGTTTTATTCTTTTCCGACCATTATTTCAGTAGATTTAACTATAGCTACCACATCATCACCAGTTTTAAGTTCAAGAGCTTCTGCTGATTCTTTTGTAATTAAAGCAGTAATTAATCCAGGTTCTTCAATTTTTATTTTAATACTTGCCATAACAGCGCCAAGTTCTACTTTTTCTATTTTTCCTTTTAATGAATTTCTCGCACTTAATCTCATAAAATCACCATTTTTATATTTTAAGTAATTTTTTACAACCTAAATCATTTAAAACTATTAATTATCTTAAATTCTATTAAATTCTTTTAAATTAGAATTATAGCAGAAATAATAATTAAAAATTAAAAACTTAATTTAGTACTCTAAAATATCTAATTCATTGCTTATATTGATTTCTAATTCTTTTTTTTTTTAAACATATATTTTTATTAAATCTAAAATATTCTTTAATAATTGAGAAAATAATAAAAAAATAGCAAAAGATAGCAAAAAATAATAAAAAAATGAAGGTTAAAAATGGAAAAATGAGAAAATAAAGATCAAATACAAAAATATGAATCTAAAAAACTCAATTTTATATAGCGAAATTTTTTTCAAAGCCACAAAACAAGAAATATAAGTAAAATTTATTATCTAAATTTTATTTTCCATGATAATAAATTAGAATTTATTAAAAATGAAAATTTTATAAAAAAAGAGAATATTTAAATTTTTCTTTTTTTAGTTCTTTTATTAATATATTTAGCCAATTATCTTCTAACTTATTTAAATATAAGTTTTAATTCAATATCTGCCATATTAAGCAAGTTCTTCCATTTCATTAAGGCTTGTGAAACCTTCTTGTGATTTTGCTTTAACTTCTATTTTATTTTCATTTATAGCAGCTATTTGGTTTAAACCACTACCTGTAACAATTCCAAAACTATATTTATCTAATATGGAGTTAAACATTACTTCTTGCGGTTTTCCAACTTTAATTATTTGTATTCCTAAATCAGATATTTTATCCAGGATTTTAAGAGTCTCTTCTCGTGCTATGTAGGGAACTTCTTTAACTGATGCCAATAGTTTTTGATATCCATCTTTTGCAGTCAAACTAGTCATATTTTTAAAAATATAAATTTCATGAGGATCTAACGATGATCCAAAATATGAAATTAGCTCAATAAAAACAGGATTTTCTCTTGCTTCAAGTAAACCTCCATACTTTGGTGTGCACATTACTCCGTTTTTGTTTAATATTCCATCTATAGAAAGACTACAAATAGTTGATATTCCTTTATTAAATTCACTTGTAGTGTCTTGATTATCTACAATATTGTAAAACTTGCTTATTTTTCCAGGATTTTTCTTATACAAATCAGACATTATTTCTATAGATTCATTAAGGTCTGATTCTTTTATAAATGAGATATTTGTTAATAAATTTCCACTAAAATCTTCTACATCAAAGTTTATTTTTTGCATTAGGTTCATAGATTTATATAATATTGTTTCAAGTGGTTTAATTTTTTTATTTTTACTTTTTTCAAGAATAGCTTTTTTTGATTTTGTTAATGGCTTTAAATTACTGTATGAGTTAATTTCTCCAGATAAATTAATTAATACATCTTTATCATTTTCTAAAGCTGCACAAAATGGTGATATTCCTCCTACTATTGGAATTCCACTCATTCCTTCTTTAACACTTACTCCTAAAACATCTTCACCAGACTCTCCTATATCAATAACTCCATTTATTCCTACTTTTGAAAGTTCTTTGACTATTTTTTTTGCTTTTTCTTTTGCACTAGAGGGTATTATTCTAAAATTTGCAGGAATTAATCCTTCTCCATCTCTTGCAACATCTAAAACACTTGTCATTCCTTTTGCTAAAAATGCTTCTATAGGACTGATAGATGTTTCTTTAAGTGATATTAAATGGCTAAATTTTACAGGAGCATAATCTTCTACTTTTATAAGTCCACCATATATTGGAACTGTTGGAACACCATTTTTAAGTAAAACTCCATCTATTGTTGTTCCACAAACTGTTTTGGCTTTAATATACTCTTTTCCATCTTTAATAAATTTATTTATGCTACCATGTTTACTTACACAGATGCCTGCATCAAAAACTTCTTTTACAATATTGCATGAGTCTTTTTCAAGAATTAGCTGGGAGCTATTTAAAACAACATCTCCAAGACCAGTTTTAAAATCAAAATTTGTTTTATAAATCATCTCTTCAAATTTAGAGAATATAAAATTAACTTGATCATAAACAAGTCCTTTGTTAAGTTCTTTCAACCCTAAATCTGTAATTTGCCTTCCACTGTATCCTATACGTTTTGTAAATCCTTTTTCATCTAAAATTTTTAAATGATACCTAACGGCACGCTCACCAAGCTCATATCCTTTTGTTTGTAGTTTTTCTGCTAAAAATTTAGATCCCATTGGTTTTTCATTTTCACTTAGTATACGTAAAATTTCAATCATTTTTTGTTCAGTTTCTAACATGACGCTACCTGTTTTTTATTTAATTTTTTAATAGTTTATATGATCCTTTTTGTATTCTCCTATTTTATCATTTCTCAAATTTTATTATTTCTTAAATTTTATTACTTTTTAAATTTTATTATTTCTTTTATTTTATATTTCTTAAAATTTCTATTACTTTTCTTCTTATTGCTTAAAATAACTTTTTCTATTATTGTTTAAAATAATGACAAGAGTATAATGTGAGAAAAGGAGTAAATTTTTATGTTTTTATATTTTTAAAATGATATGATCAATGATTAATAATTGTATAATTGATATATTTTTTTGTAATTAAAATTAAATATTAATATAAACATTAATAATAAATATTAATATAAATATTAATTAAATATTAATTAAATATTAATAATCTAGTTAAAAAAAGCATTAATGAAAAAAATAAAATAAAAGTTTAAAAAAGTAGTATTTTTCAAACTTTTTATTTTAAACTTCTTATCAAAAAAAGTTTATAATTTATATTTGGGAATTAATTTTAAGAGCTTGTAATTTAATTTAAAATGGCTATAAATTCATTTAATGAATTATATGCTCATATATTTTCTTTGCTCATATCCAAATACTTGTATACGATAATCATCCCATTCTGCTTTCTTAAGTTCTAAAAATGCATTGTATATATGGTCTCCAAGAGCATTTTTAATAATAGGATCTTCTTCAAGAGCATGGTATGCTTCCCATAAACTAGATGGAATAGTTTCAATACCAGATTTAGCTAATTCTTCTTCACTCATTTTGTAGATATTTTGTTCTACTGGAGCTCCAGGATCGATTTTATTTTCAACACCGTCTAAACCTGCTTCTAACATTGCAGCAAATGCTAAGTATGGATTGCAAGTTGGATCAGGACATCTATATTCAATTCTTGTAGCTTTTCCACGTGCTGCTGGGATTCTGATTAATGCAGATCTGTTTTTAAGTCCATATGCTTTATAAACAGGTGCTTCATAACCTGGAACCAATCTTTTATATGAGTTAATTGTTGGGGCACAGACAGCTGAAAGAGCAGATGCATGTTTTAAGATACCTCCAACAAAGTATTTACTTTTTTGTGAAAGCCCATCTGGAGAGTTTTCATCTGAAAAAAGATTTTCGTTTCCTTTAAATAAACTTTGGTGACAATGCATACCACTACCATTTTCTCCAAAGAATGGTTTAGGCATAAATGTAGCCTGGTAACCCATAGTATCTACAATGGCTTTAATAGCTTGTTTAAATGTAATAACAGCATCAGCAGTTTTTAATGCATTATCAAATTTAATTGCTATTTCATTTTGACCTGGTGCTACTTCGTGGTGACTTCCTTCTGGATTAAATCCTAATTTTTCTAAGTCAGTGACTAATTGTCTTCTAAAATCGGTACCTAAATCAGTTGGTTCTACATCAAAGTATCCACCTTGGTCTATTGGGAAGTAGTTACCTTCAACATCTTGATCAATTATGAAAAATTCTGGTTCTGGACCTACATTGTAACTTAAACCTTTTGCTTCGAGTTTTTCTAAAGTTTTTTTAAGAATACTTCTTGGGTCACCAGCAAATGGTTTGCCTTCAGGTGTGTATATATCGCATATTAATCTTGCTACACCAGATTCTTCAGGTCTCCAAGGTAGTGATGAGAAAGTTTCTGCATCGGGTCTTAAAAGTAAATCGCTTTCATGTATTTCTACAAATCCATCTACTGATGAGCCATCAAACAACATACCGTCTTCGAACAATTCTTCAATATCTTCTCCTTTTCCTAAAGAAACTGAAATATTTTTAGGGGTGCCGTGGATATCTACAAATTGCAATCTTACAAATTTAATGTCTTTTTCGTTAATTTCATTAATAACTTTTTCTTGTGCATTTGACATGGAATTTTCTCCGTCATATAACTAGTTTGATAAACAAAATTTAATCTTTAAAATATTATATTAATTTAAAATAGTATATTTTAATACTATAAAATACCATTAAATACCATTTTTATAAAATATCATTTTCAATAATTTATTATCATTTCATTTAATTTTTTTTTAAATTTAAGATATTTATTTAAGATATTTATTATAAGATATTTTAAGATATATATTTCATACTTTGAAAATTATTTTTTTTCCATGAAATTTGAAATTTTCATAGTCGGAAATATGTTTCCACCTAATAACATATAAACCTTTCGATATTTTTTAGATGTAAAAAAATTGGAGTTTTATTAAATAATTTTTTTCAGTAGTTTTTTTAGCTAATTTTTCACTACTTTTTTTTATTAATTTTTTTACTTTTTCTAATTTTTAATCAGTCGATTTTTCTATTTTATTTTATAAATTTTAGAATTGTTTTTTAAATACATTTATATATGAATATAAATAAAATTATTAAATAAGTAAAAAATTATCTAAATATTAATTTATATATTTTAATTTTTTGTAATTTTCATTAAATTTTTATCCTGAGGTAGTAAATAATTTATAAATCTTCTATTTTTTTTATTCATTAACTATCTTATTTTAAAAATTTTCTAATTTTAAAAATTAAATTTTATTTTTTACTAAGCTTTTTTTTAATTTTTACTAAGCTTTTCTTTTTAATTATTTTTTTTAGGAGGTATTAGATGACTGATGTTCCAATCAAAATTGAAAATATAGTATCTTCTGCCAGTATTGGAAAAGAAATAGAGCTGAATGAAGTTTCTAAAGCATTGGAAGATGTAAGATTCAATAAAGAACAGTTTCCTGGTCTAGTTTTTAAATTAAAAGATCCAAAAACTGCTGCTTTAATATTCAGTTCTGGGAAATTAGTTTGTACTGGTGCAAAATCTATTAAAGATTCTAAAATAGCCATAAATAAAACTGTCGATTTAATGAGGACAATTGATAAAGATATTCCCAAAAAATTTGACATAACTATTCAAAATATTGTTGCTTCTGCTAATTTAGAAGCAACCTTAAACTTAGAAGCCGTTGCAATTGAGTTAGAAAATACTGAATATGAGCCAGAGCAGTTTCCAGGTTTAGTTTATAGATTAGAAGACCCTAAAGTTGTTTTATTATTATTCGGTTCCGGTAAAGTGGTTTGTACTGGTGCCAAAACAAAAGATGATGCTAAGCTTGGCGTAGAAAGGGCATACGACAGACTTATGCAATTGGAATTATTGTAATTGGTGATATGATTGATTAAACTTGTAGTATTTGACTTAGATAATGTTATTGTTGATGGAGAAGCCATAGATGAGATAGGTAAATTAGTAAATGTTGAAGATGAAATTGCAGCAATCACTGAAAAAGCAATGAATGGTGATTTAGATTTTGAAGCATCTATTAATGAAAGAGTTAAACTTTTAAAAGGAGCATCTGTTGAAGAAGTTAAGAAAGTTTTACATGATTTACCGCTAATGGCTGGAGCGGAAGAAACTATTAAAGAACTAAAAAACAAAGGTTTTTCAATAGCTGTTATTAGTGGCAGTTTTGATTTAGTTTCAGATATCATAAAAGAGAAACTTGATATTGACTACACTTTTACCAATACATTGGTTGAAGATGATGGCAAGTTAACTGGTGAAGTTATTGGTGATTTAGTATCAAATTCTAAAGCTGATGTTTTAAGCAAATTTATTAAAGAGAATGACATTTCTTTTGATGAAGTAATAGCTGTTGGAGATGGAGCAAATGATATTTCAATGTTAGAATCTTCTAAAATTGGAATAGCTTTTAATGCTCACCCTGTGGTTCGTGAAATAGCTGATGTTGTAGTTGAAGGTAAAAATTTATCTGTAATTTTAGATTACATCAATGAACTCACAGAATCTGATTCTAAGTCCGAAGTGGAAGAAAAAGTAGAAAAAAAATCTATTGAAAATTCTATTGAAAAATCTGAAGATGATGCTGAAGAAAAACTTGTTGAGATAGAAGTTGAAGAAGAAATTATTGAAGAATCTGTTGAAGTAGAAGTTGAAATCCCAGCTGATGAAGTTGAAGCTCCTGTAGATCAATCTGAAGTCAAAAAAGAACCTTCTAAATCTGAAGATAAATCTGAAGATAAATCTGAAGATGAATCTAATGAAAAAAATAAATCTAAGGCAAAAGATAAAGATTCTACTGAAGAAAAAAATTCTACAAATGATAAAAAGTCTTCAGAGGATAAAAAAGAAGAAAAATCTGCTAAAAAGCCTAATAAAAGAAGAAAAGAACTTCCAAAAACAGATTTCATTGCATCAGATGATCCTAAAGAAGCTAAAAAACAGAAAGATGAGCGTGAAGAACTTATTGCAAAAATAGCTGAGGAACGTGATGATTTCAATTTAAAAGCTAAAGAACAAAAGAAAATTAGAGATGATTTAAACAAAAAACTAAGTGAAAACTTAAATTTAGCTATTAATAAAAGAAATGAGCGTGATGAAACTAATAAACAAGTTGTTGAAGCTAAAAATGCACGTAGTGAAGTTAATAAAAAGCTTAAAAAGCTTAACATGACTTCTGGTCGAAAAGATAAAATTAAACTTGAGAAAGAAATTGAAAAAATCGACAACCACATTCAAACTACTGTTTTAGACATTAAAAAAGAAAATGCGCTAGTTAAAGAAGCAAACGAAAAGAGAAAACTACTTGCTCAAATTAAAGAAGATGAAATTGATAAGGAAGAAGCTGAAAAACTTCAAGTTTTATCAGAAGAGCATCACAACAAAGTAGTTGAACTTTCTGATGTGGCTCAAAACTTACATGATGAAATGTTAGAATTCTTTAAACAGACTGATGAGATAAGAACTACTGCTGATAATGCACATAAATTGTTTTTAGAAGCAAGAAAAGCTGCTTCAGCCAAACATGAAGAGTTTAAAGTAGTTTTAAGTGAAATCAAAGTTGTTAATAAAAAAATTGACACAAGAAGACCTAAGCGTAGATCTTCTGAAAAACAACAGAGACCAATTAAAAATAAAGAAGAAAAAGAAAAAGCTGAAGATATTTTTGAAAAATTCAAAAATGGTAAAAAGTTATCTACTGAAGAGCTTTTACTTTTACAGAAATATAACATTAATTAATTAAATTAATTAAATTAATAAAATTAATTAAATTGATAAGTTATCATTAATAATTAATTAAATAATTTAAATTAATTTAAGGCTTTATTTTTATTTTCTTTTTATTTTATTTTTATTTTTTTTTTTTAAAAAAAAATTGATGTCTGTTAAAAAATTTAATTTCTATTCTTTTTAGAGATAACATGTCCAATGAAGGTAATAATAAATTAAATATAAATAAAGAAGTTAAAATTGAAACTTGCTATTTATGTGGAATAGAATTTGATATAAATGCTGACGATTTAAGTCATTATCATTATGGCAAATATCCAATGTGCACATATTGTAGTGAAGCTTATGGATTCTTTAATCAAGAATAATTATTTCTATTTATAATTTTTTTATTATTTTTTTCATAATTACTTTTAGTAATTCTTTTTATTATTTTTCTTTTGTTGACTGTTTTAATAAGATTTTATTATTTTTTTTATTTTTCTATTTTTTCTTTTTTTATTTTTTATTAAAATATTTTTTTTACAATATATTTTCTACTTTTTCTATTTTTAAATTTAAAATTTTTTCTTTTTTTTAAATTTTTATTTTAAAATCATCTTTTTTTCAAAAATTTATATAATAGTAATAGTATATAATTTAATATTGATACCTTAAATCGAATATACCTTTAATTGAATATTAAAATTTTTATCTTAGGTTGTATATTTTAATATTTTTATTAATATTTTTATTTCAAATTAAATATTTTAATATTATTGTCTTAAATTATATATTATATCTTAAATTATATCTTAAATTATATATTATATCTTAAGCTATATATTATATCTTAAACTACATTTCTAATATTTTATTTACTTAAATTTCATAAAATTTTAATACAGGGTTACAATGAATGAATTAATTATTTGTGAGAAGCCATCTTCATCAGAAAAAATAGCTAAGGCATTATCCTCTAAAGCCAATAAAATGAAGTATGGAAAAAAAGTTTTTTATTGGGAATTAGAAAAAGATGGTAAAGACATCACAGTTCTTTCCGCTGTTGGTCATCTTTTTTCCCTTACTCCTAAAAATCAAAGAGAAAGATTTTACTTTGATTTAAAATGGGTTCCCCTTTATGAAACAGACAAATCTAAGGGATATGTTAAAGAATATCTTGCAGCAATTAAAAAATTTACTAAAAAAGCAGATACTTTTGTCCATGCATGCGATTATGATATAGAAGGAACATTAATAGGGTACAATGCATTACTTTATACTGTGGGTCAAAAAGCTATTGATAACATTTCAAGAATGAAATTTTCTACTTTAACTAAAAAGGACATTCTTGCAGCTTATGAAAATAAAATAGACTTAGATTTAAACCAAGTTGACAGTGGAATAGCCCGCCACATACTAGATTTTATTTTTGGGGTAAACATTTCAAAAGCATTAACTCAATCTGTCCGCTCTGCAAAGAAAAAGTTTTTAAAACTCTCTGCTGGAAGAGTTCAAACTCCTAGTTTAGCTATTTTAGTGGAACGTGAAAAAGAAATTCAAAAATTTGTTCCAGAACCATTTTGGTTAATTAAAGCACTTTTAGATGGATATAAAGATTTAATAGCTGATCATGTGGATGGAAAGATTTTTGATAAGAAAAAAGCCCATGAAATCTATGAAAAATGTCAAAATCAAGATGCTACAGTTGATAAAGTTAAAGTTTCTGCCTCAAAAAGAAAGCCACCTATACCTTTTAATTTAGGGGGATTACAATCTGAAGCATATAACGTCTTTGGATACTCTCCTAAAAAAACCCAAACAATAGCTCAAAGTCTTTATACAAATGGATATACTTCTTATCCAAGAACTTCATCTCAAAAACTCCCTGAAACCTTAGAACTTGAAGATATTTTAGATGATTTGTCTAAAAGTTCATTGTTTAAGCCGCATATTGATGAAGTTTATGAAGAAAATAATATTGACAAACCAAATGAAAAAGCAAGTGAAGAAGCTAATGGCTCTAAGGCTTCTAAAAAATTAAAACCAAATCAAGGTAAAAAAGATGATCCAGCCCATCCTGCAATTCATCCAACAGGTATACTTCCTAAAAAATTAGATGATGATGAAAATAAGATTTATCAACTTATTACTTTTAGATTCATCAGTGTCTTCTCTGTTGATGCAGTAATAGATAGTATGCGTGCTGATTTAAATATTGTCAATGAGAAATTTTTCTTTAGAAGAAAGCAATACTCTTTTCTTGGTTGGTTAAAGCATTATCCTTTTAGAAAGTTAGAAAATGAAGATTTCCCTGAAATTAAGAAGGGGGATATTTTAAAAGTTAAAAAGCTAACATCAGATGAAAAAGAAACTAAACCACCTGCAAGATATAACCAAGCTTCTTTAATAAAAGAATTAGAGAAAAGAGAGTTGGGAACAAAGGCAACTAGAGCAGATATAATAGCTAAATTATTTGATAGGGATTATATTTCTGGAACTAAGCAAATTGAAGTAAATAGTCTTGGAGAACATATTGTTGATACTTTATCTGAATATGCTAGTGATTTGACTAATGAAGAATTGACTCGCAGTTTTGAAAGAGACTTAGACAAAATAATGGATGAAAAAATCAAAAAATACCAAGTAATTGACAATGCTAAAGAAGAAGTCAAGCTGATTTTAAATGATGTTGACAAGAACCAGATTAAAATTGGTGAAGAGCTATTTGATGCTTATCAAGAGAGTATGATTATTTCAAAATGTGCTTGTGGAGGTAATTTATCAATTAAATATTCACCAAGATTTAAAAGTAATTTTATAGGTTGTTCTAACTTTCCAGACTGTGATGTAACTTATTCACTTCCACGTGGAGCAACTGTCTTAAAATCTCGCTGTGACAAATGTGGTCTTCCTATGATTTCATTTGGTTCTGCTAAAAATCGTCAAAGAGCATGTTTAGATCCTAACTGTGGAAAGGAAAATCGGGATTATTCACCAGAAGTTATTGGAAAGTGTCCTGAATGCGGTAATGATTTGTTAAAACGTTCAGGAAGATATGGGGAATTTATAGGTTGTTCTAACTTCCCAAGATGTAAATTCACATCATCTATTGAAGATTTAGAAAAAAACCTTTCAAAAACTGATGGTTCAAAATCTGAGCAAAATGCAGACTCTAAAACAGAGAATTAATATACTTACTTAATAAACCTATTAATTTTTTTCTAAGTCTTTTTTTAGCCTTTTTTTTTTAATTGTTTTTATATAAATTTATTAATTATATTATTATCTTAATTAATTCACATTATTATCTTAATTAAATTAAATATGTCTATTATTTAATTTTATTTCATTAAATTAGATATTATCTATTATTTAAATCTTATTTCATTAAATTAAATAGTATTTATTATTTAAATCTTATTTCACATTTTTGGAGAAAAAATATGTCTTACACAATGAGTGAAAAAATACTAGCTAAATCAAGTAATAAAAATAAAGTAGAATCTGGAGAAATTGTCATGGCAGATATAGACATTGCTATGACCCATGACTTAACTGGTCCTTTATCTGTACAAGAATTTAAAAAAATTGGAATTGAGAAGGTTTGGGACAATAAAAAGATTGTTATTCCTTTTGACCATCAAGTTCCTGCTGATTCTCTTGATGCAGCAGATAATCATATTGCAATGAGAGAATTTGTAAAAGAACAGAATATTGAGAGTTTTTATGATGTTAATGCTGGTGTATGTCATCAAATACTTCCAGAATTGGGTCATGTTGTTCCAGGAGAACTAATTGTAGGAACAGACTCTCATACTTGTACACATGGTGCTTTAGGTGCATTTGCTACTGGTATTGGGTCAACTGATATGGCTATGGTATTTGCAAAAGGTAAATTATGGTTTAAAGTTCCTGAAACATTAAGATTCAATATTACTGGAGATTTAAGAAAAAATGTCTTTGCTAAAGATGTTATCCTAAATTTAATAGGTTTAGTTGGCGCCGATGGAGCAACATATCGTGCAGTTGAATATGCTGGAGATACTGTTTCCCAAATGTCTATTTCTGATAGAATGGTCTTATCGAATATGGCTATTGAAATGGGTGGAAAAACAGGTTTAGTTGAAGCAGATTCAAAAACTTTAGATTATATTAAAAATAGAACAAACAAAGCCTATGAAATTTTTAAAACAGATTTAGATGCTCCTTCTCTTGAAATTATTGATGTTGATGTAAGTGATTTAGAACCTCAAGTTGCCTGCCCGCATAATGTTGATAATGTAAAACCTGTTAGTGAAGTAGACACTGAAATCGACCAAGTTTTCTTAGGTTCTTGTACAAATGGCCGACTTGATGATTTAAGAGATGCAGCTAAAATTTTAAAAGGCAATAAAGTTGCTAAAGGAGTTAGAATGTTAGTTATTCCAGCTTCTAAAGAGGTTTATACCAAAGCTTTAGATGAAGGTCTCATTAAGATATTTGTTGATGCAGATTGTCTTGTAACAAATCCATGTTGTGGGCCTTGTTTAGGCGGTCATGTTGGTTTAATTGGTCCTGGAGAGGTTTCTCTTTCAACATCTAATAGAAACTTTAAAGGAAGACAAGGAAGTCCAGATGGAAAAGTTTACTTGTCCTCTGCAGCAGTAGCGGCTGCTTCAGCAATTAATGGAAGAATAAGCTTGCCAGAATAGTTATTGTATATAAACTATGTTTTATTTATGTTAAAAGTGAGGAATATAATGAAAGGAAAAGTTTGGAAGTTTGGAGACGATATTGATACAGATATTATTATTCCTGGGAGATATTTAGTTCATACTGAACCAGATAAATTAGCTCCACATTGTATGGAAGGATTAGATCCAGATTTTTACAAAAAAGTTAACAAAGGAGACTTTATTGTTGGAGGAAAGAATTTTGGTTGCGGTTCTTCAAGAGAACATGCACCAATAGCTTTAAAAGGTGCAGGAATTGCAGCAGTAATAGCTGAATCTTTTGCAAGAATTTTTTATAGAAATTCTACCAATGTTGGCGTACCATTACTTGTTTCTCCAGGAATTAGCTCTAAATTAAAAGAAGGAGAAAGAATAGAAATTGATATGAATAAAGGAGTCATAATTTCTGAAAAAGGCGAAGAATTCAAATTTGAAAAACTACCTCCATTTATGTTAGAAATTTTAGAAAATGGTGGACTTATAGAATATCTTAAAAATAAAGAATAACTATTATTTTATTAAATTATTATTAGTATTAGTATTATTATTATTATTATTATTATTTTAAATTATTATTAACCATTAGCTAAATTATTATTAATCATTAGTTAAATTATTATTAGTACTTAATTAAATTATTATTAATCAATTAATTAAATTTATTATAAATTTATTTTCATTTAAGTGATATAATGTACAAAATAGCTGTTATTCCTGGAGATGGAATTGGAAAAGAGGTCATGGAAGGAGCCATTGATGTTTTAGAGGGAACTGGAGTTGAATTTAGTTTTACTTATGAAAACGCAGGGGATGAGTGTTTAAAAGATTGTGGGTATGCTTTGCCTGACGACACATTAGCATTGGCTAAAAAATCTGATGCCGTTTTGTTTGGAGCTGCTGGTGAAACTGCTGCTGATGTTATTGTCCGTTTAAGACAAGAATTAGATTTATATGCTAATTTAAGACCTGTAAAATCGTACCCTGGTACTAATGCCATCTTTCAAGATATTGACTTTATGATTGTCCGTGAAAATACTGAAGGAATGTATATTGGAGTTGAAAGTGAAAATAAAGATGGAGCCACTGCTAAAAGATTAATTACTCACAAAGCATCTCAAAAAATTTGTGATTATGCTTTTAAATATGCTATCACTACTGGAAGGAAAAGGGTCACTGGTGTTCATAAGGCAAATGTCTTAAAAATTACGGATGGTCTATTTAAAAAGACATTTTATGAGGTTGCTGAAAAATATGATACAATTGAATCTAACGATTATTATGTAGATGCAACTGCAATGTATCTATTAACTAAACCTCAATTTTTCGATGTGATTGTTACAACCAATCTTTACGGTGATATTTTATCTGATGAAGGTGCAGGTATTGTAGGTGGGTTAGGTTTAATTCCATCTGCTAATATTGGGGATAAAGGAGCTTTATTTGAGCCAGTTCATGGTTCAGCACCAGATATTGCTGGTCAATCTAAGGCAAACCCAATAGCAATGATTCTTTCTGCTAAAATGATGCTGGAATTTTTAGGTGAAAATGAAAGTGCAAAAGCCATTGATGAAGCAGTTTTAAAAGTTATTACTCAAAAAAACATATTAACTCCTGATATGGGGGGAAACTCCACCACAAAAGACCTTGCTAAATCTATTAAAAATAATTTATAGAACTTTAATCTATTTATTATTTTAATATTAATTAATTCTTTTTTGCTAATGTTTGATAATTTTATTATATTCTTATAATTTCATTATATTTTTATAACTTTATTATATTCTTATAATGTCCCATTATATTTTTATAATTCCATTATATGCTATTATTTTATTATATTTTTATTATATTTTTATTTTTTTTTACTTTTACTTATCTGGTTAATGATAATATGATTAATATTGATAAAATTCGAAATGATTTTCCTATTTTAGATGAAATTACTTATTTGGATTCAGCTAGCACAAGTTTAACCCCTATACCTGTAGTGGAAGCTATTAGTGATTATTTTTTAAATTATAATGCCAATGTAGGAAGAGGATCATATAAAATAGCTATTAAAGCAGGACAAATGATAGATAAAACTCGCCAAAATATTGCTAATTTTATAAATTCAAATGAAAATGAAATAGTTTTTACAAAAAATACCACTGAAGCAATTAACATTGTGGCAAATGGCTTATCCTTTGAAAACAATTCAAATATTATAGTTTCAGATATTGAACACCATTCTAATATTATTCCATGGTTAAATTTAGATAATGTAGATGTAAATATATTAAAAAGTGAAAATTATCAGATTAACATTGAAAACCTTGAAGAGGCCATTAACAAAAACACTAAATTAGTAGCCATTAATCACATATCAAATGCATTTGGATCTATGGAAAATTTAAAAGCTATTGAAAAAATTGTCCATGATAATGGATCATATTTAATAATTGATGGAGCCCAATCTATTGGGCATTCTAATATAAATGTTAATGAAATAAATCCTGATTTTATGGCTTTTCCTGGTCATAAAGGGCTTTTAGGTCCCGTAGGAACTGGTTTTTTATATATTAAAGAAGAACATTTTAAAGATGTTAAGCCCAAAAATTTAGGTGGAGGAACTATTGTTGATTATGAAAATGGTAAATTTAAGCTTGAAGAGCCACCATATAGATATGAAGGTGGAACTTTAAATATAGCTGGTTTTATTGGACTAAATAAAGCTATTTCTTATATTGAATCCATTGGGTTAAAAAATATTATTGGCTACACAGATAACTTATCAAAAAAGCTTTATAAAGGTTTAAATGAAATAAATAATATTGTAATATATGCTAACCCAAAAAATTTCCACAATATTGTATCTTTTAATATTGAGGGATTAAATCCTTATGATGTTTCAAAAATCTTAGATGAAACAGAAAATATTTCACTTAGAAGTGGTTTTCATTGTGCTATTCCTGGCTTAAAAAGATATACTATAACTGAAGGAACAATACGTGCTTCTATACACTGTTATAATAATAAAGAAGACATTGATAAGCTAATTTCAGCATTAACTGAAATTTCCCATCTTTTATCTTAAGTGTTTCTTTCATTTGAATTTTTCTTTTTTCTTTTTTGTTAAGCTTTTTTTCAAATGATGTAGTTAGAAATAAATATCAAAAGAAATAAAATATTTATATTATTCATGAATAAATAGTATTATATAAAAATAAATAGTATTATATAAATTTTTATTATATAAAATTTTAATAAATACTTTTATATTTTTAATAAAATTTATTTATAAAAATATTTATAAAATTTTAATTATATTTATCATAATAAAAAATTAATATTAAATCTTTATCTTTTATCAGAATTATCTTCTGAGATTTTAGATATTTTATTTTTTTTTAATATAGTTTTTAATACAATTTTTAAAATAGTTTTTAATATAATTTTTAACATACTTTTTAATATATTTTTTAATATAATTTTCAATACATTTTTTAATTTTTTTATTTAATTAATTGGTTGTTAGGTCGTTTTATGAATTTAATCAAAATATTTGGAATTATAATTATCTTAATCATGGTTTTTTCTGCTGTTGCTACTTTTTTAGCAATGATTATTGTACCAGGTACTTAAATTGCTTGTTTTAATCATGATTTTTATATAAATACTAAAAAATTTAACGAGGGATATTTATGGCAAAATATAAAATTGGTGCTGTAGTTGCTGAATTTAATTATGATATTACACATATGATGCTTGAACTTGCTAAAGAAGAGGCTAAAATTCGAGATTCTGAAATTACTCAAGTTGTTCCTGTTCCTGGAGTATTTGACATGCCTTTAGCTATCAAAAAATTGTTAGAAAAAGATGATATTGATGCTGTTATTACATTAGGTGCGGTAATTGAAGGTTCAACTGGACATGATCAAATTGTTGCTCAACATGCTTCAAGGAAAATAGCCGATCTTTCTTTAGACTTTGGAAAACCTGTTTCTCTTGGCATTAGCGGTCCAGGCATGACAAGGTTAGATGCCCACAAAAGAGTCGAATATGGTAAAAGAGCAGTTGAAGCAGCTGTTAAAATGCTTAATCGTTTAAGTGAAATTTAATTTATTTTCATTTTCTTTTTTTTTAACTTTAAAACTACAGCTGAATGCTTCCATATAATAAATTTTATATTTTTTAAGTTTATTTTATAACTGTATTTTCTAAAGTATATTTTTCTATATTTTTTTCTATATTTTTTTAATTTATTATCTTTTTAATTTATTATCTTTTTAATGATGTTTTATTCTGATATTATGGAAACTTTTACACCTGAAGAGTTAAAAAAAAAATTCAATACGCCTTGGATTGCACCTTATGAAAAAATAATCACAATGGCTGACGGAGACTTAGTGGAGATAGTAGAATATCATCCATGTGTTTCAGGTTCCCACTGGCTTGTCCATCAATATAAAAATAGTAGTAAGCTTATTTTAAATGCATATCGTGATGGAAATAAGCAAGTTTTTTTAACCAAAGTAGGAAAAGAAGACCTTGACTTTAAAGCAAGTATTAATGCTGCAGGTATTGAAGAAGTAGCTATTGAAGGAGATAATGTAAAAATAGTCCATGGAGGATTGGCTGGTGCTGGTGTAGGTGCTGGGATGTGTCGTGGAATGGCTATTGGTGTTAAAGAAGTTCAACTTTTTAATGAAGGTGGAGGATCTAAACTTGGAAAGGCTGCTGTTATTTCTCCTAAAATGGAAAAAATAGTAGTAGGTATTGATGATACAGATACTAAAGATCAAGGTGCTACATGGACTACAGCTCATAATATAGGAATTGAACTTAAAAAAGAAGGTTTTGAATACATTGACCATGTAATAGTTCAACTATTTCCTCATAATCCATTTAAAACTCAAAATTGTGTTTCTATTGCATTAACTTTTGCAGTTCTTCCAGATGAAAAAGATAAATTAATAAATAGAATACAAGAACTTTTAAAACGAGATACGCTTTCTGATAAAACTTCTATAGCTATTTTAGAAGGGTTAACAATACCACAAAAGCTAAGAGATTATTCAATTAAAACTAAAACTGGAATGGTGGAAGTTGAAGAAGCTGAATCATTAGCTAAAGAATTAAATATTCCTTTAATGGCTATCACAGGAGATCAAGGCAAAATTGGTGCTTTAGCAGCCATTGGATTATATAATGATTTAGAAGAAGCTGTTAAAGTTTATTATTAATTTTTTTATTCTTATTTTTTCTTTTTTTATATTTTATATTTTATATTTTAAATTTTTTACTTATTTATCTATTTTTTTACATTTTTTGATTTATTTTATCATATTTCTTTACAAAATTTCTATTTTCTTATTAAAACTTAAAAATGCATTTTCACTATCTTTTTTAAATGTTTTTGATGTGGAAGTTTTTTCAATGAATTTGATTTCAATTATATGGTTTCCATAGTATGCTAAATAGCTATTTCCTATTAATTGATTTTTAAATAATATAGTATCTGCTTTATACCCATTAAAATAAATACTATATGACGAACCATTGTTAAAAACTCCACTTACTGTTCCAATATATTTGTTATCTAAATAAATTTGAATTTGAACTCCATTTATATTTCTTGAGTTTAAATCATAGTTAATAATGGCTGTTTGATTTGTAGATAAATTTGAATAGTTTAAATAATGTTTAACTGAATTATCTTGGAAAATATTTAAAATTCTTCCATCTTGGATTAAGTCACCTATTCTTAAATCTAAACTTTGTCTAACAGAGAGTGGAAGACGAAGGATATTTTCTTCTCCATCTGTTGTGTGATTGATCCCGTAAGACTCTTCTCCTATGGTGATAATATCTCCATAAGATATTCCTAAGGTGTCTAGTGCATCTTTTGGCATTCTAATTATATTACTTTCATTTTCAAGTGCACTATTTACTGTATATGGTCCTTTAAGATAGATTTGTTGGTCTGGAGCACTTGGGATAATTACAAGATTTCGTGAGCTTGGTTCAATTGATAACTTTCCATTGTTTAATGTGGCTGCTGATAAAAATGTTGTAACCATAATTATTAATACAAATGCAGAAATAACAAGTGGAAGATGCATTTTTAGAAATGATTTAATAAAGTTCATTTTAGGTCGTTTTTTAAACATTGCCACAGTTTTTACTATTAGTCTTATAAGATAAATAATGGCTAAAATAATCCCAGTTATTGTTATGATTTCGCCAATTATTAGTGGTGTCCAAGTAACAAAAAAAATCATATAAAATCCTAAAATCAGTAGTGACAAACCTAAAGTAGCCATTCTAATATAGCTACCAAGGGTATCCATCATTGTGACTCGCCCATATTCAGTTGCCCTATTTATAATAGTTCTAACAACTTCATTTGCCATCTCATTTAAAGTGTTAAGAGGGGATAAATCATGTTTTATTTCTCCAATGTCTACTTCTTCTATTTTTATTCCTTTAGCATCAGCATCAAGAACAATTCCAATATCCACACCATAATCCTTTTCAAATTTTAATTTTTCTAAAACTGACCGCTTTCCAGCAAATTGTCCACTCAATGGCTGAGTTAAATTTAATTCTGGAAAGAAAAACCTTAAAAGTGGCTTAGCAGTTAATTCTGTCACTCTTCCACTTTCCCTTACAAATTTAGTTTTTACTAGTTCAATTTTTCCTTCTAATATAGGCCCAGTTATTTTGTCTATCATTTCTTTCTTTAGATTTTTAATATCTCCATCAATAAAAGCAACTATATCTCCTTTTGAGTTTTTAAGGCCTGTTTTTAAGGCTGAACCTTTTCCTCTATTTCCTATATGTTTTATTAAAATAGCTCCATGTGATTTGGCAATTTCTCCTGTTTTATCTTGAGATCCATCATCTACAACTATGATTTCAGTAATGTAGTCTATTTTTTTAATAGTTGAGATTACTGAAGAGATATTATCCTCTTCATTGTATGCTGGAATAACTATTGAAACAGTTTTTGACATTTTGTCTTTTTTTTCTTTTTCAAAGCTCATATAAATCTATTTTATTAAAAATAATCCTTTAAATTTTCTAAAAATAATTAATATTTTTACTTTATTTTGTATTGTTATATTTATTATTTAATAAGTATTATATTTTATTATTATTAATTTATAATCTCTAGTTAAAAAATAATCACATTTCCTGAATTATACACATCAAATGTAAATCATTGTTAGGTTTTGCATTTCTTTTTATCATTTTTTGTATAATTTACCTGCTATTTCATATTTTCTCAATTTTATTTTTCAAAATTTTTTCACGATTTAAACTTTGAATGAATTCAATATCTATTTGTTTCTGTCCATTTCAGCACAACATGGATTTAATATTACAATATGGATTTAATATTTATATAAATATATTTAAATCAAATAAATATTTAAATTTTTCTTTTTAATTTAAGAAATTTTAATATGTGTTAAACTAAATTTTTATTTTTTTAATATTATGTTTTTTTAATATAATATGTCCAAATTTTTAAAAAATAAAATAAATATTTAAACTAATAAATAGATATTAATTCATAATCTTTATTTATAATAATTCTTTATAATATTTATTATAATTAATAATTTTTTATTTTAATTCTTTATTTTAATTCTTTATTTTATATTCTTTATTTTATATTCTTTATTTTATATTCTTTATTTTAATTTTTTTTTTTTTTTTTTAAATTGATTACATTATATTAAATTGAACATAAAAGGCACTAATAATTTACAATAATTTTATTTATATTAAATTAATAGAATAATATTCATATTAAATAATTAAAGGATAAACGATTGTTAAGTGATTTAATGAATCCAAAAATAATGATAATTCTGGGTAGTTCTTCAGATATTAAAATTGCAGAGAAAGCTATAGATGTTTTAGAGAAACTTCAAGTTCCTTATAGTTTACACATTGCCTCTGCTCATAGAACACATGAAAAAGTTAAAAATTTAGTAATTCAAGGAACAAATGAAGGAATTGAAGTGTTCATTGCTATAGCAGGATTAACTGCTCATTTAGGTGGTGTAATAGCTTCATATACTCATCGTCCTGTTGTTGGAGTTCCTGTTAAAGCAAAACTTGGTGGAATAGATGCTAGCTTTGCTACTGCTCAAATGCCATATCCCGCTCCTGTTGCAACTGTTGGTATTGACAGGGGAGACAATGGAGCTATTTTAGCTGGTCAAATAATTGGAATAAATGATTATAATGTAAGAAAAAATATTTCAAATTTAAGAAATAGCTATGTAGAAAAAGTTGATATTGATGATAAAAAGATTCATTCTAAGCTAAATGGAAATTATTTTAACAATACATTTTTGAATGATATTATTAATGAAAAATTAGAAGATACAGATAATTTAACAGACAATTTAACCGATAAATATAAGATTAATGGAGATAATGATCCTAATTTTAATGAAAGTAAAAAAGATAAGGATTCTCCAATAGTTTGTGTTATACCTGGAAGCTATTCTGACATGAAAGTTGCAAAAAAAGTTACTAATACTTTAGATAGGCTAAGAATTAATTATGATGTTAATATTATTTCTCCTGTTAGAAACCCTGTGAAATTTCAAAAATATATAGAATCTCAAGAGAATGTAAAAGTTTTTATCGCTGTTACTGGTCTATCTGCTCATGTTTCTGGTTCTTTAGTTGCTTTAAGCGAAAAACCAGTTATTGGTGTTCCTTGTGCAATAGAACTTGATGGTTTAGATTCACTTATTTCAATGATAAGTATGCCCCCTGGAGTTCCTGTAGGAACAGTTGGTATATCTAATGGTAAAAATGGAGCTATTTTAGCTGCTGAAATCTTAGCCATTGAAAATAAAGATATTGAAGCTAATTTAAAGTTATTAAAATATGAAAGCAATAGTATCAATTGATTTTACTAATAATTTTTTTTATTATTATTTAATATATATAGCATATTTTAATATATTTTAATATATTTTACTATATTTTAATATATTTTACTAATTTACATAGTTCATTATAAATTTTAGTATATTATTATTCATTTGACTATATTCTAGTATATTCTATTATATTCTAGTATATTTTAGTATATTCTAATATATTTTAGCATATTTTAAGCATTTTTACTATATTCAATTATCAATTAATGGATGTGGAATTTTGAATTTTTTAGAAAAAATTGAGAATAAACAAGAAATTATTACAATTTCAGATGAATTAGACACTAAATATGAAGTTCTTGAATTGTTAAAAAAATATCCCAGAGATACAGTTCTTTTGAACAATATAAAAAACTCTGATATTCCAATTTTATCTGGGATATCTAATACAAGAGAAAAAATAGCTGGCTTTTTAAATTGTAAACAAACTGAGATAACTCAAAAAATAATTAAGGGAATGGAAAATCCTTTAAAAATTAATAAATTCTTTGAAATTTCTGATGAAAAAGAGTATATTTCTTCTAAAGCAGATTTAAGCAAAATTCCTATTTTAACTCACTATAAAAAAGATGGTGGTCCTTATATTACTTCTGGTGTGGTTTTTGCTCGAGACCCTGATACTGGAATAGCTAATTCTTCAATCCATAGAATGTTGTATTTGGATAAGGATAAATTAGCTATTAGAATTGTTCCACGTAATTTATATACTTATTTTCAAAGAGCTAAAGAATTAAATAAAGATTTGGATATTGCAATAGCTATTGGATTAGACCCAGCTACTTTGCTTGCAACAACCACTTCAATACCAATTAATGCCGATGAAATGGAAGTTGCAAATGCCTTTAAAAATGGTGATTTAAAGCTTTTAAAATGTGAAGATTCTGATATTAATGTTCCAGAAGCTGAGATCATCTTAGAAGGTAAAATTTCAATCTCTGAAACTTCTAAAGAAGGTCCTTTTGTTGATTTAACAGACACTTATGATGTTGTTCGTGATGAACCCGTAATAAATTTATCTAAAATGCACATAAAGAAAAATGCAGTTTATCATAGTATTGTTCCTGCTGGTTTTGAGCATAGACTTCTCCAAGGTCTTCCTCAAGAACCAAGAATATTTAAATCGGTTCAAAATACAGTTCCAACAGTTCAAAATGTTGTTTTAACTGAAGGTGGATGTTGTTGGCTTCATGCAGCTATAGCCATTAAAAAACAAAATCAAGGAGACGGAAAAAATGTTATTTTAGCTGCACTTTCAGCTCATCCATCATTAAAGCATGCCGTTGTTGTTGATGAGGATATTAATATTTTTGATCCAGAGGATATTGAATATGCAATAGCTACAAGGGTTAAAGGAGATGAAGATATTTTAATTATTCCTAAAGCTCGTGGTTCATCACTTGATCCTGTTGCAACTCCTGATGGAACAACTACTAAAATAGGTGTAGATGCCACCAAAGATTTAACAAAGAAAGAAAAGTTCCAGAGAGTTAGCTTTGACTATTAATTTTTAATTAATACATTTTAATTAATACTTTTTAATTAATACTTTTTAATTAATAACTTTTAGTTAGTAATTTTTAGCATTTATTTTTATTTTTAATTTTAATTTTTTATTTTTTTATTTTTTTATTTTTTTTATTTTTAACTTATTATGCTTATAATTTTTTTATTTTTTAGTTCTTTTTTAATCTTAGTTTGTTTGTTTTTTTTAATGAAATTTAATTACTAATTTTTTTTGATAAAATGTTATATAGAGAATTAGGGTCTACTGGAGAGAAGGTTTCTATTTTAGGATTTGGTACTATGCGTCTTCCTACTGTGGAAGGTGTTAAAAACCAAATTGATAAAGAGAAAGCAAATGAAATGCTTGAATATGGCATTAAAAATGGAATTAATTATATAGACACTGCATATCCTTATCATGGAACTAATTTCAATGGTGAGGGGGAAAGTGAAAGATTTTTAGGCGAATTTCTCTCTAATGGATATAGAGATGATGTTTTCCTTTCTACTAAAATGCCTAGTTGGACAATAAATTCAAAAGAAGACATGGAAAATATTTTTAATCGTCAACTGGAGCTATTACAGACTGATTATTTAGACGCATATATGATTCATTCTGTTAAACAAGATGTATGGGATAAACTACCTGATTTAGGTTTATTTCAATTTTTAGATGATTTAAAATCTTCTGGAAATGTAAAATATGTTGGATTTTCTTTTCATGATAGTTTAGACCTGTTTTTAGAAGTAATTGATGGATATGAATGGGATATTAGTTTAACTCAAATGAATTACTTAGACACAGATTATCAAAGTGGAATAACTGGTTTACAGTATTCAGACATTTTAGGGCTTGGAAATGTTGTAATGGAGCCATTAAGGGGAGGAAAATTGTCTCAAGATATTCCTCCAGACATTTTAAAAACATGGGATAAATCAAAAATTAAAAGAAGTCCTGTTGAGTGGGCTTTTAAATATCTTTATAATATGAAAGAGGTTGATGTTGTTTTAAGTGGAATGAATACATTAGAACAAGTAAAAGAGAATATAGCCATTGCAAACAATTCTTACCCAAACACATTAAATATTGAAGAAAAAGAGTTAATAAGAGAAGTTGCAGCGATTTATAAGAATAAAAAAGGAAATGATTGTAATGGCTGTGGGTATTGTATGCCTTGTCCATATAATGTTAATATATCTGATTGTTTTAAAGAATACAATGTTTCTCTAATTTTTGACGAAGTGGAAAGTGCTAAACACCATTATAAACTAATTTTAGACAAAGAAAAAAGAGCATCAAATTGTACTGATTGTAAAAAGTGTATTAGATTATGTACTCAACAAATAAACATTCCTGATGAGCTTAAAAAAGTTGTTAAGCTATTTGGAGAATAATATATATTTTTTAGCCGTTTTTTATTTTTATTTTTATTTTAGTCCTTATTATTTATTCTTTTTTCATTTTGGTCTTTTTTATTCTTTTTTTTCAATTTTTGTCCTTTAATTTTTTTATTCCTCACTTTGGTCTTTTTTATTGTTTATAAGTAATTCTATTTTTTCAAATTTTTTCACTCCAAATTTTTTGAGCTTTAATGATTTTAACATACCTATAATTCCATGTTTAATAAAATTATTTACAAAAAGGTTTAAACCAATTACATTCTCATCAATAGAGAGATAAACATCTGTATCTTTATCATCATACTCGATTTTTTCATTAACAATGGCTTTGGCAATATCTTCTCCATCGTTATATCCACACTGATTTGTATACAATGTATTGATAATGTCATGTCCTTTTTTTTCTGCAAGGTCAACTAATTCAACAATATCTTCATCAGTAAGAGAAAAAGCATCAACAGACTTTATAGTATGATTATCAACTACTTCTGGTGATGTAGCTATTTTTGGATATTTGTAAGATTTGAATCCTTCAATTACAAGGAAATCTGGTTCATCAATAAATTTAACAAGAAACAACAAGCGGTCTAATGACATTTTCTTTTCTATATTGAAAAAAAACCTTCCACCAGCTCCCATTATAGTTTCTGCCCCAGCTTCTTTGTGTTTATATGTGTCTGTGCCTTCTCTATCAAAGTCCATCTTATGATGAGAATGTTTGATACTTGCAACTTTATAACCTCGATTTTTAAGTTCTTTAATGATTTTAACACTGAGACTAGTCTTTCCAGTATTTTTATTACCAACAACAGATACAATTTTCATATTATGCCTCTAAATGATTTATAGAAAAAATTAATTTAAATAAGATAAGGTAAAAGATAAGGTAAAAGATAAGGTAAATGAAATTTAAAATAAGTATTTTATAAATTCATGAGTTAAAATTTATTTTATTAATTTAGCTTTTAAATTGAAAGTATTATAATTAATTAAAATTTTTAGATTTTTTAGATTTTTTAGATTTTTTTTTTTTTTTTTTTTTAAATGTTTTATTG
>NZ_LWMV01000145.1 GCF_001639295.1 Methanobrevibacter curvatus | reverse complement strand
ATTTGGCAAACAAGCTCAGGAAATACAGCCATCAATAATAAAAAACAAACACCTAACAGTGCTTTAGCAAAAGAAAAGGTAGTACTAAACAATAAATATTCTGCCACAACTAACTCCAGTGGAACAGCCACTATCAAACTCAAGCAAAACACACTAAGCACTTTTAATGGACTGACAAAAAATTCAGACAACTACAAATACAACTTCTCAGTAAAATACAACGGAAATAACTTATACTCAGCAGCTTCAAGCTCTTTAACAGCCAATGCTAAAATAACAAGCCATAAAATTGACAGCTATTGGAACCTAAATACAAAAGAGACAGGAAACTCCCAAATCAATATCAGCTACCAAGTAAATAAAAACGGCTGGTATAAAAAAATAAATAATAAATGGGTAAAACAAACCAAAATCCCAAGCATATCAGGAAAATGGTACGTCCAAAACTCAAAAACCAAAAAATATTCCCCTATTAAAATAAAGAAATTTCCAAGCAGCTACAAAACCACATACTATGGCAAACATACTGAAAATCTTAACAC
>NZ_LWMV01000144.1 GCF_001639295.1 Methanobrevibacter curvatus | reverse complement strand
TATAGCTTCCATTAGCACTAACAAAAATCAACCTATCATCTAAAACATCAGTAATATTCACATTAGTCGCAGTATCAGGACCACGATTAGTAACATTAATAGTATACTCAACTAAAATACCATTCAAAACAACACCAGTAACATTCACAGTCTTAACAATACTTAAATTAACAGTTGGAGTAACATTCACAGTACTATTATTACCAGTACTATTATTACCAGTATCATTCTGATCAGTTCCAGTAACATTTGCCACATTACTTATAACTCCAGTACCATTCAACTGAACAATTAAACTAATAATATAAGAATCACCATTTAAAATACTTGAAATAGTCCAATTAACAGCTTGACCCACACGAGTATAGCTTCCATTAGCACTAACAAAAATCAACCTATCATCTAAAACATCAGTAATATTCACATTAGTCGCAGTATCAGGACCACGATTAGTCACATTAATAGTATACTCAACTAAAATACCATTCAAAACAACACCAGTAACATTCACAGTCTTAACAATACTTAAATTAACAGTTGGAGTAACATTCACAGTACTATTATTACCAGTACTATTATTAC
>NZ_LWMV01000143.1 GCF_001639295.1 Methanobrevibacter curvatus | reverse complement strand
AAATTACGATTTCCAGAATTTAGTGATGAATGGGAAGAGAAAAAATTGGGAGACTTATTTGAAATAAAAAATGGATTAAATAAAAGTAAAGATTTTTTTGGGCATGGAATAAAGATTTTAAATTATATGGATGTTAATAAGAATATTTTTAATAATGAAAACTCGATTAAAGGATTAGTTGATGTTAATAACGATGAGATTTCTAGATATAATGTGAAACCAAATGATCTATTCTTTACAAGAACTTCTGAAACATCTGATGAAATAGGACTTAGTAGTGCATACATAGGAAAACATATTAATTGTGTATTTAGTGGATTTATTTTAAGAGCTAGGGGAAAAATTAAAGACATTAATGCATTGTTTTATGCATATTATTTCAGAAATCCAAAAAATAGACAAAAAATCATCAAACACAGCTCAATAACTACAAGAGCCCTAATTTCAGGAAGTAACTTATCCTTAATGAAAATAAATTTTACCTCCATGAATGAACAATTCAAAATAGCTGATTTTCTAACAACACTTGATAGAAAAGTAAACCTTTTAGAAAAGAAATTAGATATTTTTAAGGATTTTAAGAAGTTTTG
>NZ_LWMV01000142.1 GCF_001639295.1 Methanobrevibacter curvatus | reverse complement strand
TTGGCACTGACAAAGATCAATCTAGTATCTAAAACATCAGTAATATTCACATTAGTCGCAGTATCAGGACCATGATTAGTTACATTAATAGTATACTCAACCAAAGCACCATTCAAAACAACACCAGACACATTCACAGTCTTAACAATACTCAAATTAATACTCTCAGTAACATTCAAAGTACTATTATTATCACCACTACTATTATTACCAGTATTATTCTGATCAGACCCAGTAACATTAGCCACATTACTTATATTTCCAGTACCATTCAACTGAACAATTAAGCTAATAATATAAGAATCACCATTCAAAATACTTGCAATAGTCCAATTAACAGACTGACCTACACGAGTAGGAGATCCATTGGCACTGACAAAGATCAATCTAGTATCTAAAACATCAGTAATATTCACATTAGTCGCAGTATCAGGACCAAAATTAGTTACATTAATAGTATACTCAACCAAAGCACCATTCAAAACAACACCAGACACATTCACAGTCTTAACAATACTCAAATTAATACTCTCAGTAACATTCAAAGTACTATTATTATCACCACTACTATTATTACCAGTATTATTCTGA
>NZ_LWMV01000141.1 GCF_001639295.1 Methanobrevibacter curvatus | reverse complement strand
CATTATCAGGACCAAAATTAGTCACATTAATAGCATATAAAACAAATGCACCATTCAAAACAGATCCAGATACATTAGATGATTTAACAATACTAAGATTCACAGTAGGAACAACAGTAATATTAGTTTCATTATCAGGATTACTACTGTTATTACCAGTATTATTTTCATTAACATTAGTAACATTAGCAATATTCACAATATTACCAGTGCCATTTAAGCGAACAAGAATATCCAAAACAATACTTTCACCATTAGCCAAAGCACCAATACTCCAAACACCAGTACTTGCAACATAGAAAGTAAACCTTGGAGTTGTACTATTAATGTATATTAATCTAGTATCTAACTTATCAGTAATAACCAAACCAGTAGCATTATCAGGACCGAAATTGGTCACATTAATAGTGTACAAGATGTAAGCACCATTTAAGACATTACCAGACACATTAGATGATTTAACAACACTAATGTTCACAGTAGGAACAACAGTAATATTAGTAGTATTATCAGGAGTACTATTATTACCAGTGTTATTCTCATTAACACCAGTAACATTACCAACATTCACAATACTACCAGTACCATTCAAACGAACAA
>NZ_LWMV01000140.1 GCF_001639295.1 Methanobrevibacter curvatus | reverse complement strand
TTCCAAACACCAGTACTTGCAACATAGTAAGTAAATCTTGGAGATGTACTGTTAATGTATATTAATCTAGTATCTAATTTATCAGTAATAACCAAACCAGTAGCATTATCAGGACCATAGTTAGTTACATTAATAGTGTATAAAACAAATGCACCATTTAAGACAGATCCACTTACATTAGAGGTTTTAACAACACTAATGTTCACAGTAGGAACAACAGTAATATTAGTAGTATTATCAGGAGTACTACTATTATTGCCAGTATTATTCTCAGTAACATTAGTAACATTTGCAACATTCACAATACTACCAGTACCATTCAAACGAACAAGAATATCCAAAACAATACTCTCACCATTAGCCAAAGTGTTAATATCCCAAACACCAGTAATAGCATCATAACTAGTTCCACGAGGACTAGTACTATTAATATAAATCAATCTAATATCCAAAACATCAGTAATAACCAAACCAGTCGCATTATCAGGACCAAAATTAGTCACATTAATAGCATATAAAACAAATGCACCATTCAAAACAGATCCAGATACATTAGATGATTTAACAATACTAAGATTCACAGTAGGAACAACAGTAATATTAGT
>NZ_LWMV01000139.1 GCF_001639295.1 Methanobrevibacter curvatus | reverse complement strand
TGGACTATTTCAAGTATTTTAAATAATAATTCTTATATTATTACTTTAATTGTTCAGTTGAATGGTACTGGAAATATAAGCAATATAGCAAATGTCACAGGTACAGATCAAAATAATACAGGCAACAACAGTTCTAACAACAATAGTACTGTGAATGTTACTCCAAGTATTAATTTAAGTATTGTTAAGACTGTGAATGTGTCTGGTGTTGTTTTGAATGGTGTTTTAGTTGAGTATACTATTAATGTTACTAATCATGGTCCTGATACTGCGACTAATGTGAATATTACTGATGTTTTAGATGACAGATTAATCTTTGTTAGTGCTAATGGAAGCTATACTCGTGTGGGTCAAGCTGTTAGCTGGACTATTTCAAGTATTTTAAATAATAATTCTTATATTATTACTTTAATTGTTCAGTTGAATGGTACTGGAAATATAAGCAATATAGCAAATGTCACAGGTACAGATCAAAATAATACAGGCAACAACAGTTCTAACAACAATAGTACTGTGAATGTTACTCCAAGTATTAATTTAAGTATTGTTAAGACTGTGAATGTGTCTGGTGTTGTTTTGAATGGTGTTTTAGTTGAGTATACTATTAATGT
>NZ_LWMV01000138.1 GCF_001639295.1 Methanobrevibacter curvatus | reverse complement strand
GTATTATTCTGACCAGACCCAGTAACATTAGCCACATTACTTATATTTCCAGTACCATTCAACTGAACAATTAAGCTAATAATATAAGAATCACCATTCAAAATACTTGCAATAGTCCAATTAACAGTTTGACCTACACGAGTAGGAGATCCATTGGCACTGACAAAGATCAATCTAGTATCTAAAACATCAGTAATATTCACATTAGTCGCAGTATCAGGACCATGATTAGTTACATTAATAGTATACTCAACCAAAGCACCATTCAAAACAACACCAGACACATTCACAGTCTTAACAATACTCAAATTAATACTCTCAGTAACATTCAAAGTACTATTATTATCACCACTACTATTATTACCAGTATTATTCTGATCAGACCCAGTAACATTAGCCACATTACTTATATTTCCAGTACCATTCAACTGAACAATTAAGCTAATAATATAAGAATCACCATTTAAGATGCTTGCAATAGTCCAATTAACAGTTTGACCTACACGAGTAGGAGATCCATTGGCACTGACAAAGATCAATCTAGTATCTAAAACATCAGTAATATTCACATTAGTCGCAGTATCAGGACCATGATTAGTTACATTAATAGTATACTCAACCA
>NZ_LWMV01000137.1 GCF_001639295.1 Methanobrevibacter curvatus | reverse complement strand
GTCCTGATAATGCGACTGGTTTGGTTATTACTGATAGGTTAGATAGTAGATTAATATACATTAATAGTACCACTCCTCGTGGAACTAGTTATATTGTAAGTACTGGTGTTTGGAATATTAACACTTTGGCTAATGGTGAGAGTATTGTTTTGGATATTCTTGTTCGTTTGAATGGTACTGGTAGTATTGTGAATGTTGCGAATGTTACTGGTGTTAATGAGAATAATACTGGTAATAATAGTAGTACTCCTGATAATACTACTAATCTTACTGTTGTTCCTACTGTGAATCTTAGTGTTGTTAAAACATCTAATGTTAGTGGTTCTGTTTTGAATGGTGCGTTTGTTTTGTATACTATTAATGTGACTAATTTTGGTCCTGATAATGCGACTGGTTTGGTTATTACTGATAGGTTAGATAGTAGATTGATTTATATTAACAGTACAACTCCAAGGTTTACTTATTATGTTGCAAGTACTGGTGTTTGGAGTATTGGTAATTTGGCTAATGGTGAGAGTATTGTTTTGGATATTCTTGTTCGTTTGAATGGTACTGGTAGTATTGTGAATGTTGCAAATGTTACTAATGTTAATGAGAATAATACTGGTAATAATAGTAGTACTCCT
>NZ_LWMV01000136.1 GCF_001639295.1 Methanobrevibacter curvatus | reverse complement strand
ATAAAAAAATAAAAAAAAAAAAAAAAAAAAAAAAAATAGAAATAAAATATAAAATAAAAAATTATTAAATGAAATGTTATTAAATAAACCATTATTAAAAATTATTATAAAACTAAATCATTATTAAAATAAATTATTTTTAATCGTTTACATATTCTTAAATAACTACATAAACCAAATGGTGAAAAAATGTCATTTATATCTATTAAAAATATAAACAAAACCTTTGATGATAATAATGTTTTAAAAGACATTAATATTGATATAGAAGAAGGAGAAGTTGTTGGAATTTTAGGAAGAAGTGGTTCTGGGAAGTCCGTATTAATAAATATGCTCAGAGGAATAAAAGAGTATCGCCCAGACAGTGGAAAAATAATTTACAACCTAGCCATTTGTAAAAGTTGTTTAACTGTAGATACGCCATCTAAATCAGGAAATTCATGTTCTTGTGGTGGAAAGTTCGAAGCTGAAGAAATTGATTTCTGGAACAGTGATAGAAAAATCTTTGCTGCAATTAGAAGAAGAATTTCCATTATGTTACAGAGAAATTTCGCATTATATGATGAAGAAACTGTAATTGAAAATGTCTTAGAAGCCATTCCAACTGGAGAATATGAAGAAAAACTTTATAGAGCATTAGACCTTTTAGAAATGGTTCAAATGAATCATAGAATTACTCACATTGCTCGTGATTTAAGTGGTGGAGAAAAACAAAGAGTAGTTCTTGCAAGACAAATAGCTAAAAATCCAATGTTATTTTTAGCTGATGAACCTACAGGAACATTAGATCCTCAAACAGCTAAATATATACATGAAACATTAAAAGAAGGTGTGAAAAACGAAGGTATAACAATGTTAATTACTTCTCACTGGCCTGAAGTAATGAAACAGTTATCTGATACTGTTATATGGTTAGATAATGGCGAAATTGTAGATAAAGGATCATCTGCCACAGTTGTTGAAAAATTTTTAGAAACCGTTCCTCTTCCAAAGCAAATCAATGAATACAAAACTGGAAGTACTATCATTGACATTGAAAAAGCTAAAAAATACTACTATTCTATAGACAGAGGAGTAGTTAAAGCGGTTGATGAGATTAGTCTTAAAATCAATGAAGGAGAAATTTTTGGTATAGTTGGTCTTAGTGGATCTGGAAAAACTACATTAAGTCGTATGTTAGTAGGCTTAACTGAACCTAGTAGTGGTGAAATTAATGTTAGGTTAGGAGATCAATGGATTGATATGAATATCTCTGGACCATTAGGTAGAGGAAGAATTATACCCTATATAGGTCTCCTTCACCAAGAATACTCTTTATATCCTCATAGATCTGTTCTTGAAAATTTAACTGAATCTATAAGCCTAGAATTCCCTGCAGAATTTGCTAAAATGAAAGCCATTGAAGTATTAAAAGCTGTTGGATTTGATTCAGATTATGCCATGAACATCTTAAACAAAGCACCAGAGAAACTTAGTGTTGGAGAAAAACATCGTGTAGCAATAGCTCAAGTTTTAATAAAAGAACCTACCATCGTAATTTTAGACGAGCCAACTGGAACTATGGATCCAATTACAAGAGTCCAAGTTACAGACTCTATTCTAAAAGCAAGACAAGATTTAAATCAGACATTTTTAATTATATCTCATGATATGGACTTTGTTTTAGATGTCTGTGATAGAACTGCATTGATGAGAGGTGGAAAAGTCCTTAAAATTGGAACCCCAGAAGAAATAGTTCCAGAACTAAATCCAAAAGAAAAAGAAGAGATGCTTACTGATTAGTTTCTAGATTAAATAAATAATAATTAAATAATAATTAGATAATAATTAGATAATAATTAAATTCTGATAAATAATGCTGAAATTTTTATTAATTAATTGAATTTATAATTATAATTACTAGTTATATAAAATTACAGCTACTAATTATATAAAATTATAAAAATGTTACTCTTAATAAAAATTAATAAAATTAATAAAATTAATAATTGATAGTATTATTACTATGTTATAAAAATCTTAAATGAGGATAAAGTTATGTCTTGGGATGATGCACCGTCACATGTATGTAGAGGAGGGGATAGCAGAGCTTTAGCATTTTGTTGTCCGCCAGTAAAACCATGTCCAGTATTATACGCTCTTGAAGATGTTAATATGAGTCCACAAGAATACATGGACATTAAAACTGAATTTGGAAGAAATACTCGCCTTAAAGAAGGGGCAGGAACTTGTTTTGGCTCATTGGTTTGGTGTTGTAAAACATCAAAACCTTGTCCTTTGAGAGATAGGGTTATGAGAAATATAGATATGGATGAAAATGAGTATTTAACATTGAAAAAACAACTATCTGAAAAATTAGTTTCCAATGAAAAAGATTATACTCAAGAACATATAAAATTATTGGCAGAATCTTTTAATGTAAATGAAGAGGAGGCTAAAAAAGTTTTAAGTGACAGTAACAACGATGTAAAAATAGCTGCAAAACTTCTAAAAATGAAAACATTGCAATAATTTAATAGAATTATTAGAATAATCATGAAATAGATTTGAATAATTATGAAATAAAAATGTGTGAAAATGAATGGAACATCTCTTTTTTTAAAACTTGAAGATAAAAATGTCTTAATTCTTGGCTCAGGTGAAGTAGGAATAAGAAGAGCTAAAAGATTTCAATCTGCAGGAGCAAATGTAGTAATATTTGGGGAAAAGTTACCTAAAGAATTAAAAACTGAGAATGTTAAATTTCATTTAGGTTTAAACAAGGAAGAAATTAAAAAATCAATAGAATGGGCAAATTTAGTTGTTGTTGCAACAACGAATACAGAAATAAATGAGTATGCAAGTAAACTAAGTGAAAATAAACTGTTGAATCGTGCAGACATTCCAGAAAAAGGCAATTTAATTGTTCCCACAAAAGTAAATTTAGAAGATATTGAAATATCCATATATACTGGGGGTAAAAGCCCTTTAATGGCAAAAATACTTAGAAAAAAGCTTGAAAAACTAATAGCTGAAGAAAAACTCCTTACAAAAGAAGAACTAACTCAAATAAAACTTCAAGATTATTGTAGAAAAATTTTAAAAAATACAATTCTCTCACAAAGAAAAAGGAAAGAAGTTTTAGAAAATATCTTAGTAAATGAGAGAATAAATGATTTACTTTCAAAAGATAAATTAAATGAAGCAAAAGTCAATGCACGAGATATTATTATGGAGAATGCTAATGATAATTAACATCAGAGTAGACCATAAAATTGCTGATATAGAAACAATGGAAAACACAGCACAAGACTTAAAAAAGCTATTTAATCAATTTAGAGGTGAGTTTAATATTCAAGAGTATGTAGAAATTAATACCTGCAACAGAAAAGAATATTATATCCACACCAATGTTTGTTCCTTTGACCATCCTATTTTAAATTCCGAAAATAAAAAATTATTAATCCATTATGGAGATTCAGCCATGTTACATCTTCTTAAAACCACGTCAGGCTTAGAATCCATGATTATTGGTGAAGATCAAATATTAGGTCAAATTAAAGATGCGAAAAATAAAAGTTATGAGGAAGGACACTGTGGAAAAGTGTTAGATGTTCTTTTTAGAAAAGCTATTCATGTAGGTCAAGTTGTTAGAAATAAAACAAAAATAAATCGAGGTTCTGTTTCAATAGGCTCTGCAGCAGTTGATTTAGCAGAAGAACATTTAGACAATCTTAAAGACAAACATGTCTTAGTAATTGGTGCTGGAAAAATGGGAACCCTAGTGGCAAAAGCACTATCTGCAAAAAATCTTAAAGCCATTATTGTAGCAAACAGAACATATTACAAAGCCGTTAGACTTGCAAAAGAGCTAAATGGAGAAGCTATTCTATTAGATGACTTGAAAAAAGAATTAAAAAATGCAGATTTAATTATTAGTGCGACAGGCTCACCTCACACAATATTATCTAAAGAAAGATTAATTGAGGTTACAAATAAAGAATGTTTAGAAAAGAGAGAAATTCCACTTTTAATAGTAGATTTAGCAAATCCAAGAGATATAGATGAAAATGTAAATGAACTAAATGTTAGGCTATTTAATTTAGATGACTTAAGAGGAATAGCAAATAAAAATAAAAAACAAAGAGAAAATGAGGTAAAACAAGCAAATAAAATCATAGATAAAGAGTTCAAGCTACTTAAAAACTCATTTAAAATCATGGAAGTTGAAGACCTACTTTCAGACATAAGAATTAAGATGGAAAGAGTAAGGCAAAAAGAAGTAGAAAAAGCAATTTACAAACTAAAGCACAAAGACATAACAAAACAACATTTGAGTAAAAAGGAAAATAAAAATAGAATTAAACTAGGAGACAACAGTGAAAAAGAAAACAATACTGAAAAAGAAAAAATTATAGAAAATTTATCTAAATCAATTGTAAACAAAATTTTCCATGATATTACAAAAAACATAAAAAAATCTGCTGAAAAAGGAGATAAAGAGATTATTAAAGTAGTAAAATACCTCTTTGAAACAAAGTGATAGATTTTAAAATATAAATAGAAGAAAAAATGAAAAAGTGTTAAAAAATCAATTCAAAAGAAAAAAACTAAAAACTAAAAACTAAAAAAAAAAAATAATAATAAAAGGAATAAGTAAAAATTAAAAACTAAAAAAAGGAAATATAAAGATTATTAAACAAACATTGCTTTTGGAGGTTTGGATTCTTTTTTAGACCCATCAATAGCTTTGCTAATATATTTTGAGCTTATTGAATTTTTATCATTAGATAATGCCATGTGAAGAGATGATTTTAGGACTTTTTCCTTTATGTCCCTGCCAGAAAAGCCCTTAGTGAGCTTAGCCAATTTTTCTGGGGTTTCATCAACTGGAATAGGTAAAGTATCCATATATTTCTTAAAAATAGCTGTTCTTTCATTTTCATTAGGTAAACTAAATTCAAATTCATCTTCAAACCTGCTTCTAACGGCTAAATCTAATTGTTCTGGATTATTAGTAGCTGCAATAGTTATAACTCCTAAATTTTCAGAAAACCCATCCATTTCACTTAGCAATGCATTGACAATCTCTGAAACATCTCCACGTAAGGATTGGTACTTTCTATTTAAAGCTATTGCATCAATTTCATCAATAAAAATCACTGCGGGAGCAGATTTTTTAGCATTTTCAAACAAATCATGAATTTGACGAGACCCATCACCAACATGGTCACCAATTAAAGTTGTTGCTTTAATTAAAAACAATTGAACGTCTAATTTATTTGAGAGTGCTTGAACCATCATTGTCTTCCCAGTTCCAGGAGGTCCATAGAATAAAATATTTTTTGGAGCCCAAATACCAAATTCTTCACTGTTTTTAAGATATTTTTCTATTACTCTACATTTACTTTTAGCTCCAACTTGACCAATAATATCATCCATAGTAGAATGAGATTTAAACTTTGATAAATTCAATTTATTTTTATTTTTTTCATTTAAATTTAATTTATCTTTGTTTTTTTCATTTAAAAGTATAATCGTAGTATTATCGCCAATAATAGAATCGTTAGGGGTTACAGAAACCATTTTAAATCCAAAGTCTGGAAATACTTTCTGATCAAAAAGATAATTTCCCTCAATAGCTTGTGCACCATACCATTGATCCCTTGCATAATGTTCAAATAACTCTTTGTTTGAAATTTCAATTTTAGGAACTTCCATGTAGTGTAATTTAAATGGTAATCCTGCTTCTTCAATTACAACTACTTTTGCTTCTTGTTTTTTGTCAAAATTTGTTACAATAACATTTCCTGCAGATAAAACATGCTCAGTTTGATTGTTATTATTTATTTTCATATTAACTCCAGTAATTATAAAAAATTAAATTTTTAAAAGATAGGTATTATAAAAAAATCTATTTTGATAAATCTATATGATACATCATTATAAATTATAAATTTTAAAATAATAAAACATATAATAATATGATTTTAAAAGTATAAAAATATTTTGAAAAAAACTAAATAAATTGTTTAATTTTAAGTGAATTAAAATTTTTATTTTTTAATATGCATTTTTATAAAAATTAATGGAAACAATTAAAAAAAAGCTTTTAAAAAATAGAAAAAATATAAAAAAATATTAAAAAAAATATTGAAAAAGTATTGAAAAAAGATAAAAAAAGATAAAAAAATAAAAACTAAAAAAATAAAAAAAAGAAAACTAAAAAAATATTAAAATATATTAAAGTATATTAAAATAATATATCAAGTAGCATTTTAAAAAAAAAATGCTATTTTTTACATGTACATATAGAAGCTAGAGCTAATTTAATATCTGTGTCTTTAATAGTTTTACGTCCAGAATTTTTAGCAATGTCAACTGCTTCAATAGATAGTTTAGTAGCTGCTTCTTCTAAAACTTCAGCATAAGCAACAACAGCTTTATCACTGATTCTTTGTGCACCCACATTTTTTAATAATCTTGCAACAGAAGCAAGAGGTAATTCGTTTTTTGCCATAATTATCACTTTTAAATTTATTTAATTTTTAAAATTTGCTTAACAATATATAATAAAAATGTTATTTTTTAAAATAATATATTATAAGGAAATTATTATATAAATAAATATAAATTTACAGTATATAAAACTATCTAAAATTTTTAAAGGATAAAAAACTGAATTAAATTAAACCTTCATATATTTTTTTTAAATTAAGGGCATCCTTATCCAACAATGGAGATTCACATATTATAGTAGCTTTAAAATCATTTTCAACTAGAGATTCTAAAAAAAGCTTTGGACTTGGACCATAATCAAGTTCATCCAAACAATGGTGCTTTTTTTCACCAGATGCAGAATACTCAATCCGTGTAAAATGGCAATGAAGAGTATTTATTTCTAATTCATTTTCTAACTTTGAAAGAATAGAATTATAATCATCTTTTGATTTTACAGCTCCTTCATTTCGTGCATGAAGGTGAGCAAAGTCAATTGTAGGCTCGAATTTATCAAACTCCTTACATAAACTAATAATTTCATCTAAGTTTCCTAATTGAGATTTTTTGCCAGTAGTCTCAGGGGAAAAAGTAAAATCTTTTATTCCTGCCTCCTCCAAGTTTTTAAAAATCTTGTTTACAGTTTCAATAGCTATTGAAAGTGAAACAGAATTTGTGTTTGAACCATAATACCCTGGATGAAAGACAATTCTATATGCTCCCATCCATTCAGCTATTTGAGCAGATTTAAACATTAGCTCTATTGTGTTATTAATAGTTTTCTCTTTTAAAGATGCTAGGTTAATAAAATATGGTCCATGTAGAGATAGTAAAATATTGTTTTTAATAGAATTTTCTTTTAAAATTTTAGATGATTTTTCTCCAATTCTAAGACCTCTACCTCCTTGATATTCGTAGGCACCTAATCCTTCACCTGCAATATAATCACATGCCTTATATCCAGGACCTTTATAATCAATTGGTCTTCCTGCAGGTCCAAAAATAACTTTATTTTTCATGATTCTGGAATGGTAAATTTTAAAAATTAAAAACTAAGAGAATTTATAAAAAAAATGAATAGTAAATAAAAAAATAATAAAAAAAATAATTTAATAATAAAATAATTTAATAATAAAGTATAAAAAAATAATTCTCTTTTATATATATTTATAATATTTATAAAATACCCATAGCTTTATTTGTTTTAGCTATTGATTTCTCATTATTTTCTTCTAATTCTAACAATGCTCTTATAGCATCTATATTTTCAGGAACAACATCAGACTCTTGATGAACAGCTTGCATATAAAACAATTCTCCATCAACAACATTAATTGACTCTTTCCAAATAGGAATTTCAAATAAGTCATTTCTACTACGTCCAAGTTCTTTAGCATATTCCATAAACTCTGCAGTTGAGCCTAAACCATCTTTAGCATTTAATAAAAGAATTCTTGACCTTTTTTCCCATACATCAATAATATCATCAACTGACACATCATCTCTTAATTCTACCATTAAATTATGTTGATGCATAAGAGTTGTTGGAACCAATAGAGCAACTGTAACAATATTTGCACCATACATAACAGTAGCAAGGTCAGGACCATGATGAGAAGGCACAGTAGGAGGATTTGGAACAACAGCATTTATAGGTCCCTTATTTACTTGATAAGGATCTCCTCCACGCCTAACCATAACCGCACGAATTTTTTTAATTCCAACAAAGTCTTCAATAGGTTTTAAACTACGAGTTAATCCAGTAGTATTGCAAGAAACTACACGAGTGCAATCTTTACCTAATGAATCAGCATAATTACCAAAAGAATTAAATGAAAGCCCAGTTAATGTATGTTTTTCTCCACCTTGATATATTGCTTTAACACCAGCTTTTTGATATTTTTTAAGATTTTCTGGACCAATATTGCCTGGTGTACAGTCAACTACAACATCTGCTTCTTCTATCATGTCATCAACGGTTCCAGATATTTCTATTCCCGCTTCAGCAAATGATTTTTCTCTTTCAGGAATACCAACATATAAATTATATCCTTTTTGAACAGCCATTTTTGATTCATAGTTTGGACGAGTTTTACTAACACCAATAACTTCCATATCATCTTGAAGGGCAACAGCATCTGCAACACGCTTACCAATAGTCCCATATCCGTTAATAGCTACTTTAACCATTTTAAAAACACCTTAAATTAAAAATAATATCATTTATTTAAATTATTAAAAAAAAAACATCATCTTAACAAATTATTACAAAATTTATAAAAAAAATAAAGATTACATAAATATTAAAAAAATAAATAAAACCATGAGATAATTAAAAAAATAAAACATCAAAAAAAGGGACTGTCAATTTGTTAGTTGGTAGAATTTTTAAAATTGAATTTTAAGCTTGAATTTACAAATACTTGATTTTTAGAAGAGAAATTTTTCTTACCAACTAACATTTCGACAGTCACCAAAAAAATACATAAAATATTTATTTAACAATATAATTTTATTAAATTAGTAAATTAGTAATATTTATAAATAATTATGGGATAATTTTTGTTTTTTCTAATAAAAATATTTATTGAAAAAAAAATTAATTAATTCTCTATTTCTTCTAATTTTTCTGGGAAATAAGTGTCAACTACATATTCTAATCCATATTTTGAAAATGCTTGCTGTTCTGCTTTTTTTCCTATTTTAAGCATTTTTTTAATTTCATCTTGCCATTGCTTGTTTCGATATCTTGGGTCTTTAGCAAGTTCTTTTAAACGTAAAACATCAACTTCTTTGAGTTTATCCGTAGGTAACTCATATTTAACAATATCAGAAGCAGTGACACCTAAAAATTTGGCATCTGGAGTTGCTAAGTCATGATTAACATGGGCAAGCTTAGCACTCCCTGATATTATAACCATTGCTATATGAAAACCCCATGGATCTCCATCATTACAAATATAGACAGGAAGTTTTAATTCAGTACTAACTCTCTTTAAAAATCTCCTTGTGGCACGAGCAGCCTGTCCTTTAAGCCCTACAATTAAAGTATTAAATTTTTTATATGCTTCTTCTTGAACCATTCTGTGAAACATTCCCATTGTCTCAACAGCTATTACTCTCTCTACATTATGACCTATAAATTCCACTTCATCAATTGTAGGCGAGATAGTATAACCTGATTTACCAGATTTTAATGCATTTATTTCTACATCCCCTTCTTTTAGAAGTATATCTCCATAAACCGATGCACCATCTTCTTCTGGCATTAAACCTAAATCTTCACGAGAAGCACCTACAGTAACCTCTAAATCTTCTGCTAAAATGTTAGATTCATTCTGATCAGAAAATCCCATTCCCCAGCCTTCACTAACATAGTACATCTCCCTTAAAGTTGCAGTTTTTTCTGTAGAAACTAAGTTCTTACAAAAATTAGAAACATGCATCATTTGACCCATTTTTTTTATTTGTTTAACATTTCCAAGGGACCTTTTTCCGTACCTATCACCTAAAACATAGTACCTTTTATCTTCATCATAAACAATGTTCCCAGTTCCCCTTGATGGAATATTAAGAGTTGGGATTTCATTTTTAGAAACATCATCGACTATTGACTGACCAAGTCCTTTAAGCTTGTTTATTGTTATATCTTTTTTTTCTTTTTTTGGATTTAATGGCTTACTCATATCATCACATTTATCAAATTTATTTTAAAATACAAATCATTAATTAATAAAATCATCTAAGCTAACTTTTTGTTTTTTTTCTATTTTCTTTTTATCATGATCTAGATTATCTTTATTCTTGTCTAAATCATTATCATTATTTTTAGATTTGGGTTTAGATTTAGACATTGATTTATATTCTGATTTAGACTTAGATTTAGATATCAACTTAGAATCTGGTTTAGGTTTAAGTTTAGATATTGACTTAGATTCTGACTTAGATTTTGATTTAAGTTTAGCATTAGTCTCATTTTTTTGGTCAATTTTAGAATTAACCTCTGATTTATCTTTAGAATGGTTTTTTATTTTTTTCAAATGAGGATTTTCTGGAATAAGATTTTCACCTATAGTCTTATTCTCAGTTTCTTTAGTTTGATTAATATCATCTGGGTTTTCACCTAATAGCTCAGCTAAAGCTCTTCTAGTTACTTTGGCTAATATTTCATCGTAATGAGGCACATCGGTCTCGGCTAAACTAGCAGCTTCTTTAATTATTAAAGGAACAAAATCTTCAAAAATTTTTGATCTAATAGCTTCTTCTTTAGCTGCTTTTTTAGCATTTAGATGTTTTTGAAGTTTTCTAGCTATTTTCATCATAGACTGTCTAATTTCATGAATAATCTCTGGTTCAGGAGCAACGCTTTGCTTTCCAGTGGATAAATAAGGAACCTGAGTTGAAATAATATTTACAAACATTGTCAATGGTGTATTTTCTAAATCACGAAGTCCATATCTCTTCCAGTCCACACTTTTTAATGCTTCTGTTATAGCACAACTGCCTTCATCAAATGTTAAAGGAACTCTATTTGCAAAACGCATTATTTCAGATTTTTTTTGATCCCCTACAACTCTTCCAGACTCTCCTCCAAAGGCAAGTCCTGCTTCAATAATAAAAGCAACTCCTCCACGATATGCAACAGGTTTCCTTGTGTTTACAGCAGTAAATTCTGGTTTAAGAATTTCTTTCATTCCTTTTTCTATTTGTTCATCCCCAATTGGAATTAATCCAGAAGTAGGTGGTGCCATCCATTTGATTTGAGAAATAGCTTCAACAATCTTTTCAGCTTCCTCCCATTGTAAATATTTTGGGTGTTTTTTTAATTCAATGCTTGTAATCTCTTCAATTTTATCAACTTGACTTTTAGACATTCTTGACAATGATTCCATTAATAAAGTTCTGATTCTTTTTTTATCAGTATGTTTTGCCATAAAAATTAAATCATCAGCAGTGATTCCTTTAGGATGAGGTAAAACTTCTTCAGGAAGAACTGGAACAACATCAGCTGCTCTTTTAAACTGATATACATGACCATTAGGGTCTGTAAATGTGATTCTAGCATGAGGATTTCCAACCATTGTTCGTCGAATATATTCAAAAGCTCCTTGTTGTGCCATGTTATATCTAACTTCTTTAAATTGTAATTCTATGGAAACACCAGTTTTTTCAGGAGTAAATTTCTTTTTTTTCATTAAAAGACCTTTGTTTTTTTTAACATCCATTTTAAAGGTCATTTCAATTCCTTTCAATTCTCCTTCTTCTTTGTACTGTGATATAACTTTAGCTGGTTCGCCTGTAGTCATTTGAGATAATAATACGCAACCACTACATCCTAAACCTTGTTGTCCTCTTGATTGGATATTTCTAAACTTTGAACCAGCAAACATTGTACAGTAAACTTTCATTACAAATTTTTCTGGAATACCTGGACCATTATCTTTATGTTTAAGTAAATAATGGTCATCTTCTAACTTATGAAGCTCAATTTCAATGTCAGGTAATATTCCTGCTTCTTCTGATGCATCAAAACTGTTAGTGATTAATTCATGAAAAACCATAGTCAAAGATCGTATTTTCCCTGAAAATCCTAACATTTGCTTGTTTTTCCTAAAAAATTCAGATGGAGTCAATTCTTGAAAATTATCAAATAGTTCTGCTGCTTGTTGAGACAAATTAAACCTCCTAAAATAAAATAGTTTTTTATAAAATTAATTAATTTTTTTAAATAAAAATATTCCAAATTATATATCATAATTACATCATTATAATTTTATTATCCTAAAAATTTATTACATATGACATTAGAGTTAATAATAAAAATAGCTAATTTCAAAACATTTTTATCATACCATGTATATCTCTTGAATATTATATAATATTTTTGATGATTTTTGATGAAAGTAGGATATGATTTAAAAAAAAAATAACCACCCAAATTTAAAAATTCAATTAAAATACTAATTTAAATATTATATAATAAAATTTTATGCTAAGAGTATATAATTATTTTGTGAGAGCATTTGAAAAGTAATATTAAAACATTGCTATTATCATTGAATTTAAAATATTAAAAAATATTAAAAATATTTTAAAAATTTATTAAACTTTTAAAAAATATTAAATTATTAAAAACATTAAAAACATATAAATTATTAAAAATATTAAAAATATTATAATTTTAAAAAAAAATAAAGATAAAAAAAAGGAAATAGAAAATAAAAATATAAATTAATAAAAATAAGAAGATAGTAAAAATTATAAGAAAAATAAGTATTAAATACTAATTGATTACCAAATAATCACGATTTTAAATATCATCACGGAACTCTATTTCATCTTCGGTTTCTAATCCTATTAGATTTTTAAATTCTTTCATTTTTCTATCTTGTTTTTTGGCTTCTAAAAACCCATAAACAGATTTATGTCTTGAACCATTTAAAATCATTTCAACAGCTTCTTTAGCCACCATTAAATTTTCCATTTCACCAATTAAGGATACAGTTTTGCCATAAACTGCCATAGCTACATCAGCCATTTCAATTATTAATTCCCTTGTTTTTCCATCTTTACCAATTATTCTTCCTTTGTATCTAGCCAAAGCTTTTTTAGACTTACCTACATAAAGAGGAATTTTAATAATCTCAAAATAATAATCATCATCTTTCAATTTAAGTGCATTTTCAGGAGAAAAACCTCTTGCAATGGCTTTTATAATGGTATTTGATTTCCAAACACCTAACGGATCCTCCATGTTCTCTCTCGGACTAATTTCTACTGTGCCTTCTTCACTATCAATGTCTAAAATAGTTTGAGTAAAATCTTCAATCATCTTTTTTACTTGACCTTTAGGTCCAATTAAAGCTCCAATTCTATCTTTTGGTATTTTTAGATATTCTATATCTGGCATTTATTCACCTGTAAACAATAAATTGCTTTTTAATTAAAATTATTAATAATTGAGGATTTATAAAAATTAAAAATTTAATGATATTAAAAAGTTCAAATAAAATAATTAAATATAAAATTAAAATAAATTGAAAATATAAACAATAAAATTTAAAAGTATTAAAAATATTAAAAAATGATTTCTTTATTCTTAAATTTTAATATATATACTTGAAATTATATAAAAATTTCCTTAAAAATCATAAAACTATAAATATTAAATAATATTTTTAAACTTCATTAAAAATCATGTTTTATTTAAAGAAAAAATACAATTAAATATTATTAAATATTATTAAATATTATTAAATATTATTAAATATTATTAAATATTATTAAATATTATTAAATATTGTTAAATAATTTACTTATAAATTTGCTTAAGATTATTTTAAACTTATTTAAACTTATTTTTTAAAAACCTCTTTAAAGTTAATGGCATCTTTAACATAATCTTCATCAATATCTAAACCTAAATGTTTAAATTCTTTTGTAAGATTAGTAATATCTCTTTTAAGTAACTCTGGAGCTATTATGTGATCAAGAACTACTGCTTGGGAAACATCAATTATTACTGGATATTCTTTGTAATTTAAAATGTTATAAGTAGATAAATCACCATGAATCAATTTTCCTTGAAAAATGAAATTTTTCCACTCAAATAATAGCTTCTGAAAAAAATCTTCTGGATTTAGAGGAGCTTTATTTTTTGTTGGTTGAGCAGGATCACCATCTTCATCACCAATAAATTCTATTAGGAGTACATTATTTAAAGCAGCTATTGGTTTTGGGACATTGACTTTTGCTTCATATAATCTTTTTAAATTTCTAAATTCTTTATTAACCCATGCATGAACTAGTTGTCGCTTGTTGTTTGATGAAATTTTAAATCGGGGATCTCCTTGAATGTAGTACTGCATTTTTTTAAAATCAGAGGTAGTGATTCTATATATTTTAACTGCAATAAATGACCCATCATCATCTAAACCTTTTAAAACATTAGCTTCTTTTCCTGTACTAATTGCACCATTTAAAAGATCTAAATATCCTTGTTTTCCGAGTTTATATAATGTTTCAAGAGTAGATTTATCAAAAATTTCACTACCTACTCTTCTGTCCTCATCCCCTTTAAATCTTTTTTGAGATTCAAGTTTTCCCATTGCTTTATCAGCTTTTGTTATTTTATCATCCATAAAACCTCGATAGTCAAATTTTCAATAGCCAAATCCCTAATAACTAAGTCCCTAATAGTTAAATCCCTAGTAGTTAAATCCCTAATAACTAAATTTCCAATAGCTAAATTATCATTAATTAATTATTCATTAGTTAAATATTCGCTAATTAAATCTATTAGAAAAATCTTAAAAAATTAGCTAGTCTAAATCTTTAGCTATTTTTATTGCACAGTATTCTCCACACATAGAACACATTTCATCATTTTCAACAGGACAACTATCTCTGTAACTTGCTGCTTTTTCACCATCAAATGCTAAAGAAAATTGTTTTTTCCAATCAAAATTTTTTCGAGCTTTAGCCATTTTTTTCTCTTTAATCCAAGCAGATTCTAAACCTAATGCTACATCAGCGGCTTGAGCAGCTATTTTAGAAGCAATAACACCTTCTTTTACATCATTAAGATTTGGAAGTGAAAGATGCTCAGCTGGGGTCACATAGCAAAGAAAATCCGCTCCAGAAACAGCAGCTAAAGTTCCTCCAATAGCTGAAGTTATATGATCATAACCTGGAGCTAAGTCAGTGACAATTGGACCTAAAACATAAAAAGGTGCCCCGTGACAAATAGTTTTTTCAATTTGCATGTTTGCAGCTATTTGATTATATGGAACATGGCCAGGCCCTTCTACCATAACTTGAACATTAAAGTCATGTGCCCTTTTTACTAATTCACCTAGATTAATAAGTTCTTGAATTTGAGGAATATCAGAGGCATCTTGAAGTGATCCTGGGCGAAGACCATCTCCTAATGAAAGTGTAATATCATAGTCAAAAGCTATTTCTAAAAGGTAATCATAGTTAGAATACAATGGATTTTCTTCATTTGAATTGTTAATCCAAGAAGAAATAAATGTTCCTCCCCTGCTTACAATTCCCATTGCCCGGTTAGAAGACTTTAATTTATTGACTAAATCTTTATTAATCCCACAATGAAGAGTCATAAAATCTACACCTTCTTTTGCTTGATTTAAAATAGCGGTAAAAATATCATCTTCACTCATATCTAAAACAGAGCCAGAACGATTTTGTGCAACTACTCCTGCCTCATAAATAGGAACTGTACCAATTGGAACATCTACAGCATTTAATATTTCTCTTCTAAAACTATTTAAATTAGGACCAGTACTTAAGTCCATTATAGCATCTGCACCATATTTAACTGCTACTTTAGCTTTTTCAATTTCAATATTTATATCTTCCATTTTTGAAGATGAACCAATGTTTGCATTAACTTTAGTGGATAAATCTTTACCTATACCACAGACATTAGTATCTCTATTAATGTTTTTTGGTATAACCACGTTACCATTTGCAATTAAAAATTTTAATTGATTAACATCAATGTTTTCCGCTTGAGCAACAGATTCCATTTCTTTTGTAATGTTTCCTTTTTTTGCTTCTCTAATTTGAGTCAATTTATCCCCCAAACAATGATTTAGTAAGTTAAATAACGATTTAATAATATGAACAATAATTTAGCAATGACGTAATGATTTATGAGTATATTATCTTAATTCTTCAATTGCCTTTGGAAATTCATCAATAAATACTTTTAATTGATTTTCAGGAACTGAAAAACTAACTCTTAAATATTTATCTCCAAACCGTTTACTTGTATATTTTCCTCTTCTTGTGAAAATTTTCTTTTCTAAAAGATATGACTCTAAATCAACTGGATTAATACCTGTTTTTTCAATGTCAATAGCTAACATATTTCCATCAGAAGGATAAGCTACAATTGAAATATCTGGGATTTTATCAACCATTTCCTTAATTAATCTTTGATTTGATCTTGTAGTATTTACAATTCTATCTATCCATTTTGGTTTTGATTCTAAAGCAGCTATTGCACCAGCTTGGGCAATTAAATTTGTCCCTAAATCATTGATTAAAGCAGATCTTACACAATCAATAAGCTCTGAAGTGGTTATAACTGCGCCAATTCTTAAACCTGCCATTCCAAAGATTTTAGAAAAGCTAAAAATAGTAATAGAGTGATTAGGAGCATATTTAGCAATGGAAAAATGATTTCTTGCAAAATCTTTGTAGGTAATATCATGAAGGATGTACAAATCATTTTCTTCAGCTATTAAAGCAAATTCTTCAATTTCTTCCTTAGTATAAGCTGTTCCTAATGGATTTAAAGGATCAATTAAAATCACTAAACGAGTATTATCATCCATATGCTTTTTTAAAAGTTTTGGAGTTAATTTATAACCACATTCTTCATTATAAATTGGAATTGAACGTATTTCATTTGAAAAACGGCTTGCAAACTCATCAATAATTAAATAACCAGGATCACAAGTAATTACATTGTGGTGTGGCTCTACTATCTCACTTATACAAACATAAAGGGATTCTGTTCCTCCAGCTGTGATTAAAATATCCATATCCTCTAGACCCAAATCTTTTAAAATAAGATTTTGAAGATGTGGAAAGCCTTCAGGAGGTGGATATTTACAATATTCTTTACTTTCAACACATTTAATCATTGCATTAGAAATAAAATCATCACTATGAAGATGATTAGTATTTTGACCCATCCATATCATTTTTTTATCAGAAAAAACAGAATTAAAAAAATCATTAGGTGATTCATATCCTTCGGGAGCTACCTTTTTTGCTTTATTTGTCTTCTTTAATTTTGCCATTAATACCACAATTATAAAAAAAAAAATTAGATTAGTTATTAATAATAAATTTATTACTTGATAATTATAATGTATGTACATAATTAGTTATAAAATTTTTTATTTAAACATTCTTGTCCACATAAGGAAAAGCACTAAACTTTATATTGAAAATTTTTATTTATTTATAAAATACAAAAAATTATTTTTTGTTCCTATGAATATTAGATTAAAAATTCTTTTAGATTAAAAATTCTTAAGTTAACAAGTTGATTTAAAAAACAATAATATAACGAATTTAAATGGCTGTGTAGCAATTCGAAAATCTAATTTTCTAAATTTAATTAATTAAGTTAAAATTAGATTTATAAAGTTCTAATAAATTTTATTATAAAAATAAATATAAATATTTAATAAAATCCTATTTTAATTAATGTTAAATCTATTTACTAAAAATAATTATTTTTAGACATTTAGTTTTTATTATTCTTTAAAACAAACTTTTAAAAAAAATTTGATCAAATAAGTTTTCTCAAAAGTATAAGAAAACTAATTTAAATGAAAGTTTTTTACAAATTATAATTATTTTTAAATATTAATATGTATAAAAACATGTATTATTATTTTAAATACATCTTAACATATTTTAATTAAATATCTGTTTTTACAAGAAATAATCATTGCACAGCCTTTAAAAAAAAAAAAAAAAGTTAAAAAATTATGATAAAAAAGAGTAAAAAAAATAAAGAAACAAGAATAAGTAGAATTAGGCTTATTCAATCCCATTTGAGGTTATTTGAAACTTAATATTAACTCCTTCAGGTATTATTCTGTGTCTTATAACTTTAGCTATTCTTTCACCTATTATCTCAGTTTTAGAAAGTTCTATGATATTTTTAGACCAATATTGTAGTGTAATACCTCCAGCAGGAACAACAGAATTATTTGTCCCATCAACATCAAAACTAGAATAAATTTGGTTTGTTATTAAAACAGCTAGATTATACTTTTTTGAAATTTTTGAAAGTAAACCCATTTGTTTACCTAAATCTTGGTTAACTTCTTTTGAATTATCAACTATTCTATAAAGAGCTATGATTGAATCAATAATGACCAAATCTACATCATCAGAGTTAGTTTTCAGCCAATTATCTACTATTTTTAAATCCTTGTGTTGAGAACTAAAAGATAAAGGCTCAAAAATAATAAAATTAGAAGCAAAGCTATCAAAATCATTTTTAGCTATTTGTCTAATACGATCAATGGATATTCCACCTTCAGTATCAATGTAAATGACTTTTTTGCCCATTTCAGCACTGTTTACGGCTAACTGTAAAGAAATATTTGTTTTTCCAGATGTTGGAGGACCATATATCTGTGTAATAATGCCTTTTTCAATTCCTCCACCTATAATATCATCAATAGGTGAATTAGAAGGAATTTTAATAGATTTAGAAAAATTTGATAAGGATTTCATTGTATCACTAATTGCTCTGTAAAATACATATTTTTATAAAAATATATATTTTAAAAAAAAATATTTAAAATGTTTACTAAAATTTAAAAAAAATAAATATTAAATAAATATTAATATAAAACTAATTAATATAAAAATTAATCTAAAAATTAATATAAAAATGCTAAATTTTTTATTATGAATAAATCTATCAGATAAAATATTTAAAATTTTTTATTTTAATAAATGAGATTGTCAAAAAATTAATCTAAAAATTTATTTAAAAGTTTATTTAAATAGTTTATTTTAAAAATTAATCTAAAAAATCAATCTAAAAATTAATTAAAAAATGAATTCAATTATTTATTTATTATTATATTTACTATTTATTTAAAAACCAATCTAAATAATCAATTTTTCCAACAGGACAACTTATTTTATCTTCAATAATTTCAATAGCTATTTTTGTCATTTCATCACTTGAAATAATACTGGTATCAATTTCATTTACCCTTTCTTTATATTTTTCATAAGCTTCATTTGAACAAATAGCTAAACTTTCTGATTCAAGATTATCTTTTATTTTTGATGGAGAATATCCTCTTAAATTTAGTCTTTCATTTAAAATTTTAGGATTAGACCTTAAAATAATAAGTAAATCTGCTCCATCACATAGATGAGAAATATGACCATCAACAAGGATAATTCTACTTGTTTTATCTCTTGTACTATTATTAAATTCTTGTTTTTTTAATTCTATAATTTTTAAGATTTTTAAATTTAATTTATCTATATCTACAACTTTGTAATCCTTATCTTCATTTATTTCAAGTATAAAATTATTATCAATAGCTATTTTATTTATATCCAATAAATCTAGATTATAATAGTCAGATAAAGAATTTTTTAATTTATTTATCAATGTAGTTTTTCCAGTTCCTGGTGTTCCACTTATAAAAACAGTTTTAAACATGTAAACATCCATTTATTTTAATAATTAAGATAACTTAATAAGTTAAATAACACTTTCAATAATGCTTTCAATAATAGTATATAACTTTTATTTAAAATATTCAAATTTAAAATATTCAAATAAATTAAAATTTTTTAATTTGTAAAATACTTTTACTTAAATAAAAATTAAGGATTATTTTGATTAGGATCATTTTGATCAAACTTTTTTAAAAAGTTTGTTTTAAATTAATTTTATTTATTTTTTTACAATTAACCGTAAAATGTCTTCGTCTTCTAATATGTGATCTGGACCAACTTTTTGACCTGGAAATTTTACAGAAGCTCCCCATACTTTAGCATGTCTAAAATTCTTTTTAAACTCTCTGTGAAGCTTTTCAGCAATTGTTATTACAGTTGAACCTTTTTTAACAATTAATGGCTCTTCCATATCAGCTTTTTTTCCTTGAGGTTTTAAGTAAATTCTCATTAAATCTAAGTTGTTAAAAATTTGGTCTTTTAAAAAGTCTATGTTTTGCTTTTTATCTGCAGAAATTGGAATAAAATCAGGTATATTTTTTCTTAATTCCTTGATATATGATGTATCAACCAAGTCAACTTTATTTAATAAAATAATCATTGGTATATATGCTCTGTTTCCTTCTAAAGAGTCTATAAATTGGTCAACAGAAATGTCTCCTCTTATTAAAACATCTGCATTGTGCATTCCATATTCATTTATAATGGATCTTATTGTTTTTTCATTTAAATAATTTAAAGAAGCTGTTGATGTAATATTTACCCCACCAACTCTTTTTTTATGAACTGTAACATCAACAGGTTTTTCATTAGGCCTTATTCCAATGTCTCTTAATTCTTTAAGGATGATATCTAAATGATATGGATTAAAAACATCTAAAACAACAATCACTAAATCAGCTGTTCTTGCTACAGACAATATTTCTTTTCCTCTTCCTTTTCCACCACTTGCACCAGTAATAATCCCAGGAACATCAAAAATCTGTATTTGAGCTCCTCTATACTCCATTACTCCAGGGATAATGTCTAAAGTAGTAAATTCGTATGATCCCACTTTAGATTCAGCATTAGTCAATTCATTAAGTAATGTTGACTTACCAACAGATGGAAAACCAACTAAAACAGCTGTTGAATCTCCAGCTTTTTTTATATGAAACCCTTTACCTTTAGTTCCAGAACTTTTACGAGCTATTGACTCTTCCTTTAATTTGGAAATTTTAGCTTTTAATTTTCCAATATGATGAGAAGTAGCTTTGTTATAAGGAGTTTTTTGAATTTCATCCTCAATTTTTTTGATTTTTTCATCAATGTCCATAGTTTTCACTTAAAAATAAAACAAGCTTAAAAATACCAAAATGACTTAAAAATATTATAAAAATAAAATAAAATTAAGTAATATGTATTAAAAAATGTAATTAAAATAATGTATTAAAATAATGTAATAACATGTTTAAATTTAAAATATATAAATTAAAATTTAAAAAAAGCTTTAAAAATTTATTAAAATTTAAAAATTTAAATTATATTATAAACTTTAAATAAAATAATTTGTTATTAAATAATTAAATAATTAAATTAATATTTAAATGGTTAAATTATTATTAAATCTGGTTCAATACCATTAAGATTAGATAAATATAAATTTATAAAAAAAATTAACTATAATAAGCAAACAAAAGCAATGCAATAAATTTAAAAAAATAAAGAAGAATTAAATGAAGATTTGATGAAATTTTGAAAAAAATACTTCATTTATTTAATCTAAATTTAAATGATAATTTATAGAAATTTGCATAGAAATTTGCTAACCAGTTTGATTTTTATCTGTTTTAAACATTGGAGTGTCTGAAATTACTCTGTAAAGGAAAATTCCAGAAGTTTCTTTTGGAACTTGAATCATTTCAAAGTTAGTTTGACCAAAACCTTGTAAAATATATAACTTAGTAAACATTGATCCTTCTAATTCTTTATTCATGAGATAAGCAGTATAAAGTCCTCCAGAACCTATAATAAGGAGAGTATATTCACCAGATTTATTTAAAGTTTCATTTTTAACAAGTTGACCATCATCAATAACCATTTCTCTGTAAATAGAAAATGGATTATAAACAGAACCATTTTGGTCTAAAATGGTTTTATTTGTTTGAGGATTTAAAACAGACACAACCCCATGGACAGAGCTATTATTATTGTAATTTTTTGTTATAGTTGTGATAACAGTTGCATATTGCTCTGCAGAATTGACTATTATTGCTTCTCCTGTATTATTATTCCCTTTAATCATTTCAACAGGCTGGTCATTGTAGAAATAACTGAAACCAGTACCATTTAATGAGTTAAAGTCCCAACCTCCAAAGTAACTCCACCAGTAGGACTTACCTTGCATATCTGAACTCATTACAAAAATTACAGGTTTTGGATTAGATGGATGTGATAGCTCACCAATTTTATCTGCTTGAACTTGAGTAAGGTTGTACTCATTAATCATTGTAGAAATAGCTTCTTCTTTCTCCATTGGAATAGTTTCATCTAAAATTTTCACTGTTTTAGCAGTGTTATTGGTGTAGTTGTCTAAAGTATCAAATGGTAAATTACCATATGTGGCTATCATTTCCAGTATGCCTGCCGACAGTGCACTATCATTTGTATAAATCGCTTTACCTATCCAATGGGCACGTTGACCATCTTGAGAACCACCATCAAATATTGTAGGTCTATCTGCAGCTATTTCAAATGCATAACCGAAATCCCACCATGAAGCCATTGTAGTGTCATTTACAGTGTTTCCCTCTACCCAAGTCAAAGCATTCCACATAGGATCAGAAATACCTGGACCAACATGGGATGTTGTGTAGTAAGCAGTGGAGACAGTAGGAGCCACAAGTGCCAAAAAGATAACTAAGGCAACAAATGCTTTTTTAGTATTTGAAGAAGTGATTTTGTTAAATTTTGTATTTTTAAGATATTTATCCCCATATATGAAAAATGCACCAAGAACAATTATAAGTAAGGTAGAACCAATAGCTGTTATCCAAGAACTAGCAAAGTTAATTGGTAAAGCTATTGGGAATTCTATTTGAGTCATTGGAAGGAAAACTAAAAGACCACATCCAACAGTTAAAGCAAATAAAATGTGTTTTTTATCAACTTTAGCTTTAACATAATTTACAGCAAAGCCAACAAAGATACCTGTAAATACTCCCATAGGAATCATTAAAGACTGTAAAAATCTTGATCCTTGAGAAGTAGCATAGAAGCTAACGACTAACCATATACCTAAAATAGAAAATAAAAGTAAACTTTCTCTTCTTGCTCTGTTAGCATCCTCTTCATGAACAATATTATCAATGTATGGAATTAATGAAGAAAATGAAAATCCAGTGTCTTTTTTAATTACAGTAGGTTTTCTACTAGCCTTTGATGTTTTAGCATTAGAAGATGATGATTTTCTCTTAAGTAAAACTCTATAGCCATATAAAATAAACATAAGCAATGCACCAAAGAAAGCAACAGCTCCTCCAACACCATTAACAATACCATTGTTGTTAGAGAGAAATGCACCTAAAGGTCCTCCAGAAACCATTGGAGCAAGTTGTAACTCACCAATAGAAATAGCTACATTAGGGTATGTACCCATAAGTGAATTAACAGAATTTTGTAATTGAGTAGTACCAGCTAAACCCATTATGTCTGAAAGTATTCCAGATAGGTTGCCTTTTACAAAATAAAAGAAAATTAAGCCGAAAATTGCAAATAAAATTAAAGAAACTAGCTCTTTTTGATTTATAAACCATTTCACAACATTAGAATATTTTTTTGGAGATTCTATTACTTTTGTTCTTAGTAACAATCCTAAAATAAAGAATATTATTATACCTAAGCCAAATACTGCAACATAAAATATGTAACCTGTCCAAGCAAATGAAAACATTCCAAGCGTTACAACAGCCAATAAGATAAAAAGTATTCTAAGGATTAAGTGTTTGTTCCTAAATCCTTCAAATAAAAATAAAAGAGAAAAAAGTGGAAGGACTACATTAAACATATCTGTATCAAAAAACCCTGCATAAGAGTGAGTAAGATAATTTGGAGCAAAAATAATTAAAAGAGCTGCTGTTAATGCTCCATAAGTGTTTGTGATTCTCCTAACTAGTATAAACGCAGGAATAGCTGCTAAAGAAGATATGACTGCAGTAATCCAAAATGCAGACTCTTTAATTGTGAAATCACCAAGATATTGGTTGTATATATCTTGGAAGAAAATTGTAACATATGCAATAGCATTTGCATACTCTGCAGTCTTTCCAAATGGAGCATATGAATGTAAATCCCATGGTGTTCCGTTTTGAATTGTATCTCCAAAATGACCATTGTTAATAAGGTCTTCAGTCATTCTTAAGTTGTAATATGAATCCATTTCAGAAAAATATGGAAGTCCACTGGAGTCAATATAAATACTTCTCTGTTCAACAGGGATGGCACTTAAGTCAGCTGATTGTGCCCTAATAAAAAATGAAAAAGCTACTAAAAATAGTATAATAGCTATTGAAATTATCACTGTCTTTGTTCTACTATTCATGATTAACCTCATAGTATATGAATGAATATTCTTTTAATATTATTATTTTTCTTTTAATAATTATTTTTGAAAATAAAAATCATTAAAAGATTTATAAGAAAAATAATTTAAAACAAAAGAACATTATAATAAATAATATATAAAAAAATTATTAAAAAATTATAAACAATATAAGAAATTATAAAAAATTATAAAAAAATATATTAATTTAAATAAAGTTAACAAAATTCAAAACTAATCTAATAAAAAATAAATTAATTATAAATAGATATGATTTAAACAACATATAAATATTTGTATTCTTAAAGATTTTGATTTAAATTTTTTTTAAAAAATGGAAAAAATTAAAACATTAAAAAAAAACAAAGTTTTGATATGCCTTAGTTTGAAAAATAGTAATGCTCTGAAATAAAAAATAATGTCTTTAGGATGATAAAAAGATAAATTTAGATTTTCATTCAAAAACTTCAAGGTTAGGAATAGCTATAACAAATTTAGAATTCCACTCTTTAACATAAGCTAATTGATTAATTATTTCATCTTTAATGTTCCATGGTAATATTAATATATAATCTGGCTTTTCTTTTCTAATTGTTTCTTCACAAACAATAGGAATATGACTCATTGGCATGTATTTATTCTGTTTGTATGGAGATGCATCAACAACAAATTTTATTGCATCAGACTTAATTCCAGAGTAATTAAGTAATGTATTTCCTTTTGCTGCTGCTCCATATGCTACAACTGTTTTCCCTTCTTTTTTTGCATTTAATAAAAAATTAAGAAGGTTCCATTTTACTTGTTGGACTTTTAGCTCAAAATTTTTATACCCTTCGATTTTATCTAATTTAGCAAGCTTTTCTTTGTTAATGATTATTTCAAGATTATCATTAATTGGAATACTACTGTTTTCAATGTGTGTAGCATATATTCGTAAACTTCCTCCATGTGTCTGTAATTCTTCTACATCGTAAATTTTAAGTCCTTGAGATTTAAAAATTCTTTGAACTGTCATTAAAGACAAATATGAAAAATGTTCGTGATATATTGTATCAAACTGAGTGTATTTAATTAAATTTAAAAGATGTGGAAATTCCATTGTTATTGTGCCATTTGGCTTTAAAGCCAATTTCAACCCTTTAACAAAATCATTTATATTGGGAACATGGGCTAAAACATTGTTTCCTAAAATTAAATCAGATTTTTGGAGTTTTGTGGCTAAACTAGAATTAAAAAAGTCTTCAATAACATTTATTCCCTTTTCTTTAGCTATTTTTGCAGTTGAGGATGTTGGTTCTATTCCTAAAGATGAGATATTCTTTTCTTGGAAATATTGTAATAAATAACCATCATTACTTGCAATTTCAATAACAAAAGAATCATTATCTAATCCTAGTTTTGGAATAATCATATCTACATAGTTTTTTGAATGTTTTAGCCATGAGGAGGAATAAGAACTAAAATAAGTGTATGTTTCATTGAAAATTTTATCAGACTTCTTGTATTCATCAATTTGAACTAAAAAACAGTTGTCACAAACAAAAACTTTTAAGGGGTAAGAAACTTCTCCTTCATTTAGCTGGTCTTTACTAAGGTAGGAATTTGATGGAGGAGAGTTAAATAAATCAACAAACTCCCATTTTAATTCATGTCCACAATGTCTACATTTCATAAAACTCCTCCATAGTCATTTTTTATAAATGCTGTAGACATGTCCTTTTCTGAAACAATTGTAACTTCTATTGGCCATTTAATATTAATTTTAGGGTCATCGTATCGTAGTCGTCCGTCCGATTCTTTAAAATGACTTTCTGTGTGTAAATAAATCATTTCAATATCATCTTCCAATGCCTGAAATCCATGTGCACAACCTTCAGGCAATACAAATGCTTTCATATTCTCTGCAGAAAGTATTTCACCATGCCATTTAAGAAATGTTGGAGAATTTTTTCGTAAATCTACTGCTACATCAAAAATGCTTCCTTTAACACAACGAACTATTTTTAATTCTGCATGGGGAGGATATTGAAAATGTAGTCCTCGAACTGTACCCTTTAATCTTGTCATAGAATGGTTCATCTGTTCAATCACCATATTTGGTCTAATTTCGCGAAGTTCTTCTTGGCAGAAAATTCTGTTGAAAAACCCACGATTATCACAAAATGGTTCTGAATTAATAATATTCACCCCATCAATTTCTGTATTTTCAATAATCATTTTATCTTAATTTCAAGTATTTTTGATTAATATAAATAAAAAATTATCAATTTATTATGTTATTTTTAGATGTTATTTTTAGAATAACTTTGTTTTATAATTTTTTTAATTTTCATTCAATAAATAGTTTACTAAAATATCATTTTGGAAATGTTAAAAACTTAGCTGAAACTTTTTCACTAATTCCACAGTTTAATGAAAATACATATAAATGAAAAGGAATAAAAATAAATTTAGAAAAATTAATTATTAATTTATAATGTATATATATAAATATTTAATATTTTATAATATAAAATTTAATAAAAATTAAATAGAAAAATTGATTTATAATATATAATAATAAATTTAATAAAAATTAAAATTATTAATTATATAAATACAATATAAATTTACAACATATAACTATTATAAATTTATAACTATAATATATTTATTATAAATCCATATTATATGTATTAATTTAATAAATATGTCAATTAAATTATAATTATCAAGTATTAAAATCATATTGACTAATTAACTTAATTATGTCATTGTTTAATGATATTATTTTAATTAATTAAGCATGTTTAAATATAATGAAAAAAATTCAATAATTTCTTTAGTTTATACATTTAGGAGTTGATTTTCTGAAAGTTGTTATTTTGGCAGGCGGACTTGGAACAAGACTGTCTGAGGAAACAGATATTCGTCCAAAACCTATGGTTGAAATTGGAGGAAAACCAATTTTATGGCACATTATGAAATACTATTCCTCATATGGATTCAATGATTTTATAATATGTTTAGGCTATAAAGGTTATGTTATTAAAGAGTATTTTGCTAATTATTTCTTACATCAGTCTGATATTACCATTGATCTTAGTAAAAATAATCTTGAAATTCACAATTCTAAATCTGAACCCTGGAAAGTATCATTAATTAACACTGGGTTGAATACCATGACTGGTGGTAGAATAAAAAGAATAGAACCATATATTGATGATGAAAGATTTATGTTAACATACGGTGATGGTTTAAGTAATGTTGACTTAAATAAACTAAATGAATTTCATCAAAAAAAGAATAAATTTGCTACTTTAACAGCCGTACAACCTCCAAGTAGATTTGGAGCACTTGATATTGATGATGAAGATAATATTTTAGAATTTAAAGAAAAACCAAAATGGGATAGGGAAAATAAATCTTGGATAAATGGTGGATTTTTTGTTCTTGAAAGTGATGTTTTTGACTATATCAAAGGAGATATGAGTTATTGGGAAAGAGAACCTCTAGAAAATTTAGCTAATGATAATCAACTAGCATCATATAAACATAATGGCTTTTGGAAACCTATGGATATGTTACGTGACAAAAAAGAATTAGAAGAAATCTGGTTATCTGGCAACCCACCTTGGAAAAACTGGAAAGATTGATCAATCGATTCATTTTTCTTATTTTAGTTTAATATTATAATTTACTATTAATGTTATAAAGGAAGTTTGTTTAAAAAGATAAGAGTCTAATATGTCTTTTTAAAAAAATGTACAGTAAATAAACTATAATTTATTGGGATATAGTGGAAAAAAATATACTTTTAACTGGAGGAACTGGTTTTATTGGAAGTCAGTTGGCAGAAAAATTCTTAAAAAAAAATAAGAACTTGATTTTTCTTAAAAGATCAAACTCAAATATTTGGAGAATTGAAGAATTTATTAATTCTTTTGATAATCTAACTACCATTGATATTGACAAAGTAAAAATGAATGAAGTATTTGAAAGTTATAATATTGATGGGATTTTGCATTTAGCAACCTATTATTCAAAATTCCATAGTTCTAATGAAATTGAAGATATGGTGTATTCAAATATAACTTTCCCTACAGATTTACTTGAAAATGCAGTTAAAAATAATGTTAAATACTTTATCAACACAGGTTCATATGCTGAATACTCAGGAGATAAAATACCAATTAATGAAAAATCTAAAATACTTCCTTTTAATTTATATGCATGTACAAAAGTAGGGTTTGAAGATATATTAAAGTTTTATAATAGAGAATATGGAATTAAAACTGCATCCATAAAATTATTTACTCCCTATGGTCCAAAAGATGATGAAAATAAAATAATTCCATATTTAATAATTAATTCTATTAAAAATGAAAAAATTAAAATTCAAAGTACATCTAAAAGGCTGGATGTTCTATTTGTAGATGATATAATAAATGCATATGAAAAGACCATTAAAAATATTAAAAAATTTAAAAGAAATGAAAATTTAAATATTGCAAGTGGGAATTCACATTCAATTAAAGAAATATATTCCATTGTTAATTCTATTTTAGGAAATACTGATGTTGAATTTTTAGAATCTGATTTATCTGAAGTTAAAGGTGATTTTTCTAAAGCAAAGAAACTAATAAACTGGAAACCAGAAATAGATTTAAAAAATGGATTAAAATTAACAAGTGATTATTATAAAGCTAGATATGAATGTAAAAAATGAATTAATTAAATAATTATCAGTCATTAATATCAATCGTTAAAAAAAAAAAAAAAAAAAAAAAATGATTTT
>NZ_LWMV01000135.1 GCF_001639295.1 Methanobrevibacter curvatus | reverse complement strand
CAAGGACTTTAAGAAGATTTAAACAAAATTGTGGATATTTAATTGAAAAAATGCATGAAGATTTGCTTAAAGAAGCTGAAAAAGAAGAATTAACTGATTTTAATCATATAAGTATTGATGGAACCATAAGTAAAGCAAATAATAGTCCATATAATATGATTCGATTAAATGAGATCAATTTTTGTTTAGATTTATTAAAATTAAGTAAAAAAGAGATTAAAGAATATTTGAAAGATGAAAATAATGATAAAGTTCGCGAATCTGTTTATAAAATTCTAACTGATAATAAAAAATCTGTTAAAGAAAAAATAAGCTTTTTAAATGATTTAAAAGATATTTTAAATGAATCTGGACAATCTAGTGTTGGTACTCATTGCAAAGATGCCAGATGGATGAAGAATAAAAAAGATAGGATAGAGCTATCTTTTAATATTCAAGCATGTGTAGACTACAAATCTAAGTTAATAATTAATTTAAATGCTGTTCAAGACCCTACAGACCACAATCAACTAATACCTCAAATTCAAAAGGTTTTATGGACAATAAATAAATATCCTGAAAAAATTAGTGCAGATTACACATATCGTGGTGAAAAAGAGTTTAAATTCTTAAAAGATAATGAAATAG
>NZ_LWMV01000134.1 GCF_001639295.1 Methanobrevibacter curvatus | reverse complement strand
CAAGGACTTTAAGAAGATTTAAACAAAATTGTGGATATTTAATTGAAAAAATGCATGAAGATTTGCTTAAAGAAGCTGAAAAAGAAGAATTAACTGATTTTAATCATATAAGTATTGATGGAACCATCAGTAAAGCAAATAATAGTCCATATAATATGATTCGATTAAATGAGATCAATTTTTGTTTAGATTTATTAAAATTAAGTAAAAAAGAGATTAAAGAATATTTGAAAGATGAAAATAATGGTAAAGTTCGTGAATCTGTTTATAAAATTTTAACAGATGATAAAAAATCTGTTGAAGAAAAAATAAGCTTTTTAAATGATTTAAAAGATGTTTTAAATGAATCTGGACAATCTAGTGTTGGTACTCATTGCAAAGATGCCAGATGGATGAAGAATAAAAAAGATAGGATAGAGTTAGCTTTTAATATTCAAGCATGTGTAGATTATCAATCAAAGTTAATAGTTAATTTAAATGCTGTTCAAGACCCCACAGATCACAATCAACTAATACCTCAAATTCAAAAGGTTTTATGGACAATAAATAAATATCCTGAAAAAATTAGTGCAGATTACACATATCGTGGTGAAAAAGAGTTTAAATTCTTAAAAGATAATGAAATAG
>NZ_LWMV01000133.1 GCF_001639295.1 Methanobrevibacter curvatus | reverse complement strand
CTGTTCCACTGGAGTTAGTTGTGGCAGAATATTTATTGTTTAGTACTACCTTTTCTTTTGCTAAAGCACTGTTAGGTGTTTGTTTTTTATTATTGATGGCTGTATTTCCTGAGCTTGTTTGCCAAATAGCATTTGCAATGTTATTATTTTTGGTTAAAACTACTTTGACAATAGTCGGGCTAGAAGGTTTATTAGTTACAACATTATAATAGTATTTCACACCATAAGGTAAGGTAACTACCATAACCACATTCATTTTAATGCCACTAAAGGTAACATTAGTTAAATTTAAAGTTTTATTAGAATATATCGCACTTCCGTACTTTCCACTGGTATTTTTAAAGTTGGAGTTGGTTATTTTGCAAATGGCATTGGAATATATTGTTCCGCCGTTTGAATTGGCTTTGTTGTCGTTGAAAGTGGAATTTATGATTTGTAGGTCATTTAAACTGTATAATACTCCTCCACCACTGGTAGCACTGTTTAGGGCAAATAAAGATGATGAGATAAATAGTTTGCTTTTAGAGTATATTGCTCCACCGTTTATAGCACGGTTGTTTGTAAAATTAGAAGTTCCAGAGATATTAGTAACTCCTCCATTAAGATATAAAACTCCACCATTGGTCTTTGCCG
>NZ_LWMV01000132.1 GCF_001639295.1 Methanobrevibacter curvatus | reverse complement strand
TATCTTGTATACTATTAATGTGACTAATTTTGGTCCTGATAATGCGACTGGTTTGGTTATTACTGATAAGTTGGATAGTAGATTGATTTATGTTAATAGTTCAACTCCAAGGTTTACTTATTATGTTTCTGGTACTGGTGTTTGGAATATTGGTGCTTTGGCTAATGGTGAGAGTATTGTTTTGGATATTCTTGTTCGTTTGAATGGTACTGGTAATATTGTGAATGTTGCGAATGTTACTAATGTTACTGAAAATAATACTGGTAATAACAGCAGTAATCCTGATAATGAGACTAATATTACTGTTGTCACTACTGTGAACATTAGTATTGTTAAAACATCTAATGTGTCTGGTAATGTTTTGAATGGCGCTTATATCTTGTACACTATTAATGTGACTAATTATGGTCCTGATGGTGCGACTGGTTTGGTTATTACTGATAGGTTGGATAGTAGGTTGATTTATGTTAACAGTACTTCTCCAAGGTTTACTTATTATGTTGCAAGTACTGGTGTTTGGAATATTGGTGCTTTGGCTAATGGTGAGAGTATTGTTTTGGATATTCTTGTTCGTTTGAATGGTACTGGTAATATTGTGAATGTTGCGAATGTTACTAATGTTACTGAGAATAATACT
>NZ_LWMV01000131.1 GCF_001639295.1 Methanobrevibacter curvatus | reverse complement strand
TATCTTGTATACTATTAATGTGACTAATTTTGGTCCTGATAATGCGACTGGTTTGGTTATTACTGATAAGTTGGATAGTAGATTGATTTATGTTAATAGTTCAACTCCAAGGTTTACTTATTATGTTCCTGGTACTGGTGTTTGGAATATTGGTGCTTTGGCTAATGGTGAGAGTATTGTTTTGGATATTCTTGTTCGTTTGAATGGTACTGGTAATATTGTGAATGTTGCGAATGTTACTAATGTTACTGAGAATAATACTGGTAATAATAGTAGTACTCCTGATAATGAGACTAATATTACTGTTGTCCTTACTGTGAATATTAGTGTTGTTAAAACATCTAATGTGTCTGGTAATGTTTTGAATGGTGCTTATATCTTGTATACTATTAATGTGACTAATTTTGGTCCTGATAATGCGACTGGTTTGGTTATTACTGATAAGTTGGATAGTAGATTGATTTATGTTAATAGTTCAACTCCAAGGTTTACTTATTATGTTGCAAGCAGTGGTGTTTGGAATATTGGTGCTTTGGCTAATGGTGAGTCTATTGTTTTGGATATTCTTGTTCGTTTGAATGGTACTGGTAATATTGTGAATGTTGCGAATGTTACTAATGTTACTGAGAATAATACTGGTAATAATAGT
>NZ_LWMV01000130.1 GCF_001639295.1 Methanobrevibacter curvatus | reverse complement strand
TGGTAATGTCTTAAATGGTGCTTACATCTTGTACACTATTAATGTGACTAATTTTGGTCCTGATAATGCGACTGGTTTGGTTATTACTGATGTTTTGGATAGTAGATTAATATACATTAACAGTACATCTCCAAGATTTACAAGTTATGTTGCAAGTACTGGTGTTTGGAATATTGGTAACTTAGCTAATGGTGAGAGTATTGCTTTGGATATTCTTGTCCGTTTAAATGGTACTGGTAATATTGTGAATATTGCAAATGTTACCAATGTTACTGAAAATAATACTGGTAATAATAGTAGTAATCCTGATAATGAAACTAATATTACTGTTGTCACTACTGTAAATCTTAGTGTTGTTAAAACCTCTAATGTATCTGGATCTGTCTTAAATGGCATATTTGTTTTATACACTATTAATGTAACTAACTATGGTCCTGATAATGCGACTGGTTTGGTTATTACTGATGTTTTGGATAGTCGATTGATTTATATTAATAGTACTAGTCCTCGTGGAACTAGTTATGATGTTACTACTGGTGTTTGGGATATTAACACTTTGGCTAATGGTGAGAGTATTGTTTTGGATATTCTTGTCCGTTTAAATGGTACTGGCAGTATTGTGAATATTGCAAATGTTACTAATGTTACTGAAAACAAC
>NZ_LWMV01000129.1 GCF_001639295.1 Methanobrevibacter curvatus | reverse complement strand
TGTTGCCTGTATTATTTTGATCTGTACCTGTGACATTTGCTATATTGCTTATATTTCCAGTACCATTCAACTGAACAATTAAAGTAATAATATAAGAATTATTATTTAAAATACTTGAAATAGTCCAATTAACAGCTTGACCCACACGGATATAGCTTCCATTAGTACTAACAAAAATCAACCTGTCATCTAAAACATCAGTAATATTCACATTAGTCGCAGTATCAGGACCACGATTAGTCACATTAATAGTATACTCAACTAAAATACCATTCAAAACAACACCAGTAACATTCACAGTCTTAACAATACTTAAATTAACAGTTGGAGTAACATTCACAGTACTATTATTACCAGTACTATTATTACCAGTATCATTCTGATCAGTTCCAGTAACATTTGCTATATTACTTATAACTCCAGTACCATTCAACTGAACAATTAAACTAATAATATAAGAATCACCGTTTAAAATGCTTGAAATAGTCCAATTAACAGCTTGACCCACACGGATATAGCTTCCATTAGCACTAACAAAAATCAACCTATCATCTAAAACATCAGTAATATTCACATTAGTCGCAGTATCAGGACCACGATTAGTCACATTAATAGTATACTCAACTAAAATACCATTCAAAACAACACCAGTAACATTCACAGTCTTAACAATAC
>NZ_LWMV01000128.1 GCF_001639295.1 Methanobrevibacter curvatus | reverse complement strand
ATTGTTTTGGATATTCTTGTTCGTTTGAATGGTATTGGTAGTGTTGTGAATGTTGGTAATGTTACTGGTGTTAATGAGAATAATACTGGTGATAATAGTAGTACTCCTGATAATACTACTAATCTTACTGTTGTTCCTGCTGTAAATCTTAGTATTGTTAAAAAATCTAATGTAAGTGGCAGTGTTTTGAATGGTGTATTTGTTTTATACACAATTAATGTGACTAATTTTGGTCCTGACAATGCTACTAGTTTGCTTATTACTGATAGGTTAGATAGTAGGTTGATTTATGTGAATAGTACTAGTCCTCGTGGAACTAGTTATCTTGCAAGTACTGGTGTTTGGAATATTAATACTTTAGCTAATGGTGAGAGCATTGTTTTAGATATTCTTGTCCGCTTAAATGGCTCTGGTAATATTTTGAATATTGGTAATGTTACTAATGTTAATGAGAATAATACTGGTAATAACAGTAGTACTCCTGGCAATGATACTAATTTAACTGTTAGTCCTGTTGCTAATTTGACAATTGTTATAAAAGTTAACTCTTCAAATATTCACTCTGGTGATACAGTTAAATACACTATTACAGTTAAGAATAATGGTCCTGATGCAACTTCTACTGATGTAAGTTTCTTATTAAGTAATTCTCTAATTTATTTAAGTTCTTCTGATAATGGAGTTTATAA
>NZ_LWMV01000127.1 GCF_001639295.1 Methanobrevibacter curvatus | reverse complement strand
TTGGCACTGACAAAGATCAATCTAGTATCTAAAACATCAGTAATATTCACATTAGTCGCAGTATCAGGACCATGATTAGTTACATTAATAGTATACTCAACCAAAGCACCATTCAAAACAACACCAGACACATTCACAGTCTTAACAATACTCAAATTAATACTCTCAGTAACATTCAAAGTACTATTATTATCACCACTACTATTATTACCAGTATTATTCTGATCAGACCCAGTAACATTAGCCACATTACTTATATTTCCAGTACCATTCAACTGAACAATTAAGCTAATAATATAAGAATCACCATTCAAAATACTTGAAATAGTCCAATTAACAGACTGACCTACACGAGTAGGAGACCCATTGGCACTAACAAAAATCAATCTAGTATCTAAAACATCAGAAATATTCACATTAGTCGCAGTATCAGGACCATGATTAGTTACATTAATAGTATACTCAACCAAAGCACCATTCAAAACAACACCAGTAACATTCACAGTCTTAACAATACTCAAATTAATACTCTCAGTAACATTCAAAGTACTATTATTATCACCACTACTATTATTACCAGTATTATTCTGACCAGACCCAGTAACATTAGCCACATTACTTATATTTCCAGTACCATTCAACTGAACAATTAAGCTAATAATATAAGAATCACCATTCAAAATACTTGCAATAGTCCAATTAACAGACTGACCTACACG
>NZ_LWMV01000126.1 GCF_001639295.1 Methanobrevibacter curvatus | reverse complement strand
TATTGGTGCTTTGGCTAATGGTGAGAGTATTGTTTTGGATATTCTTGTTCGTTTGAATGGTACTGGTAATATTGTGAATGTTGCGAATGTTACTAATGTTACTGAGAATAATACTGGTAATAATAGTAGTAATCCTGATAATGAGACTAATATTAGTGTTGTTCCTACTGTGAATATTAGTGTTGTTAAAACATCTAATGTAAGTGGATCTGTTTTGAATGGTGCTTATATCTTGTACACTATTAATGTGACTAATTTTGGTCCTGATGGTGCGACTGGTTTGGTTATTACTGATAGGTTGGATAGTAGGTTGATTTATGTTAACAGTACTTCTCCAAGGTTTACTTATTATGTTGCAAGTACTGGTGTTTGGAGTATTGGTGCTTTGGCTAATGGTGAGAGTATTGTTTTGGATATTCTTGTGAAACTTAATGGTACTGGTAATATTCTAAATATTGCGAATGTTACTAATGTTACTGAAAATAATACTGGTAATAACAGCAGTAATCCTGATAATGAGACTAATATTACTGTTGTCACTACTGTGAACATTAGTATTGTTAAAACATCTAATGTGTCTGGTAATGTTTTGAATGGCGCTTATATCTTGTACACTATTAATGTGACTAATTATGGTCCTGATGGTGCGACTGGTTTGGTTATTACTGATAGGTTGGATAGTAGGTTGATTTATGTTAACAGTACTTCTCCAAGGTTTACTT
>NZ_LWMV01000125.1 GCF_001639295.1 Methanobrevibacter curvatus | reverse complement strand
CAATAGCATGATGCACATAATTATAATAAACTTTATTATAACTTCCATCCATTATACTAATACCACCATAATTAGTACTGAATACAGTATTATTAAAAATATTATTGCTCTGACCATAAAGATCAATACCTTCTTTAATACCTTCAGAAACTGTGTTAAATGATATTTTACTGAAATAAACAGAGTCTAACAATATACCTATCTCATGTAAGAAAATATAATTCTTTGTAATTGTTAACTTATCACCGTCAATCACATGAATGCCATTACCAAAATGTTGGTTGGATATATTATTAGATTTAATAAGAGAGTTTCTAATAGAAGATATGTACATACCATTGAAATTATTGTTATATACGAGATTATTAGTTATATTAATGTTATCTGCTTCTTCAACATGAATTCCATCATCTCCACCATTAACCATACGATTATTACTAATAATTGTATTAGAAAGAGAGCGTATTAACAAGCCAAAGCCTGCAGTGCCTACTCCGCAGCCATCTAAATCATTAGATATTATTTTAGAATTATCAACTGAATAAAGCTCTATAGCACTATATACTGAATTTTTAATAATGTTATTTAAGATTTGACTATTAGTTAAGCCATCAATATAGATAGCAATTCCATTTGCTCTGAAGACATTATTCTTAGAAATATTTATATCATCAGCAGTAAACAAAGAAATACCATTAGCACCAGAATTATTCAAAGAGTTACCACTTATAATTCCATTATTTAAACCAGAAAGATAAATACCAGATTCATTAGAATATATCTTATTATTAGATAAAGCAAAATTAGAGATTGTATCTCCTTCTATACCATTACCACTAGAGTCAATAATATTATTGAGCAAATTATTTTTATTAACATTAATCAAAGAAATCCCAAAACCAGAACTATTAATAACATTATTACTAAGATTAATATTATTTACCCCATTTACTGAAACACCAGAAGATCCTCCAGAAACCCTGTTGTTAGTGAAAGAAACATCATCAGATGTATCAATAACAATAACATCACCATCAGAATTAACAGTATTATCATCAACAGTTACTTTATTAACATTAGATAAAGAAACACCTCTTTCCTGAGATTTTACAACTTTATTCTTTTTTATTTTAACATCAGTGGTATCATAAACAGAAATACCTCCATTTGCACCATCAACAGTATTCTCACTTACTTCAACATTGGAAGCAGTATTTACAGCAACACCATCGCCTTCAACATTACTAACCTTATTCTTTTTTAAATTCAAATTTTTAGAATTGGTAGTATAGATTCCAGATCCTCCTGCAGCATTAATTGTATTATCCTCAACAGAAAGATTATCACTTGTATCAGTGTAAATAGCATCACTTTCAACATTGCTAAAATTATTATCCGTAATTTTAATATTATTAGACTCAGAAAGATAAATACCAGAATCAACACCACTAATATTATTCCCAATAATATTCACATTGTTAGACTCACGAACTGAAATAGCTCCACCTTCACCAGAAGAAGAAACACTATTATTAATAACACTCAAACCATTAACAATATCAAAGTCAATAGCTAAATCAAAACCACTAAAACTATTGTTAACAATAGAAATATTATTCACACCAGAACCACTAACACCAATACCATAATTCAAAAATGTAAATCCTTTAATTAGAACATTATCCTCAGAAATACTAAATGCAGACGTAGCAAGATCATCACCAAAAGACCCATCAAGAACCACACCAACATCACAAACAATAGACATAGCACGATCAATCAACAAACTAATCCCCCCATAAACACCACCAAGACCAGTAGAATTAAAATACAAAACATCAATACTAACATCATTCTCAAGAGCATTCTGAATATCATCACTAGACCAAGACTCATTCACAAACAAAGAACCCGCACTAACACTAGACACAGAAAAACCCAAAACCACAAAAATGGTCAATATCAATATACATTTTTTATTAAACAACAAATTCATCACCTTTTATAATATATAAAACTAAAACTTACAAATAGCTATTAAAAAAAATATTTAAAGATAAAAATTATTAAAAACAGAGGAGAAATTAATAATAAATTATCCTCAAAAAATTTACTAATTTTATTATCCTAAATCTATTTCACCTGTAGCATCACTTACACGAAATGTTCCTAGCCATTCATTATTTTTTTTAAAATATACACCAAAATTCCAATATAATCTACCTTTATCATACTCATAGCCTTTATATTTCATATAAGTCATGTTATAGTCATCACCATCAACACCACCTTTATATGAGTTAGCTATACTATATGCTTTAGAATATGATAATCTAGAATTTTTAGGAAGATTTTTAGGTTGATTCTTTTTCTCAAAGTTATTGGAACCCTTAATATTTTTAACAGGAGTTATTTCATTTGTAGAATGATTACTATTATTCTCAGTCTCATTAATATTACTATTATTAATACTGTTTGTGTTATTAATTTTAGAGCTATTTTCAACAGTATTTTGTTCATTATCTAAATTAGTATAAATAAGACTAACACAAGCTATTATTAAAATAGTTGCAATACAGATATAAATTAAATTTCTTAATTTCAATATAATCACTTCCTCAGTTTAATATTTATTTTAAATTTAAACAAAATTTTTTATCTCCTAGTTAAACAACATGAAACTTTATTCTTTTTATTAGTTGTAGTTTTATGTGCATAGAACTTACTCGCTTTATAGCCTGGATAACTCTTTATTTTCACTGTTTTCGGATTCCATTTTGTGCTTCTAATAATATTCACATCATTTTTGGGATTTGTTGTATCAAGAATGTATTTCCCTGTATTTGTATAATAAGCTCTCACAACAACATGTCCTCCAAAAGCCCAGTTATGTTCAAAATATGCTGGAACACCAACAGTCCTTAAAAAAGTAACTAGCAAAATAGATTGATCCGCACAATTTGCAGTACCCTTAGCTTTATTTTGCAGTCTCCATAAAACATCAGTGGACTTATAATGAGAATTCCTATAACCATGATAAGTCACATGATTTTTAACCCATTCATAAATAGCTCTTATTTTTTTATCAGCAGATAAAATACCCTCAATACCACTACCAGAGCCAGCTTTCCCTTGAAATATCTTAATTGCAAGATTTTTAAAATCACTATGATTTACCTGAATACGAGAATCAGAATATGTTAATTCATTCTTCAATTTTGAAGAAAATCCTAAGCCACTGAAATAAATATCCGTAGTTGTGTTTTCAAAAAATGTTTTAACTGATTTTGAACCAGTTTTTTTGTTAACCAAGTCATAAGTATAAGCTATATATGGAGTTAATGAGCTATGGCTAATATTGATTTTAACTGAAACAAAAAATTCAAGTGTTCCATTGTAAGTATTATTTTTATATTTAGGCACTATATTTCTAATAGTATATTTTCCTTTAGAGTTTGAACTAAGATTAAACCAAGTTCCAGAAGTAGTAGGTTTTGAACCTATTTTCTTCCAATTTACACCATCTTTACTGTTAATTGCACCAGAATACCAACCATTTTTATTAACTTTATAAATATAATAAGTTACTCCAATAGAACTATGTTTTTTAAGATTATAATAGCTAATATTCTTAAAACTAACTTTATATTTGGATATATCAATTAAACTAGCTAAATGAGCATATTCATGATTTGAAAGCCCAACAGTTACACTACCTCCTTTAATATAACCAGTGGAAGATGAAGAACTAGATGATGAAATTGATTTTTTATTTGTGTAAGTTTTAGTTTTAGGAGTTGACGGAGCTGTACTACTTACCTTAACAGAAGTAGATACTGTCCATTTTTTGCCACCTTGAGAATAGCTAACTGACACATTAACTTCCTTAGCATTTTTAGATACAGTGTAAGTTCTTGTAGCTACACCATTAGAATTAGATGTTATATTCTTTTTACTGCCAGCAATGGCTGAGGAAAAAGTTTTACCTGGTGTATTGTCTGAAGGTGTTTTTTTAGATCCATTTATAGAAGTATTGCCTTTGCTGTTGTATATTGCTCCAGCAATGTTATCTCCAGTCTTCAGATAGACATTGATAGTTAATTTTTTACCTGGTTTAACTGCAGTCGGAGCTTTAAGTGAAATACTTATAGCTTTTGCAACATTAGAACCTATGTCAACTTTAGAAATCCTTAAAGTAGCTAAATTACAAATGCCACTACCATAGTTTGCAGTATTTCTAGTAATACTTCCACTGCTAATATTCAAAGCATTTTTAGAATAAATAGCTCCACCATTATCTGTGGCTTTATTGTTAGAAAATTTTGTTGAAGAGATAGCTAAAGGAGAATTACTATAAATTGCTCCACCGTTTTTAGCAGAATTACTGGTAAAATTAGAATTTCCACTTATAGTAGATCTAGAACTACCAGAAAGATAAATTCCACCACCATTAGCTGCTGAATTAGAAGAAAAAACAGAATTCACAATTTTGAAACTAGAAATAGAAAAAATCGCACCACCATTACTGCTAGCTTTATTATTGGTGAAATTAGAATTATTTAAAATATTTACAGTGCCACGATTAATATATAGTCCAGCACCATTAGAACTAACAATATTACTTGAAAATCCAATAGAATTAATAGTTAAACCAGAATTAGTATAAATTCCACCACCATTAATGGCTTTATTGTTACTAAAAATAGATTTACTTGTAATAGTTGTAATCCCACCATTTAAATATAATGCTCCACCATTTGAATTAGCATTATTCTTATTAAAATTCGTAGCAATGACACTTAAATCATTTAAACTGTAAATAGCTCCACCATTAGCTGATGCATTGTTATTTAAAAATAAAGCATTATTAACAACTAATTTACCATTACTGTAGACTCCACTACCATTAACAGCTTTATTGTTGGTAAAATTAGAATTATTTAAAATATTTACAGTACCACTGTTAATATATAGTCCAGCACCATTAGAATTAACAACATTACTTGAAAATTCAATAGAATTAATGGTTAAATTAGAATTAGTATAAATTCCACCACCATTAATGGCTTTATTGTCATTAAAAGTAGATTTACTTGTAATGGTTGTAACTCCACCATTTAAATATAGTGCACCACCATTATTAGATTCATTATTCCCATTGAACTTAGATGAAGAAATTTGTAAGTTTTTAAGAGAATAAATAGCTCCACCACTGCCAGTTGCAAGATTATCATTAAAATTAGCTGAAACAATACTTAATACACCATTAGAATAAATCACACCGCCGTTGACACCATTATTGGATGAAAAATTTGAGTTGCTTAATATTCTAGTTGTTCCTCCATTGATATATAATGCTCCACCATTGGATATTGCATTGTTTTTGCTGAATATGGAGTTAGAAATATTTAAATTCTTAAGAGCATATATGGCTCCACCATTGTTTGCATTATTTGAGGTAAAATTAGATTTAGAAGAAATGCTTGTTTGACCATTTGTGTAAATTGCTCCGCCAGAGGTGGTAGCAGTGTTTTGTGAAAAGTTAACTGTGTTAATTTGTAAATCATTTAAAGAATAGATTCCTCCTCCATTTATAGCATAATTGTTTTTAAATGTAGAGTCATTTAGGTATTTAATTGGAATTTGAGTATAAATTGCTCCACCCGTGTTTGTGGCAATATTTGAGTCAAAGATTAAGTTTTTTAAGATGATTATTTTGTTGTCATTGGTGGTTCGGTTGTATATTCCTATTGCTCCACCATTATTTGCTTTGTTAGAGGTGAAGTTAGAGTTTAATATTGTGGCTGTTCCATTAAATATGAATATTGCTCCTCCTATGCTGTTTGCATTGTTTTGATTAAATATGGAGTTGCTAATAGTTACTTCGCAATCAGAGATTCTGATTGCTCCGCCTATATTTGCGCTGTTATTAATGAATTTACAGTTTATGATTTTAGTTCCTGTTCCACTGGCTATGGAAATGGCTCCTCCGTCATTTAGGGTGAAATTGTTAGTAAATGTTGAGTCTATGATTGTTAAATTGGTTGTACCAGATCTTATTGCTCCTCCTTGAACAAAATTATCTGTGCCTGGTTGGTTTCCTAGATTGTTATGGAAAATAGAATTTTTTATTACCGAGTTAGATGCTTGAGGATATATGAAAATGGCTGTTCCACTTTCTCCAGCATTATTTGAAAAAGTACAGTTGTCAACAGTTATTTTAGAGTAGGTAAGGATAGCTGTTCCACCTAAAGTGTTGCCATTTCCGTTAATAAATTTAATATATTTGAATGTGATGTTGTTTGCATTAACCCATGCGATTCTGCTGATGTTTTCTCCAGATAAAGTTGCAGGGTTATTAGCAGAAGCACCAGTAAATGTTAAATTTTCCTTAGTTATTCTAATTACCGAACCATTACTTTTAAAAGTATTTGAGCCTAATTGAATAACATCTCCAGAACTAGCAGTATTAATAATGTCATTTATATCGTCGAAAGAATCTCCACTAACAGCAATATTACCTGCTGAAGTTGCAGAGAAAGAAAGGGAAAGCAGGAACACTAAAGTCAAAAGAAAAATTCCAGCTCTCACCCCCCCACCCCTGTGCACGAATTTCCGTATGTTAAAATTAATTACATCCATATAAATCACTTATAAACATTTTTTAAAAAAAAAATAGCTGAAAAAAATATAATCAATTAAAAGTTTAAAAAAAATGAAAATAAAAAAACAAAAAAGTTATTTTCAGCTAATAAATAAGTTTCATTCGTTATATATAAACAAGTTTCTAAATAAATCAAATATAAAAATATATATCAATGGAAAAATAAATATAATAATGTATAATAAAAAAGCAAAACATGGACAAAAAAAGAAAACAAATTTAATACCTCAAAATTTAAAACACAATATTTCAGAGCAGTAATAAAATAAAAGAAAGCTAAATGCAATAAAAATATTAATTAAATGAAGCAAACAGAAAAAGAGTAAAAAGGATTTATTTTTTTGATTTAAAATTTTTTTTAAAAAGTAGAAGATGTCCCAATTATTTTTACTAAAATCATAATTTACTTTAATTCAGATTTAAAGGTTTAGTATTAATTAAAATTTAAATTATAAATTTATCAAAAAAAATTTTATAAAGTATAATGAAATTAGTAACTATGAAGCATTTAAATCTTTTTAAAAAGAATTGATTTCCTCAAATCTCTAAAAATTTCAACCATGAGACACCTTCAAAACAAAAATAAAAAAGCAAAATATTAAAAAAAATTAAAAATAAATTTTTTTAAATTTAAAAAAATATAAAAATCATAAAAATCATAAATATAAATTTATATAAAATATGATATTATTATATAACATTATTAAATTGTCTTAAAAAAAGGAAAGCATATGGAATTAGAAATAAAAATGCATGATGGACCTGGACGGTATGGAAAGCTTAATGGGGAAGAAACACCATTTTTACTTAATGATAAGGAATCAAATATAATTAAAAACCAAGGATCAGCTTATGATATTCAAAAAGAAATAGCTCAATGGTCAGTAAAACTTACAAATCAATATGCCAAAGAAGCAATTGAAAACAATGAAAAAAATTCACAAACTGCTATTGTGGTTGTTCAGGGATCCAAATACCTTGATTTAAGAATTAAAGCCATTAAAGAATTAGAAAATATGGGATATAGATCATTTTTAATAGCTAATGGTGATGATTTAATCTTACATCCACGAGATTTAGTTGATATGATTGTAAATTTAAGAGAAAATATTAATCCAAATAGTTCTTTAATGTTTTCATTTGCAGAAGCAAGTTTTATGCCTGTACTAAGTTATATGGGAATTGATGGATTTTTAACTGGATCCGACAATTATTACAGCTATTTAAATGTTTTAATGACTCCAACAAAAAATTATAATCTAAATCAATACAAATTACTGGAACTAAAAAGAAAAGAGCTTGAAATAAAAAATAAAAACACTTTAGACTTTGTTGTAAAGGAAATTAAAGAACATATTAAAAATGGAACACTAAGAAACTTAGTAGAAGAACGGTCAATGACATCTCCTCAAAATACAACTGCATTAAGATTATTAGACTCAAATTATCAAGAATATTTGCAAAAATATACTCAAATATATTAATAAATATAAAATAAACTTTAAATTCAGTTAAATTAATAAAAAAAAATACTAAAAATATTAGAAAAAAAAACTATAAAAAATATAAAAAAGTTATAAAAAAAGAGATGTTTGAATGAATGATAAAAAACTTATTGGAATAATCATTATAGCGATTATAATTTTTTTTGGAGTCTATATGTATTTCTCTGGAGAGTTAACAAGTGGAAACTGGGAAATTAAAGAAGTTAATGGATTAAAATTTAAAGTTCCAAATAATCTTGCAAATGGAAGTACATTTGGAGGAAATATAGTAGACGGAGTAAATACTGGATACAGCTATATTATTCAAGAACCCAAATTCATTGTAGAAGTCTATGATTTCAATGCAAATCAAACAAATGAAAACGATTCAAGCCAATGGCAAGAACAGTTAGATAAACTCTATCAAAACCCAACAGCAAATATTGAAGTGGCTCAAATAGATGGAAATGAAGTACAAACAATTGAAAATATTATTGGTGAAGGTAACATGTCTTATACCTTTTTTAAAGTTCAAAACAAAGAAATTTTAATCAAATGGGATAAAACCATAACTTTAGAAACAATTAAAGAGATAACAAAAAATTTTTATGAGTTAAATTAAAAATAAAAATATACTGTATTATTAAAATAATAGAAAAATTTAATTAATTATAAACTAAATATTAATTTACTAAAAAAAAAATAAATAAGAGTAATGATAAAATGAGCCAAAGTGATTTATCAAAATATAATACAAATTGTCCTGTTTGTGGAAAAAAAACAATTCAAATAAGAATAGGAAGAGCAAAATTAGCAATTTGTAGTGATATACTTCATTGTGATTATCATTCAATAGATGATATAAATTCAATAGTTATTAACCCTTCAGCTGAAAGATTAGAAAAAGAAAAAGAATGGTATGAAGATAGATATGCAAATTACAAGATAAAAGAAAAAGAAGAACAAAAAAGAAAATTTATTGCACAAGAAATGAAAAAGCTAAAAGAAAGAGAATTAAAAAAATAGATTAATTACAAAATAAGTAAAAATAGAAAAAAGTATAGAAATATAAAAATATAGAAATATACATATGTGAAAATATAAAGATATAAAAGCATGAAAAAAGTCATTTTAAAATCTTTACACCCTCAACAGTTCCAATTATTGCTTTGTCTGTCATTTGAGAAAAAATACCATTTTCTACAACTCCAGGAATAGAATTTAAATCTTTTTCTAAGGGTATTGGATTGTCAATTAATGGAAATTGAGCATCAACAATAAAATTCCCATTATCTGTAATAACTGGACCATCTTTGTACTTAGCCATTCGGATTTCAGGGTTTGCCCCCATATCATTTAAACTTGAAAAAACTGTTTTTACAGATTGAGGAATAATTTCAACAGGAACAGGAAACTTTCCTAATCTATCAACAAGCTTGCTTTCATCAGCAATTACAATAAATTTTTCAGCAGCATAATCTATTATCTTTTCTAAAGTATGTGCAGCTCCCCCACCTTTAATAAGATTTAAATTTGAATCAATTTCATCTGCACCATCTACTGAAACATCAATATCATGTTCATCTAAAGTTGTAATAGGTATTTTGCCTTTTTGTGCAAGCAAAAATGATTGGTAAGATGTTGGAACTCCTAAAATATTCAATTCTTCTTTTTCGTTTCTTTTTGCAAGTTCATTTATAAAATAATGTGTGGTAGAACCAGTTCCAAGACCAACAACCTGATTTTCTTTTATTTCATCAACTGCAACTAAAGCAGCCATTTTTTTAAAGTCCATATAAACACCATATCCAAAAAAATAATCAATAAGAATTTAAATTTTTAAAACAACTTTACTTAAACTTAAACCTTTTGCACATCCATCAACACGCTTTTCTAAAACTTTTTTTATGACTGTTTTATCTCCTTCTTTTAAGCCTTCAGGAAAACAAAAAGGTCTGTATACACACTGTAAATCACAATCTGGAGGATCATAAACAATTGAAGAACCTTCAAAACATTTTTTTGAACTAACATTAGTGACAATATCTGCTTTTTCAACTTCAACAGGTAAAACAAAGCCACCATCATGTATTAGGCAATTTTGTTTGTTATCTCTAACATTATTAATTATATAAGATCTACCTTCTTCTAAAGAACCTAAACAAGGGGCTTTAAATTTACACTCCTCACATTCCTCAGCAGGTCCATTAAATAAAAAAACCAAATCTTTTTTTGCTAAATGAGTTCCTATTAATGTTATCATAAAATTCCTCCAAAAATTATCAATAAAATAATATAATAAAACAATTAATGAAATAATAAAATAATAAAATAATAAAATTAAATAAAAATTAAATAATAAAAAATTTAAAATTTATTAAATAATATAAAAATAATTAAATAACTCCAGTTTTAACTGCTAAATTCTTAGCAGCGCTTCTTGAAAGCCCTCTATCACCTAAAATTGTGTATCTTTCTTTTCTAATATTATGTGCATTAGTTAATGCATCAATAATATCTTCTTCATCAATTCCTAATTCATGCGCATTTACAGGGGCACCCATTGTTTTTAAAGCATTTTTAATACATTGCCAATTCCCGCCATATAAAGCCATTATTAAAATAGTTCCAACACCACATTGGTGTCCATGAAGGGCTGGTTTTGAAGTTGTTTTATCTAAAGCATGGGAAAATTTATGTTCTGAACCACTGGCAGGTCTACTACTTCCAGCAATACTAATAGCTACTCCACTACTAATGAGAGATTTAACTACCATTCTTGCACTTTCTTCCAAATGAGGTTTAATTGAATCAGCAGATTGGATAATTAATTTTGCGGTCATTAAAGACAATGCAGCTGCAGATTCACTGTAATTATCATTTTGTAACCTTTTGGCTAATTGCCAATCTTTAATGGCAGTATAATTTGAAACAATGTCTGCACAGCCAGAAGATAATAACTCAAAAGGGGCACTTGAAATAATATTGGTGTCCGCAATAACTCCAATAGGCGATTGGGCTTTAAGGGATGTAGAACCATTAGAATCCTTAATTGAAGCTAAAGGAGAAGCTATTCCATCATGGGATCCAGTTGTTGGTGCCGAAATAAAGTCAATCCCTAAATTTGTAGATGCTAATTTAGCAACATCAATGACTTTACCTCCACCAACACCAATAATAAGTGAAAAACCTTTAGATTTCTCTTCAACCGCTTTAACAGAGTTCAAAGTGGCATCATTAATTTGAATTCTGTCAACATCATAACCATTGGATTCCAGACTATCTATAACTGATTTTCCTCCAATTTTATAGGTGTTTTTTCCAGAAACAACGATTATTTTACCGTCTACTCTTAAATCTCTACAAATTTGTCCAGTGCTATCAATTATATTAGAACCAATATGGACTTCACGAGGAAATTGAATTTTTTTTATAAACATAAGATTACCTAAAAATAGATTGTCTTAAGTATTTAATAAATTTTTTTATTTTTTTCCTCTGGAAATTTAAAAATAATAAAGAAAATAAAATTAAATTTTAAACTAAAAAAAATAAAATAAAATAAAAAAGAATTAAAAAAAAATTAAAAATGAATAAAAAAAATTAAAAAGAATTAAAATAAAATAAAATAAAATAAATGAAATAGAATATAAAAAATTAGTAAATAAATTAAAAATTTAAATAGATTAATATAGATATAACAATTATATAATAGAATATAAATTTTATTAATTGATATTTTATTTTTATTAAATAAATTAAGCAAATTATATTTTCTAAATAAAAGTGATAAAATGGAAGATTTTAGTAAGTGGTTCCATAATATATTAGACGAAGCAAAGATTATAGACTCAAGATATCCTATTAAAGGAATGAATGTCTGGTTAGCTAATGGATTTAAAATAAGAAAATACATGCTTGAAGCTTTAAGAGAACTGTTAGACAAAGACCATGATGAAACACTATTTCCACTGCTTGTTCCAGAAGAAGAATTAGCTAAAGAAGGAATTCATGTAAAAGGATTTGAAGAAGAAGTGTATTGGGTAACACATGGTGGAAAAAAAAAGCTAAATGAAAAATTAGCCATAAGGCCAACAAGTGAAACTGCAATTTACCCTATGTTTTCCCTTTGGGTTAGATCACATATTGATTTACCTATTAAACTTTATCAAGTTGTAAACACATTTAGATATGAAACTAAACATACAAGACCATTAATTAGAGTAAGAGAAATCACCACATTTAAAGAAGCTCATACAATCCATGCTACCAAAGAAGAAGCAGCAAAACAAGTTGAAGATGGAATTGATATATATAAAACAATTTTTAATAAACTTTCTATTCCATTTTTAATCTTAAAAAGACCTGTTTGGGACAAATTTCCTGGTGCTAATTACACAATGGCATTTGATACCTTGTTTCCAGATGGAAAAACATTACAAATAGGAACTGCCCATAATTTAGGAAGCACTTTTGCTAAAACATTTGAAATTAAATTTGAAAATGAAAATGGAGAACATGAATATCCTTATCAAACATGTTATGGTCTTTCTGATAGAGTAATAGCGGCTATTATAGCAATACACGGAGATGAAAAAGGTTTAGTTCTTCCTCCAATTGTTGCACCTAAACAGGTGACAATTATCCCAATAATTTTTAAAAAAGGGTCAGAAGAAGTAATCTCTAAAGCAAAAGAAATAGAAAAAAATTTAAAAAATAATGGCTTTAGAGTAAACATAGATGATAGAGATTTAAGACCTGGAAAGAAATTCTATGAAAGTGAGTTAAATGGAACTCCACTAAGAATTGAAATAGGTCCAAGAGACTTAGAAAACAATCAATTTATCATTACAAGAAGAGACAACTCTGAAAAATCAAGCTTTTCATTAGATGAAAATATAAGCAGTATTGTAGAAAGATTATTAAATGATATAACCACTTCTTTAAAAGAAAAAGGGGAAGAAAATCTTAAAAAACGCATTGTTGGGGTGAAATCCATGGACATAATTGAAAAAACTGTTTTAGATGGAAATATTGCTCAAATAAACTGGTGTGGAGAAGAAAGTTGTGGAAAAGCCATTGAAGAAGAAACAAACCTTGATATACTTGGTGAATATGGCAAATATTCTGGTGACTGTATACACTGCAAAAAACCAGCAAAATATACTGCTTTAATTTCTAAAACATATTAATAAATTAGAAAATAGGAAAAATAGGTAAAAATATGGAAGAACTTTATGTAATAATACCTGTTTCAAAATTTAAAGATGCTAAAACCCGATTATCTCCTTTTTTATCACAAAATGAAAGAGAAAATCTTTTAAAATCCATGTTAAAAGATGTAGTTGGTTATTTAAAAAATTTTATTGAAAATATTCTTATAGTTAGTAATGATGAAGATGTTTTAATCTATGCTAAAGAATTAGGAGCTGTCCCTCTAAAAGAAAATGAAAATTCAGATTTAAATCTTGGATTAAAACAATCCATGGAATTTTTAATGGATAAGTGCAAAAAAGTCCTAATTATTCCCTCTGATATTCCATTGATAAGCCATTCAAATATAAAAAATATTATAGATTCAAGCAAAAGCCATGATTTTATTATCTCTCCATCAAGAGGTGGAGGAACCAATAGCTTAATAATAAAACCATTAGCTATTGAAATGGTTTTTGGAGATTATAGTTTTTTTAAACATTATAAAAATGCAGTTAAAAATGATTTAAATCCTATTATTTATGATTCTTTCTTTTTATCATTAGATGTTAATACAATTGAAGATTTAGGGGAAATACTACTTCATGGGAAAGGAACAAATACAGAAAAGTACTTAAAAAGCTTGGATATAAAAGTTGATTCTATTCATGGCGCAGAAAGGCTAAAAGTATTTAGATAAATTTTATTATAACTCTAAAATTAGTATAAAAATAAATTATTACGAAAATAAAACTGGTATAAATAAAGCTTGCATAAGTAAAACTTGTATAAATAAAGCTTGTATAATTTAATAGTAAGGAAATTAAATGATAGGATTAACAATTGCTGGATTTGACCCATCGGGTGGTGCAGGAGTTTTAAGAGACATACATACATTTAGAGATTTAAATATCCATCCAACAGCTGTTGTAACTTCATTAACTGCTCAAAATCCCAATAAATTTTTTTCAACTTATCCCATTGGTGAAAAATATATAGAAGAACAAATTGATTCTATTTTTGATGAATATTCAATTGAATATGGAAAAACAGGCATGTTGTACAATGAAAAAATTGTGAAAAAAGCCCATAAAAAGTTAAAAGAGTATGATGTTAAATATGTGGTTGATCCTGTTATTGTTTCAAGTTCAGGAGGAGCTCTTTCAGATAAAACATTTATTAAATCATTGAAAAAAAAAATTTTAAATGACTCAATACTTACCACTCCAAATATTAAAGAAGCAGAGGATTTGAGCAATATTAAAATAAATTCTGCAGATGAAGCCATTGAAGCCAGTAGAATAATATCTAAACACACTAATGTCTTAATTACTGGAGGTCATTTAAATGGAATGAATGTTTTAAACATTGATGGAAAAATTGAAACCTTTAAAACCGAAATATTAAAAACAAATAGCACTCATGGAAGTGGATGTGGATTATCAGCAGCTATTACAGGATATTTAATAAAAGGCAATGATTTAAAAACTTCTATTAAACTGGCTAACAAATATATTTACAAACAGATAAAAAATTGCTGGTATGGCACATTAAGATAAAAAAAAGGAATTTTAATTAAAATAAAAAAAATGGGAGTGTCCCATAAATCGCTTTTTAGAAATTTTTATGAACTTAAGTTTTCATATGAATCTTTTAAATATAAAATAATATATAAAATATGTATTAATAAGCAGGATAAAATAATTATATTATTTATAATTCGATTTTAAAGGATTTATATTATTTAAATATATTATTTAAGTTTAAATTATATTTATTTATAAATATTATTTTTAAAAAGAATAAAATTTATATATTTATATAAAATTTAAAGATTTTAAATACTAAATATTTTTATTAAATTTTTTAAAAATATTAATTATGATACACTCTCGAATTATTAAAAAAAAAAAAAAAATGAGTTAAGAAATTTCTCTATAAACAACATTTAAATGGAAGTTAGAACTATTTCTATGTTCATAAGAACCAACAATATCAAAATCCATATCATGGTAAATACTTGTTGGATCATAGTAAACAAGCATTCCCTCAACTGAAGAGAAATAATTAATAATATTTGCAATTGCCGCCTGTTCATATTTTAAAACATTCCATTTACCATTGAAAAAATTCTGTATATGGACATTGTATCTTTGATATTTAAAACCAGAACCTGTTGGGTAAGCACCTACAACATAAATATCTGTACTGTTCATCATAACACTAAATGGAGAATAAATGGTAAGTTCTTTAACTTGTTCAATCAATGGCTCAACCCCAACTTTATTTTTATCAAGGTTAAATACATTGTAAACAGTCATAGGAACAAAAGACATGTATGTTGGAAGAGAACCATTAGATTCTAAAAGTAAAACATTAGAAAAACCATCAATCAATTGTAAAAATCCAATTCTACCTAAATCCGAGGATGCATAATTTGGTGCAACTCCATTGGATTTAATGAAATTAGAAACTCTTAAACTCAAGTCCAAATAGTTAGTCTTAGATAAATCTTTTTTAATATTTGTAGCCAATGGTGAAGAAGGTTGTTTAACAGTTATAACTGTAATATTAGAAATATCTTTATTATTAATGTTATTAATAGCTGTTGAAAGCAAATATAAATACTGAGCAGAATTATATTCTTTAGAACCAATAGTTATTGAATTTGGAAGTTTAAAATTGTGCTTATCCATATAATCTTTAAGATTAATAGCTACTAATTTAATCTCGTCAATACTTAAACTAATAGGTTTTGATGGAGTTGACGGAGCTGAAGGAAGTGATGGAGTTGAAGGTGTTGATGGAATTGAAGGAGTTGATATATTTGGTGGATTTGATGGAATTGAAGGAGTTGATGAAATTCTGTTATATACTGGAAGTTTTTTATTTATATTACTTGATGATTTGATGTTTAAAGTTAGATAATTAGGCAATCGATGAGTTATAGCAGCAACCACCTTAGAAAACCCATAAACAATAGTTTGAAATTGAATTTTGCCTAATTTTGTAGTAACATAATTTGGAGCAGCTCCATTTTTATTTATATTATTTATAACTGCATTTGCAACTTTAATGTAATCATTTTTTGTTAAACTTCCTTTAATAAGTTTACTTGAAGAAGGAGATTTTGGATTATTTATGTATTCAATATTAATTGAACCAGTTTTTCCATTTTTATAATTTAAAATAGCTTTAGACTGTAAATACAAAACATCCGACATAGCAACTTTATTTCCATTTATGGAAACATAATTAGGCAGGCGTCCATTTTTACTTACATATTTTTTTATGCTAACTGAAGCAGAATAAATCAATTTAAAAGAAACTTTAACATTTTTCTCTCCAGCTGCAAGATTGTGACTACTTTTAGAAACATTAGAAGAATTTAAAGCAGGACTTGTATTGGTTTTAGTAACATCTAATTTAGTACTATTATCAGAATTCAAATTATCGTTAGCAAAAACACTTCCAGTAAAAATCAAAGTGAAAGTGAAAAATAAAACTAAAAAGAAAAGAAATTTTTTTACTATAAAAAACCCTCCAAATTAAAAAATAAAATATTACAAAGTATAAAAAATAAAAAAAATTAAGAAAATATAAGAAAATATAAGAAAAATATAAAAACACTAACTAAAGTTTTAAAGCAAATGCTTCATGAACATTATCTAATGTTTTAATGGCTTCAGTAATTTTTTCAGGGATTTCATGATCAATAGTTAAGACCATGATAGCTTCTCCACCAATTTTATCTCTTCCTACTTGCATTGTACCAATATTAATTTCATATTTTCCTAATTGAGTACCAATAGCCCCTATTGTACCTGGAATATCCCTATATTTTGCTATAAACATATTTCCATCAGGTTTAACATCAACATTGTAGTCATTAATTTTAATTATTTTTGGCTCAAGAATTTCTGTTCCTTCAACATATAGAGAATCTTCATCTGTTGTTGCTTTAACTTTAATAACGGAATCATAAGTAGTAACATCACATTGCTTACCTTCAATAACAGCTATTCCTCTTGATTTAGCTATTGTAGGAGCATTAATTGTATTAACTGCACGATTCAAAACTGGAGCCAAAATTCCTTGTAAAATTGACCTTGTAAGAATTTCTTGATTGTCAATTTCAGCTAATTCTCCGCAGTAAATAATCTCTAATTCTTTGATTTTTCCAGTTATAGATTGAGAAATAAACTTACCCACCTTTTCACAAATATTTAAGTAAGGTTTAACAATTTGAAATGTAGCTGCATCAACAGCAGGTAAATTTAAAACATTTTTAGGGGTTTTGCCTTTAAAAACTTCCACAATCTCATCGGCAGCAATAATAGCAGCATCTCTTTGAGCTTCATTAGTAGAAGCAGCAATATGTGGAGTTAAAACAATATTATCCAATTCAAATAGTTTACTATCTTTAGGTGGCTCATTTTCATAGACATCTAAAGCAGCTCCGCCTATTTTATTTTCTTTTAATGCATTATAAAGGGCATCTTCATTTATTATCCCTCCACGTGCACAATTAACAATGAAAGCATTATCTTTCATTATTTCAAACTCTTCTTCATCAATTAAGTCTTTAGTTTCAGGAGTTAAAGGAACATGGATAGTAATAAAATCAGCTTCTTTTAATAAGTCATGGACTTCATTAACAAGTTCAACCCCCATATTTTTTGCAACTTCTGGAGGTAAATATGGATCATAAACAATTGCATCCATTTCAAATGCTTTGCAACGACTAACAACTTGAGAACCAATTCTTCCCATACCTAAAACCCCAAGAGTTTTGTTTTTAAGTTCAGTTCCCATAAATTTAGCTTTTTCCCATTTGTTGGATTTTACAGATTTATCTGCAATGGCTATTTTACGAGCAGAAGTCAATATAAGTCCCATTGTGTGTTCTGCTACTGTAACAGTAGTAGATTCTGCCGTATTTACAACCATTATCCCCTTTTTTGTAGCAGCATCAACATCTACATTATCTACTCCTACACCTGCTCTAGCAATGATTTTAAGGTTGTCAGCTTTTTCAATTATCTCTTTGGTAAGTTTTGTTCTACTTCTAACTACTATTGCATCATATTGATCAATTGTTTTAATTAACTCCTCTGGAGTGATTTTTGTGTCAACAATTACATCAGCAACTTCTTTTAAATTTTCTACACCTTTTTCATCTATGGAATCTGCAATAAGAACTTTCATAATCTCACCATTAAATATTATATTTTATAAACTGTTATTAAAATAAATTAAATAGAATGATTTAAGTTAAATTAAATAAAATGATTTAAGTTAAATTAAATAAAATGAATTAAATATGATTAATTTAATAAAATTAATATAATAACTTAACTAAACAAAATTTAAATATTAACTAAATTGCAATTATTATTTAATAACTTGTCATAATGACAATATTAATTTAAAATTTATATATTAATAATATATAATTACTATTATATAATTATTTAGAAAAAATAAGTAGATTAAATATATAAAAAAAAACTAAAAAAACTTAATTAAAAAAATTTAATTTAAAAAAAAAACTAAAAAAAAAGGTGAATCTTATTTTAGAAGGTAAATTAAAAATTAAAGACAAAGAAATTTCAAAAATATTATTAGGAACTGCTCCATTTACTGCAGAAGGATATTTTGGACATCGATCACGGCTTTATCAATTGGATTTATATGATAATCCAGAAAATATAGCTAAAATAATCATAAAATCATATGAATTAGGAATTAGAGGAATAAATCTTAATACTGATCCTATTTTACTTAAAGCGTACGACATAGCCATTGAAAATGGTGTTAAAATGGATGTTGTTGGAATTATAGGAAAAAGTGATGTCAACTACATGTTTCCAGATTTTGAAAAGGCTAAAAAGGCAAATTGGAGTGATGATTTAGAAAAATTACTCAGATATAAACCTTCAATAATATTAATAGATGAATTTATTGTAGATAGCTATGATTGGGAGTTATTAAGTGAAATTTTAGGAAAAATTAATGAAAAAGGAGCAATAGCTGGATTAATAAGCTCATTTCCATTTAAAACAACAAAAAAACTGTTAAATTCTCCAATTTTAGATTTATTCCAAATATATATGATACCTGTTAATAAACTTGGATACATGTTAGATACAGATACATTTTTAGAAAAAGAGAGAAAGGAATTAAAAGATTTAGTAAGTAAATTAAATAAAACCATAATAATTAATAAGATATTAGCTGCAGGGGTTCAAAGCCCAGAAGAAGGATTTGAATTTCTAAAAACCTTAGATTATGCAAATATGATTTGTATAGGAATATCATCAGAAAAAGAAGCTATTTATAATTTTAATTTATTAAAAAATCTTTAATTCCAAAAAATAGAAAACAAGAATTTAAAAAAAATAAAAAAATAAAATAAAGGGTGAAATAGTAGAAAATAGAATAAATATTATGAATCCTCACGTTCTTTAACTATTTTCAAAAATTCATTGGTATTTTCAAGTTCTTTGATTTCCCATGAACTAATCACAGGAATACCATCAAAAGACACCTTAAATTTCTCATCATTTATTATAAAAAATGATTGAGAACCAGTGACTAAAGACAAATCTTTTAAACTAATAGCTACTTTTTGCATAGTTCTTTCAGACATGTTTTCTTCTAAACTAGTTATAAATGAACTATTTAACTTTTTACCTTCGATTTTAGCCAATGCATCAAAAGGTGTTTTTTTAGTGGATATAACACCTAAACCTAAATCCTCTAAATTTTTTGTTTTATCATGAAATAAATCTTTAGAAAAATCATTTTTTAAATTTTTTTGGGGATTAATAGAAGAATTAACATCGGAATTAATAGAAGAATTAAAATTAGATTCAAAATTTTCTTCCTTTATTTCAAATTGTTTTGGCTTAAAAACATCAATGTCTAAAGTAATCTTCATGTTTAATAGCTCCTCTAAAAGCATTGTTGTTTCAGTGTTGGCACGAGATAAGTTGTTTTCATAGTTATATATTGTTTCTCTTGAAACTTTAACTAAGTCAGCTAACTCCTTAAGAGAAAAGGAATAATCATTTCTAAATTCTTTTAAAATATTTCCATCAATTTGTACATAGTATCCACCTCTATCAGAGAGGACTTCAGGATATTCTCCATGGACAATAATATTTTTTAATGTTTCAAGTCCAATAGCTGATACTCCATGTCTTTCGTAAACTACTCCATCTTCTAAAAGTGAATTTTTAGATTTTAAACCTACAAGAAGTGGTGATGCAAAAAAAGTATTAGATATTTTCTTTATTTCATGAACATGAGACCCATTAACCGAGTCTATGTTGACCAACACTTTTAACAAAAGCAAAAGGAAATTTTTCCTTGCAAACATGTCAAAGCAACTTTTTCCATAGACATTTGATGTTTTAAATCCTTCTTCATCTAATAAATTATTAATTTCAGAAATAATCTTGTTTTTATCATTTAAAACCATAAAATACCTTCATTTAGAAAAAATTAAGCTATTGAGTGTAAAAAAATGAATTATAAAAATAATATGAAATAAAAAAAATATGAATTATAAAAATAATATGAAATAATAAAAATATGAATTATAAAAAATATAAAACATAAACATTTAATAAAAAAAACAAAAAATATAAACATTATATGTTGAAAAATTTAATAAAATTAAAATATTATTAAAATATTATTAAAATATTACTAAAATAAATTAGATATATATTAATTAAAATATAATAAAATAATATTTAATATATATTTATTAAAATATAAATTTTTTGAATAAACTTTTCTTTAAAGTAAGTATTTAAAATAAATATTTAAAATTAGATTTTTTAAAAACAAAGTGAAATATAGATTTAAAAATAACCATTAATACCTTAATTTCTTTATCAGGTGGTTTAAATAAAATATCTTTATGTAGGAATTGATGATACTGATTCTCCAGATGGAATGTGTACAACATACCTTGGATGGAAAATAATTGAAGAATTAAAGGAGAATAAGATTGAAATAGATGGTTTTCCAAGATTAATAAGATTAAATCCATTTGTAAGATTTAAAACAAGGGGAAATGGGGCAGTATCATTTAGAATAGCTATTGATGAAAAAGACACTGAAAAAATTGATTTAGTAAAAAAAATCGTTTTAAAAAACATAAAGGAACTATCAGAACTTGATTGTGAAAACACAAACCCTGGAGTGGTTTTTTATATTGGTGATATTACTGAAGAAATGATAAACTACTCAATGAAAGCAATTCACAGCATACTAACAATAGAAGATGCTGAAAAACTCTCAAACAAAATAAATGCTGAAATTTACAAGATAAAAAAAGGAAGAGGGATTATAGGTTCACTTGCTGCAATATCTTGCCATTTAAATGACTTTACTTACGAAATTTTAACTTATAGATCATCAAAGAACTATGGAAAAAAAAGAAAAATAAATAAAAAATCGATTTATAAAATGGATGAAAAAACTTATCCTTTAACATTTGAAAATATAGATGGTAAATATATAGCTATTGAACCACATACCTCTTGCCCTATTCTTTATGGAATAAGAGGAGAAAATATGGATATTTTAAAAATAGCTAAAGATATTGTTGAAGTTGAAGAAGAAATTAAAGGAAGTATAATTTATAAAACAAATCAACACACAGATATTCATATTCAAAAAGCAGACAAAATTTCTAATATGGAAAAATATTCTTGTTACAGTGTTAGTGGATATTTAAAAAACGACCCTCATATAATAGAAGGTGGACATGTTTTTTTCACATTAAAAGATGAAAGTGGAGAAATTGAAGCTGCAGCATATGAGCCAACAAAGAATTTTAGAAAAATTATAAAAAAATTGATAAAAGGAGACCAAATAAAACTTTTTGGTGGGATTGGTTGTGGTGGAACATTTAACATAGAGAAAATCAAAATATTGGACTTGAATAAAAAAATTAAATATGAAAATCCAAAATGTCATTGCGGTAAAAAAATGACCTCAGCAGGTTTAAATAAAGGATTTAAATGTAAAAAATGTGGATTTAAAGACCCAAACGGTAAAAAAATAGCTATTGAAGAAGAAAGAGATTTAGAGGAAAAATTTTACGAAACTCCAGTAATGGCAAGACGACATTTAGCAAAGCCATTAATTAGAATGAAAAACTTAAATGATAATTAACACTTAATAAACCATAGTTAACAAATCTAATAATTAGTAAAATCAAATTAATAAAAATAAATTAATAAAAATAAATTAATAAATTAGCTAGATAAAAAAGGATTAAAATGAAAAATAAAAAGATTATAATATTTACAGGACCATCAATTACTAAAAATGAAGCATCAAAAATATTAGATGCTGATTACAGAGGACCAGTGAAAAGAAACGATATTAAACAAGTCAATAGTGAAAACCCAGACATTATAGGAATTATTGATGGTGTTTTTCATCAAAATCCAGCTGTTGGACATAAAGAAATAATGGCTGCTTTAAATAAAGGAATTATGGTTGTAGGATCAAGTAGTATGGGAGCACTACGTGCAGCAGAATTAGATTCATTTGGAATGATCGGAATAGGATATGTTTATGAAAAATATAGAGATGGAGAAATAGAGTCTGATGATGATGTTGTTTTAACATTTACAGAAGATGACTACATCCATTGTTCAGAAGCTTTAATAACTATAGAATATTCATTTAAAGAAGCAAAAGAAAATGGCATAATTAATGAAAAGGAGTACAATACTCTTTATTCTACTGCAAAATCACTATTTTATCCTAAAAGAAATTATCCTCTAATTTTACATAAAGCCAAATTAAATGAAAAAACAAAAATAAATTTAGAAAAATTCATTGACCAAACTGTGGATATAAAAAAACAGGATGCAATAAAACTTTTAGAATACATTAAAAATATTAATTTATAATATAAAATAGTGAATATTAAACTTAAACATATTAAACTTAAATATATTAAAATGATTAATTGATTGTTAGTGAAAATATGGATTTTAATAAAAAAATTGAAAAAATAGAAGAAATAATAAAGAATAAAAAAGTCATAATATCTTTTTCAGGAGGTGCTGATAGCACTTTAATAAGTTATTTTGCTAAAAAATATTCATCAAATGTAAAAACAATCACTTTTGACAATGGAATAATGGGAGATGACTTTTTAGAAAGTTTAAATAAAGTAATAAGCTATTTGAATATCGATAACACAATAATCAAAGAAAATTTATTAAAAAACAAAAAATTTATTGAAAATAAGGAGGATAGATGTTTTATTTGTAGAAATAAAATGTATTCTATGATATTTGAATATATTAAAGATGAAGAATATGATATTCTCATTGATGGAACAAATATTACTGATCTTTTAGAAGATAGACCAGGACTAATGGTGAACTACGAAAAAGGAATTATAAGTCCATTTGTAATAGCAGGTCTAGAAAAAGAAGAAATTTTAAACTTTTTAATGGAAAATAATATCCCCTTTTCCAAATCAACAAGCTGTTTAGGGACTAGAATAGCTAAAGGTGAAAAAATAAACATGAAAAAAATAAACATGATAAAATATAGTGAAAATTTTATTAAACACCTAACAAAATCAGACTATGTGCGAGTTAGAACAATTAATGAAACAGGAATAATTGAGTTAGATAATATTGAGCCATTATTGAGCAAAGATACTCTAAAACTAGTTGAAAATGAATTAAAAGGTGTTAACTTTAAAAAAATAGCTTTAAATATTGAATTCCAAAAAGAGAATAAAAATGAATTGGTAATATATAAGCCATGTAAAGACGAGGCAAATAAAATCATGTTTGAAAATGAGCTTCCTTATAACATAAACATTGAAGAAACATGTGAAAATTTAAAAGCAATTGGAGAGGTTAAATGTTCATCAAAAATGGGGGTTGGGATGCTTGAAATTGATGGAAAAAATATTACTTTTTTTGAAAAAGGAAAAATAGTAGCAAGAAAGGTTGAAAACAAAGAAAATGCCAAAAATTTACTTATTAAAGTTTTACCATTAATTAGGAGAAAATTATAACTCTATTTTTTAAAACATGTGGCACTAAATCAAAAAAAATAAAAAAAAAGAAAAGAAAAAAAGAAAATAACTTAAATCTCTTTTTGAACAACAGTATCAATTCTTCTTCTAAAACTGGTGATTTTAGAAATATTGTCTCTTAAATCTATTCCTTCAAGAGATATTAAGTTCCCAATTATTTCAAATTCAGCATCATCTGCTTGAACTTTATGAATATTAATTCTAATAGAAGAAGATTCTTCTAACTCATCATTTGTAGATAATTTATACTCTAAAAACAATTTATTGTGTGGAAAAACATTCATTATTGATCTTTTTATTGTTTGACCTAATAAATCTAAAAAGTTTTCAACAACAGGAAGATGTTCTCTCCAATAGTATCCTAAAAGAAATTTAACCTGAATGTCATGTTCAGAAAATCTTTTTCCACTTTTAGCTATTACTATAATCGATGATCTATTAGATTTTATTATTAATTTACGACCTACATTAGAGTCATACTTCTCAATTTGTGACAGATTAATATTATTTTTGTCCACATCATTATCATGGGACTGTGAAGAATTATTTAAATTGTCTTGACTATTTAATTCATTGGTAGTTTCATTATCAAAGTTGTCATCTGAACCCATAGTTCTTCTTCCTATAAAAAGATTAAAAATGAAAATAAATATAAAAAATAATAATTATAATTGTATTGATTTATAATTGTATTGAGTTATAATTATATTGATTACAGATTAATATATTAATAATATATAAGTTTATATTTATAAAATTTTCTAAAAATATCCATTTCTGTCAAGTTAAGAAATGTTTTCTATTTTTCCTTTATTTTTCTATTTTTGCTAAATATTCTTTTTTAATTCATTTTTGAATTAAAATATTTTTATATTAGTTTTTATTGGAGCATTATCTTTTGTTACTAATTTAAATATATTTTAACATTAAATTTAAATATTATAAATCTCATATTTATTAAATATAATATTAATCTATTTTCACTTGTATTTATATTTTTTAAATAGTTTTATTTTCTTTTTTCCAAAATTATCTAAATTTATTTGAATATAGGAGATTTAAAGTTGATAAAATCATGTTAAATGAGATTAAAAAGTTTAATAAATAAAGAAATAGGAAAATTTTAATTTAGTAAAAAATAAATTTAGTCACGATCATAAAATGTCTTTTTAAGATGATATTTTTTATATTCTTGAAAATAAAATTTAAAACAACAGTTTTAGAGATTGAAAGCTATTTTAATGAAAAATTTGAAGGTTATGAGATAGTATAATTAAACAAGAATTGTCTGAACAAAAAGCACTTTTAGATTGAAATATTTTAAAAAAATTGCTTATTCAAATTCAATTGTACTTGGAGGTTTATCACTAACAGACAAAGTCACATGAGTAATTTCTTTAACTTCAGAAGTTATTCTTTTAGAAATAGTTTTAATCAAATCCCATGGTAATTCTGGAACCATAGCAGTCATTGCATCAATTGAGGATACCATTCTAATAACAAATAAATATCCAAAGTCTCTTTGATCACCTTTAACACCAGTAACCTTTGAATCAGTTAAAACACCGAAATACTGCCATAAGTTTTTATTAAACCCAGATTTTTCAACTTCCTCAGATATTATATGATTCCCCATTTTTGAAATAGCTATTTTTTCTCTTGTAAGTTCACCTAAGACCCTAACAGCTAAACCTGGACCAGGGAAAGGCTGACGATGAATTAACTTTTCAGGAAGACCTAATTCCAAGCCTAACTCCCTTACTTCATCTTTGTAAAGATCTCGAATTGGTTCTAAAACATCTAAAACCATTCCATTTGGAAGAGCCAAATTATGGTGTGTTTTAATACCCCCACCACTTTCAATCCAATCTGGAGCAATTGTTCCTTGAACTAAATATTTAGCTTGGATTTTTTCAGCTTCTCTTTGGAATACATCAATAAAAACTTTACCTATAATTTTTCTTTTCTCTTCTGCATCATTGACTCCTTTAAGAGCAGATAAAAATTCATCACTTCCATCAACAGAAATAAACTTTAATCTATTTTCAAAAGTTTCACAAACCTCTTCGACTTCACCTTCTCTCATTAATCCATTATCAACGAAAATAGCTGTTAATTGATTGCCAATAGCTTCTTTAACCAAGACAGAACAAACAGAGCTATCAACACCACCAGAAAGAGCAATTATAACTTTTTCATTCCCAATTTCTTCCCTTAAATTTTTAATAGTTTCTTTAATAAACTTCTCGTTATTCATTTAAATTATTCCTTTTTATTGAAAATGATTTGATAAAATATCATCATGCCAATTATTTATATTCTAAATAATCATTTTTATTTATCTTAATAATATTATATAAAAATTATGAAAATAATTCTTTCATATAGCGATAATGTTCCTTTTATTTAATGATATATTTATATATTAAAGAGTACATATAATAATAATAATAATAATAATAATAATAATAATAATAATAATAAAAATAAAAATAAAAATAAAAATAATAAAAATAACAATATAATTAGTTTTGCTTTTGGTGATTGTTTATGGGTAAAAGAGATCCTAAATCTAAATTTACAGATATTTCTTGTCCAAATGAAGAATGTGATGATTATGGTAAGGCAAATAATCAAAATATTGTTGGAAATGGAACTTATATGACAAAAAATGGTAAGGTTCAACAATTTAAGTGTAAAACTTGCAACAAAAGCTTTATTTCTAATTCTAATACTATTTTATATGATTTAAGAACCGACGAGAACATTGTGTTTTTAGCTTTAAAAATGATTCTTAAAGGAATGAGTTTAAGAGGAACTGCAGAATCTTTAGAAGTTAAATTTGATACTATTCGTCGATGGTTGAAAATTGCAGCAGAACATAGTGAAAAGGTCAATAAAGTCTTAATGAGAGATTTAAATGTAGATAAAGCAGAACTTGATGAATTATGGGTTTTTGTTAAAGAAAACCGTTTCCGTGAATGGGCTGAAAAAAAGAAAAAGAAAGATGGGTCTGATTAAGCTTTGACCCCAAACACAAAATAATTTTAGTAGCACATCTAGGAGAATGAGGCAAAAATCATCTATAAACATTAATAAATAAATAAATAAATACATCGAAACGATACAACCACACCCAATAATAAAAAAATGGAAAACTTCAAAAGCCAAATTTAAAACATTTTAAGGAATTAAATTATGCACAATAAATTAAAACAAAAAAAGACTAAGTCAAAAAACAAGATCCTACTCCAAAAAAGATGAATGGCTCAAAAAACCTTAAATCCATATAAATCCACATATAATTTCATAAAAACACACCATTCAGTCAAAAAAAGAGAATATAAAGAAAGTAAGAAATAATGTATGGAAAAAACATGACAAAATAACTCCAATAATGTTTATAGAATTAACAGGTCATACATTGTCTTTAAAATAGCTGTTAACATATCCCTATCACAAAACATGATAAAATAAAAAGGTCATTATCACATGGCATAAAATACTAGTTAAAAATTAAAAACTCCTGAAGCAATTAAAAAATTGGAAATATAAAGAAATTGTAAAAATAAAAAAAGAAAAAATAAAAATAAAAAATTAAAGCAAAAAATAAAAAATTATAAAACTATAAAACTATAAAATTATAAAATTAAAAAAGTTATAAAACCAAAAAAAGAAAATATAAAAAATAATAGCATGAAACTAATTTAAATAGAAAAAAAATAAAAGTTAATGAGAATTAGGATGATTAGTTGTACTTAAAGGATTTTTAGGCACACTTTGAACAACTTTAGTTCCTATTTTCTTCATTTTTTCAATTAAATTGTTTTTCTTAGAACCTTCAATTAAAATATTTTCTAAAACATCACTTAAGGTGTCAACAGGAATTATTTCAACTAAATCTTCATATCTCTTTTCAATCATAACATCCTTTAAATTAGAACGTGGGATAATTACTCTTTTCATTCCAGCATCAGCTGCCGCTTCAATTTTAGCTGTTGCACCACCAATAGGCAATACATCTCCCCTAACACTTAAAGAACCAGTTAAAGCAACAGATTGATCAGCAGGGATTTCCTCAATAGCTGAAATAACAGCAGCTGCTATTGAAACACTTGCACTGTCTCCTTCAACACCATCATAGGTTTGTAAAAACTGAACATGGATATCATACTGAGAAATATCTGTTCCTGTGTGTTTTTTAATTAATGCAGAAACATTTTGAACTGATTCACGGGCAATTTCACCTAACTTTCCTGTTGCAATAATTTTACCCTCGCGTTTACTTTGAGCAGGTGCAGCTTCAGCAGCTATTGGAGAAACTAAACCACTTCTATCACCAATAACAGCTAAGCCATTAACTATTCCAATTTTTCCACCTTCAGGATTGAAAACACTGTATTCTTTACGTTGAATTATATATCTATCAGATATTTGTTGTTCTAAGGTTCTTGAATACCTTTTAGCTTCAGTAACATGTTTTGAAGTGACAATTTTTGCTCCTTCCTCAGTTGCAACATCACCAGCAGCCCTAACAAGACCACCAAGGTCTCTTAATTTCAAAGTTAAAGATTCTTTTTGGCCAGATCTACGTTTAGCTTCACGTATAATTTCATCTAATGCATCTGGAGCAAAATGAGGAATTCTACCATCATTTTTAACCTCTTGAGCAACAAATTGGATTATTTTTTCCCTATTCTCATCTGTGTCTTTCATTGAATCTTTCATAAAGACTTCATATCCATATCCTCTGATTCTTGAACGCATAGCAATATGCATGCCTTCTAAAATTTGAATATTACCAGAAGCAACAAGTACAAAGTCACATGGAACTGGTTGAGAAGCAACCATTGCACCACTACTAGTTTCACTTTGACCAGTAATAGAATATTTTTTATCTTGCATTGCAGATAATAGCTCCTGTTGAGTTTTCATACTCATGGTACCAATTTCATCAATGTATAAAACTCCTTTGTTGGCTTTATGAATCATACCTGGCTCAACACGCTCATGAGCAGGAGTTCCAAGACCACCAGATTGATATGGATCGTGGCGAACATCACCAAGTAAAGCACCAGCATGGGCACCAGTAGCATTAATAAATGGGGCAAATCTTTTATCGTGATTGTTTACTAATAATTTAGGAGCATTTGAAACATTTTTGTGTTTTATTTGCATAGAGATGAAAAATATGAATATACAACCAATTATAGCCCACATTATTCCCCCTTGACTTTGATAGTAAAATCCTAAACCTAATACACCAACCATTGCAAGTAAAGTAATTAATGTCTTTTTCTCATCATAACCTCTTTCAGAAGATTTATTTAGCATTACTACTTTTTTACCCTCACCTGCAGGAACAGGTCGTATTAACGGATTATTAGAATCATCAGGGTTTGGATAAACCAATATATCTTGTAAAATTTCAGGAGGCAATAGCTCAGCCATTGCTTTAGCCAACATGGACTTACCTACACCTGGCTCCCCAATGAGTAAAACATTTCTTCTTTGTTTTGCTGCCTTTTTAATAGTTTCTATTGACTCTTCATGCCCAATAACTTGATCAATAAGTAAATTAGGAACTTCAATTTCTTGGGTGCCTTTTAAGTTCCCATAGTTTAACATTGGTTGATTATCGTTTAAATCAGAATCAACAATTATTTCATTATTGCCGTTATTATTGTCACTATTTTGATTATTATTGTTATTACTATTTTGATTATTATTGTTATTACTATTTTGATTATTGCTGTTATTAATATTATTATTTTGGTTTAAATCATTCTCTTCTTTATTTTCTATGTTTTGATTCTCATTTATGGGTTGGTTGTTATTAGAATCCATTAAATACCTCTTACAATTATTTTTTAAGAAATTTGAATAAATAATAAATG
>NZ_LWMV01000124.1 GCF_001639295.1 Methanobrevibacter curvatus | reverse complement strand
TTGTTAAAACATCTAATGTGTCTGGTAATGTTTTGAATGGTGCTTATATCTTGTATACTATTAATGTGACTAATTTTGGTCCTGATAATGCGACTGGTTTGGTTATTACTGATAAGTTGGATAGTAGGTTAATTTATATTAACAGTACTTCTCCAAGGTTTACTTTCTATGTTCCTGGTACTGGTGTTTGGAATATTGGTGCTTTGGCTAATGGTGAGAGTATTGTTTTGGATATTCTTGTGAAACTTAATGGTACTGGTAATATTGTGAATGTTGCGAATGTTACTAATGTTACTGAGAATAATACTGGTAATAATAGTAGTACTCCTGATAATGAGACTAATATTACTGTTGTTACTACTGTGAATATTAGTATTGTTAAAACATCTAATGTAAGTGGATCTGTTTTGAATGGTGCTTATATCTTGTATACTATTAATGTAACCAATTATGGTCCTGATAATGCGACTGGTTTGGTTATTACTGATAAGTTGGATAGTAGGTTAATTTATATTAACAGTACTTCTCCAAGGTTTACTTATTATGTTCCTGGTACTGGTGTTTGGAATATTGGTGCTTTGGCTAATGGTGAGTCTATTGTTTTGGATATTCTTGTTAAGCTTAATGGTACTGGTAATATTGTGAATGTTGCGAATGTTACTAATGTTACTGAGAATAATACTGGTAATAATAGTAGTACTCCTGATAATGAGACTAATATTACTGTTGTTACTACTGTGAACC
>NZ_LWMV01000123.1 GCF_001639295.1 Methanobrevibacter curvatus | reverse complement strand
GAATAAAGTAGTATTATTAAATAAAAATATTATTATTTAAAAATACATTTAAAATAAAATATTATAGTCCAGAAAATAAAATTTAGAAGTAATAATTTTTTTTAAAAATTCCTATATTAATTAAGGAAGCAGAAAATATTGAATCAAGACTTAAAAAATTATCTGAAAATGTTAAAAATAATCCTCAACCTCTAATTTATATGTAGATAATAATTATGACATGAAATATGATAATTATAACATGATAATTATAACATGATAATTATAATTTGATGGACTAAGTATATGAAAATAAAGTTTAAAGCAAAGGGACATAAAAATATAAGTTCTCTTCATAAATCAACCTTTGAAATTACTCAAGATACGAGCTTAACTCCATCTGGAGATTGTATAGTTGGTGTTGCATCTGAATTGAATTTAAATAGCTTTTCTAAAGAGTTTAAGGATAAAATAGCCAATGATAAAACAAAAATAGTGGTTAAACTTAAAACTGAAAATGGACATGATGAAATAAGTGGTTTTGGTCATCCTAAGCTTACTTTAACTCATCCAACAGATATTGTGGCACGTAAAAGTTCTTTTATTTGTTCAAGGACTTTGATGGTGAAAGCAGATAAGGTAGCCACTGATTTAGATAGGAATTTAATAAATGACTTGAAGCAAGGTAATATTTTGTCTGTTGAAATTATTTTGAAATAAATTAAGAATCTTTTTACTTTTTTCTAAGATTTTAATTTTTTTAAATATTTTTTAAATCATTTTTTAAA
>NZ_LWMV01000122.1 GCF_001639295.1 Methanobrevibacter curvatus | reverse complement strand
CATTATCAGGACCAAAATTAGTCACATTAATAGCATATAAAACAAATGCACCATTCAAAACAGATCCAGATACATTAGATGATTTAACAATACTAAGATTCACAGTAGGAACAACAGTAATATTAGTCTCATTATCAAGATTACTACTATTATTACCAGTATTATTCTCACCAACATTAGTAACATTAGCAATATTCACAATACTACCAGTACCATTCAAACGAACAAGAATATCCAAAACAATACTCTCACCATTAGCCAAAGCACCAATACTCCAAACACCAGTACTTGCAACATAGAAAGTAAACCTTGGAGTTGTACTGTTAATGTATATTAATCTAGTATCTAACTTATCAGTAATAACCAAACCAGTAGCATTATCAGGACCGAAATTAGTCACATTAATAGTGTACAAGATATAAGCACCATTTAAGACATTACCAGACACATTAGAAGATTTAACAACACTAATGTTCACAGTAGGAACAACAGTAATATTAGTTTCATTATCAGGAGTACTACTATTATTACCAGTATTATTCTCAGTAACATTAGTAACATTAGCAATATTCACAATACTACCAGTACCATTCAAACGAACAAGAATATCCAAAACAATACTCTCACCATTAGCCAAACTACCAATATTCCAAACACCAGTACTTGCAACATAGTAAGTAAATCTTGGAGATGTACTGTTAATGTATATTAATCTAGTATCTAATTTATCAGTAATAACCAAACCAGTAGCATTATCAGGACCATAGTTAGTTA
>NZ_LWMV01000121.1 GCF_001639295.1 Methanobrevibacter curvatus | reverse complement strand
TGGTAATGTCTTAAATGGTGCTTACATCTTGTACACTATTAATGTGACTAATTTTGGTCCTGATAATGCGACTGGTTTGGTTATTACTGATGTTTTGGATAGTAGATTAATATACATTAACAGTACAAGTCCAAGATTTACAAGTTATATTGCAAGTACTGGTGTTTGGAATATTGGTAATTTGGCTAATGGTGAGAGTATTGTTTTGGATATTCTTGTTCGTTTGAATGGTACTGGTAATATTGTGAATATTGCTAATGTTACTAATGTTACTGAAAATAATACTGGTAATAATAGTAGTAATCCTGATAATGAAACTAATATTACTGTTGTCACTACTGTAAATCTTAGTGTTGTTAAAACATCTAATGTATCTGGATCTGTCTTAAATGGTATACTTGTTTTGTATACTATTAATGTGACTAATTTTGGTCCTGATAATGCGACTGGTTTGGTTATTACTGATGCTTTAGATAGTAGATTGATTTATATTAATAGTACCACTCCTCGTGGAACTAGTTATGATGCTACTACTGGTGTTTGGGATATTAACACTTTAGTTAATGGTGAGAGTATTGTCTTAGATATTCTTGTCCGTTTGAATGGTACTGGTAGTATTGTGAATATTGCTAATGTTACTAATGTTACTGAAAACAACACTGGAAATAATAGTAGTACTCCTGATAATACTACTAATATTACTGTTGTTCCTACTGTGAACATTAGTGTTGTTAAATCATCTAATGTGTCTGGATCTGTCTTAAATGGCATATTTGTTTTATACACTATTA
>NZ_LWMV01000120.1 GCF_001639295.1 Methanobrevibacter curvatus | reverse complement strand
CACAATCAACTAATACCTCAAATTCAAAAGGTTTTATGGACAATAAATAAATATCCTGAAAAAATTAGTGCAGATTACACATATCGTGGTGAAAAAGAGTTTAAATTCTTAAAAGATAATGAAATAGATGGATATATACCTAATCAAAAGCAAACCCGCGAACATAAAGGTAAAACACATAAAAATCCATACCACAAAGATAATTTCCAATACGATAGTGAAAAAGACATTTTTAAATGTCCAAAAAAACAAATACTAAAATTTCAAAAAGAATACACTTATGATAACACCATACATAGGTTATATTACACTTTAGAGTGCCAAAAGTGTTCAAAAAAGGAAAATTGTACTAAATCAGAAATAAGAACTATAACTGAATATGGAACAATTTTATCTAAAGAAATGACTGAAAAAATGAACTCTTCTAAAGGAAAAACAGAATACAAAAAGAGAAATTCAACAGTAGAACCTGTGTTTGGAATACTGAAACTACACCACGGCCTTGAAAACATCCCTCAAAAAGAAATAGACAATATACAAACAGAATTAAATCTAATAGCAATAGGCTACAACTTTAAAAGAATATTCAACCTAAAAAATAAACAGGACAATAAAAAAAATTCCCAAAATTTTTGCACAATGATAAAAGAAAAATTCCCAAATGCAAAAATAAAAAAAGAAATATCCTTAAAAATTTAGGAAAAAAACTCAAAAAGAAAGTTTTGACCATTTTGCAAAACCAAAATCTACTAAATCCCCCACCAGAAAAACTACACAAAAAGGTTTTGCCTTTCTCTC
>NZ_LWMV01000119.1 GCF_001639295.1 Methanobrevibacter curvatus | reverse complement strand
TTTAAATACATTAACTTTATCAATGGTAATGGTAATGGCACTACGGGAACAGCCATTCTCACTTATTCTAAAATTATTGTTGAAAACTGCACTTTTTCAGATAACATTGGAGAAAGCGGAGCAACCATTTTAATAAGTCCTCTAGGATATAACTCCATTATAAAAAACTCCATTTTCAACAATAACAAAGGAATACAAGCAAGTACAGACAACTTTGTTCAAGGAGGAGTAATAAGATCTGCTACAACAAATTTAACAATCACAGACTCAACATTTACTAATAACTTTGCCCTAAATGATGGAGGAGCCATTTCTATAGTCAATGGAACAGGAACTAAAATTATAAACTGCAAATTTACTAATAACAGTGCAAATATAGGTGGAGCAATCAGAATCGCTGATTGTGAAGTAACTATTAGCGACTCCATATTTAATCAAAACAATGCAAGCAACGTAGGAGCAATATTCATATTAAACGGAGCAGTCACAATATTAAACTCTAACTTCACCTCCAACAAAGCAGGCAACGGTGGAGCAATAGGAATATACAACCGAACCACTAATGATAACAAAATAACCATCTTAAAAAATTTAATCTTTGACTCCAATATTGCTACAGATATGGGTGGAGCAATTTATACTCAAAGCCCAATTAAATATCTAAATGACTCTACATTTAACAACAACTCTGCTGTAGATGGTGGAGGAATCTATTCTTTAAATGATTTACAAATTAATACAGCTAATTTTTCACAAAATACTGCTACTGCATCTGGCGGAGCAATTTATGCAAATGGTCAAATAAGCATTTCTTCTAAATCTAATTTT
>NZ_LWMV01000118.1 GCF_001639295.1 Methanobrevibacter curvatus | reverse complement strand
TAATCTATTTTTATAATATAATTTATATGCTTAAAGGTGATTAAAATGTTGTGTAATAAAAGAATTTTGATGATTTTGATGATTTTCATAGTTTTAGCATTTTCTATATCTTCTGTTAGTGCTAGTTATTTGTTTGTTAATGAGTCTTGGACTAATGAGGATATTCAGAATGTTTTGGATAATGATATTGGTGTTGATGTTTTGTATTTTAATTCTACTAGTTTAGGTGGCATTTATGGTGGAATTGATTTGTTTATTGGTCGTACCATGTCTATTATCGGGGATGTAGGTGTTGTTTTTGATGGATCTATTGGTGATGAGCCTACTATGAATGTATTTACTATTTTTGGAGACAATGTATTAATTAAAGGATTTACTATACTGAATTATAATGTGGGAGTTGCTGCTTCTGATTTAAGCAATATTTCCATAATTAACAATACTTTTGATAATTTGGATACAGCTCTTGAATTTAATAATATTAAAGGACTAAATATTGAAAATAATACAATTTTAAATATTAATGATGGAACCATTTTTGTTAGAGAATCTGAAAATGTGAGCATATATAGCAACAATATTAGTGGAGCAAATTTTGGCATTTACCTTTCTGGATTAAACAATACCAAAATTAAAGGAAACAATGTCAACAATGTTGAAAGCGACGCGATTTATACAGAAAACACTGAAAATACTGCTATTGAAGAAAATAACCTTGACAATGTAAGAGGATCTGGAATATATACATCCAACTCCAAAAACTTAGAAGTAAAAAAAAATAAAATCACTAATACTGACGGTGATGGCATAGTCATAGACACTACATCCAATGATGATAGTGATGGCATAGC
>NZ_LWMV01000117.1 GCF_001639295.1 Methanobrevibacter curvatus | reverse complement strand
TATTATTACCAGTACTATTATTACCAGTATCATTCTGATCAGTTCCAGTAACATTTGCTATATTACTTATAACTCCAGTACCATTCAACTGAACAATTAAACTAATAATATAAGAATCACCATTTAAAATGCTTGAAATAGTCCAATTAACAGCTTGACCCACACGAGTATAGCTTCCATTAGCACTAACAAAAATCAACCTATCATCTAAAACATCAGTAATATTCACATTAGTCGCAGTATCAGGACCACGATTAGTCACATTAATAGTATACTCAACTAAAATACCATTCAAAACAACACCAGTAACATTCACAGTCTTAACAATACTTAAATTAACAGTTGGAGTAACATTCACAGTACTATTATTACCAGTACTATTATTACCAGTATCATTCTGATCAGTTCCAGTAACATTTGCTATATTACTTATAACTCCAGTACCATTCAACTGAACAATTAAACTAATAATATAAGAATCACCATTTAAGATACTTGAAATAGTCCAATTAACAGCTTGACCCACACGAGTATAACTTCCATTAGTACTAACAAAAATCAATCTGTCATCTAAAACATCAGTAATATTCACATTAGTCGCAGTATCAGGACCACGATTAGTCACATTAATAGTATACTCAACTAAAATACCATTCAAAACAACACCAGTAACATTCACAGTCTTAACAATACTTAAATTAACAGTTGGAGTAACATTCACAGTACTATTATTACCAGTACTATTATTACCAGTATCATTCTGATCAGTTCCAGTAACATTTGCTATATTACTTATAACTCCAGTACCATTCAACTGAACAATTAAACTAATAATATAAGAATCACCATTTAA
>NZ_LWMV01000116.1 GCF_001639295.1 Methanobrevibacter curvatus | reverse complement strand
ATTTGATTTCTGTGATTATTGTTTTGTCTTTTATTTTAAATATTGTGTCTGCTCTTCCTGAGTAGGTTGTTACTTCTCCTTGTGAGTCAATGCCTAATAAGTATAATGCTACTAAGAATATTCCGTGATAGTATTTTTCATTGTCTCCTTTTAGTGGATAGGATAGTCTGTGGTATATGTTTTCTAGGATTTCTATGAATTCTTTTGGATCTTTATTTAAAATACTTGTGTAGGTTTTCTTTTTTAATTTTTTTAGGTGGTTATCGCTTAAATTCGTATAGGTCATAATAAGTTCATTGATTAGAGACTCCCTAACTTCATAATTTGGAATATCTAATATGTATTCAATAGATCCATGTTTTTTGTTCTTTTCTTTTATTGTTAGGTATCCTGTTTGAAATAGTAATGTTGTGGGGTGTATATTTTCTATTTTAAATGTGTCTAAATCATTTTTTGTTGCAACAATAGGTTCTATTATTGGTTGTAGGTTGTTTTCTTTTTTAAGTGTTTCCATTAGAAATGTTGGTGTTCCACTGCTAAACCAGTAATTTGAAAATTCGCACTCATCAAATAGCAGTAATGTTGAAAAAGGATTGTAAACCTTATTTTTACCGTCCCAAGTGTAACCATCATACCAGTACTCGATTTTAGCTATTGTTTCTTCATAGCTAAGAGATTCTTCATTAGCTAAATTTTCAATATGTTCTTTAAAATAGTCTTCAAGTTCACTGTGGGTGTAACCACAAATTTTAGCATAATTTTTACTTAATGTAATATCTTTAGGGTTATTTAGTCCTGAAAAAATAGATGTAGATGAAAACTTAGAAATTCCAGTGATAAAAATAAACTCTAAAAA
>NZ_LWMV01000115.1 GCF_001639295.1 Methanobrevibacter curvatus | reverse complement strand
AATTTTTTTTTTTTTTTTTTTTTTTTTTTTTTTTTTTTTAGTAATTTTTTATTTTTTAATTTATTTAGAGGTTAAAAATATTTTTAGAATTAAAAATACTAGCCATATTCTTATTTTCTAAATTATTATTTTATTCCTCTATTCCCAATTCTTTTTTCAAATCTCCAAGTTTTGAAATTTTTTCAGCAAATGCATTGTGTCGGTGAATACTTTCTTCATTTATTTGTCTTGCAGTCACAAGTGTGTCATTTGGAAGGTGGGAGTACTTTTTAACGATTTTTTCAACCATATTTCTTACACAATCTTCAACAAAGAAAGGATGCTTATGGGCTTCCATAACTACTGCATTTTCATCAGGTCTTTTTAATAGTTCACAGACAGTGGAACTCATAGATCCCTCAATAATTTTTATAATGTCTTCTCCTCTAACAATATGTTGATCTGGAACTTCAATCATTATAGTTCCTCTTCCACGTTGATTATGAGATGCGAATGTTACTGTATCTAAAACTTTAGCTGTTGTCTCTTCATCTAAGAATTTTAATAGCTTTTCTTTATCTGCTTCTCTAACAGAATCTTGGGCACAAGGACAAACTGTCATTCCAACAACTTCAGCACCAATACTTTTTCTAATTGTGAGCTTTCCATTTTTTCTTGAACCTACAGCATTTGCCATGATTTTAGTCATTTCTTGAGACTTATTTTCTGTAACTGGAGACTTTTTCATAAACATAAAGTCACTTATCATTTTAACTTCAGCCATTTTTGCATAATCGTGTTTACTCATCAAGGACTTAACTATTTGAGCACAGACTGATTCTACTTCAAGAGCTTTAGTACTTATAACATCTTCAACAACTTCACTAATTGCTTCAGGGCTTCTTGACATGTGAATCCCCTTTTGATTATATGGTAAATCAACAAATGCATCAAAGGTAGGAAGTAAAATAATTGGTCTTTTACTGTCTCGTTCTAATTTAAGTAGTTTTTTTACTCCAGTCACTCCCACTCTGGTTAAATGAACTGGCACACGTGGTAAATTATCTTGGGTATCTGGGAAACATTGGATCACATCAACACCTCGTTTTTAGTATTTGATTAAATGATATTTAATATATGATAAACAATTTACAAGCATTTTTTTAATTTATTAGGTTATGATAATTTTTATTATCAGATATAAACATTTTTTAAAATAAATTGATTTTTATAAAATAGTTTTAATGGTAAAGTACTTTTATTTGAATGAAAATTGAAGATATTTTATCAAATTTTTTTTAAAGCTTGTTTTTAAATGTCTTCTAATAATAAAATTTCAATAAAAATAAGAAAAAAATAGAATAATAAATTTTTAAGTGGATATTGTATAAATTTAAAATATATAAATCTAAAATGTGTATATGTAAATTTAAAATATATACATTAATATATAGGTTCAACTTAATATGTTTTTTGTTTTAGTTTTAGAAGATTTTATGTTTAATACCATTTTTATTTAAATCAATTTTATTCTTTTTTATTAATTTTAAATCAATTTTAATGGTTTAATTAATTTATAAAAAGTTTTTTTTAGTTTTTATTTTAGTTTTTATTTTAGTTTTTATTTTAACTTAAATTTCTATTTTTATTTCTACAGGATGCTTAATATCTAACTAAGTTTTGGCATTGTTTTATATAGCTATTCTTTTATTTTTTCAATATTTGACCTATGAATTCACTTAATTGAGAAGCTCTTAATCCATTTCCATATTTTTCATAGGCAAGGTCTCCTGATTTTCCATTTAGATATGTTGAAAGTGCTCCAGAATCTAAATCATTTAATCCTAAAGATAAAAGTGCTGTAGCTATTCCTGCAAGTGAGTCTCCTGTTCCTCCAACGGTCATTGCTGGATTTCCTGTTTTATTTATTCTAATTTTATTTCCTTTAAAAATTAAGTCATATTTACCTTTTATAACAATGGTTCCCTTAATTTCACTTGTTATTTCTTGAATAATAGCTATTTTATCATGAATTTGTTTATAATTTAGATTTTCAAAACTTAAATCAAGACTGCCAATTTGATTTTTTAAGTCTTTTTTTATGATAATTTCTTTAAAAAATGTTTTAAATTCATTAAAATGTGGAGTAATAATTAAATTTTCTTTATTTTTTATTAAATTAACATCTATTAGTTTTAATCCATCTGCATCGATTACAATTGGTTTTTTTATCTTTGCAACTAATATGTTAAAAAGTTTTCTAGTTTCTTCCTCTAATCCACTTCCAGGACCAATTAATATGGAATCTACATCTTTAGCTATTTCTAACAAATCATTTAAATTGTTAATATTAAGAAAATCACCTTTTAATGATTTTACAATAAAATCTGGAGAATAAGATTTAATCACTAAACTACTACTTTTTGGACTAGCAATATACAACAAATCTACCCCACATGAAAGAGCAGATAAACCAGATATTGATGGAGCACCACTAAAATCATTGTTTCCACCAATTATAAGTACTTTTCCATTGTTTCCTTTATGGGAGGTATTTTTTCTTTTATTTAGTCGTTTAAGGTCTCCTTTTCCAAGAAATATTTCTGCTTCAATTGGAATTCCAATATCACAAATAATTAAACCTCCAGTTAAATCTTCACCAGCTTTTTTAAGCCCTGTTTTAACTGCATGCAAACTTAATGTGTAGCCAGGTTTTACTCCAATTTCAGCGATTTCGCCTGTTTGTGGATCCATTCCTGAAGGGACATCTATTGAAACTTTTAATGCATTAGAATTATTTATAATTTCAATAGCTTTTTTAATCTTAGTTTTTAATTTACCTTTTATTCCAGTTCCTAAAATTCCATCTATGATAATATGTTCTGAAAAGCTATTGGATTTAGTGATTTCAATTGTATTTAAGGTGTCTGAATCATTAATTTCATATAAATTAATTCTTGAGAAATTAGGAAAAATATTTTTTAAAATTTCCACATTTGTTTTACTGTCTTGTGATTTTATTTGATTTATTGGAGTTAAAAGGTAAATGTCTACTTCAAATCCTCTATTTAGAAGATGTCTAGCTGCAACAAAACCGTCACCTCCATTTCCCCCACTACCAGTAAAAATAGCTATTTTAACTGGTTTTGAAAAAGTAAATGTAGAAAGCTTAGCTATTTCATCAGAAATACTTTTACCTGCATTTTCCATTAATACTAATCTACTTAATCCTAAATCTTCACAATTAAGATCTGTGGCAATCATATCTATTGGTCTCATTTAATTCAACAAAGTTTTTTTAGTTTAAATGGGTGTATTGGTATCTTTTAGTTTAAATGGGTGTATTGGTTTTTTATGCGTATTAAACATTTATTTTTTAATAACTTTTTGATAAATAGCTGCTTGAAGCCCATGGTGTTTAATCATGCCTTCAATTTCTTTTTGGTCATGAGTTTTATCTTCAAAACTGATTTGTTCAATGTCATGTAAGCTGTATTTTGATTCTCTTGTAATAACTGCTGCTCTTCCCTTAAAAACTTTTAAATTAACTTTGCCTGTAACTCTTCTTTGCATGTTATCGATTAATACATCAAGATCCTCTTTTAATGGATCTTGCCAAAGAGCAGAGTAAACTAAGTCCGCATATACAGGACTAACACTTTCTAAAAATTGTAATTCACTTTTACTTAAGACTAATTGTTCCAAACCTTTGTGTGCAGCTATTAAAAGCGTTGCTCCAGGAACCTCATAGATTTCTCTGCTTTTGAGACCTACTATTCTATCTTCAATAATATCTATTCTTCCAATTCCATGTTCACCTGCTACTTTATTGGCAACAGATATTAAATCAATTAATTTCTTCTTTTCGCCATTGATGGCAATTGGAATACCACTTTCAAATTCAACAGCAATTATTTCTTCATCGTCTTTTGCATCGGCTATTGATTTTGTCCATTCGTAAGCTTCTTCAATTGGTGCATTAATAGGGTTTTCAAGAAGGTCTCCTTCAATTGATCTGCCCCAGATATTTTCGTCTATACTAAATGCACTGTCGGGGGAAATTGGAATTCCTTTTTCTTTAGCATATGCTTGTTCTTCACTTCTTGTAAGATTTAAATCACGGATTGGTGCAATAATATTTAAATCAGACATTGCTCTAATAACACCTTCAAATCTGAATTGATCATTTCCTTTACCCGTGCAACCATGGGCAATAGCTGTTGCATTTTCTTTTTTTGCCAATTCAATTATTTTCATAGCTATTAATGGTCTTGCTAAGGAAGTACTTAATGGATATCCTTCATACAATGCATTGGCTTTAATTCCTTTTGAAATATAATCATCAGCAAACTCTTCTTTTGCATCAATTGTAACATGTTTGGAGTTGCCTATTTTCTTTGCAACAGTTTCTGCCCTTTTAATGTCTTCTTCAGGTTGACCAACATCAACACATGCAGTAATAACTTCTGCATCATATTTTTCTTCTAATAATTTTACACAAACAGAGGTATCCAACCCTCCACTAAATGCTAAAATGACTTTTTCACTCATTTGATCATTCCTTTACTTTCCTAACTTATGAATATTTAACAAATAATTTTAAAAATCTTATTTAATCTCATTTAATCTTATTTAAAGTAAATAAATATAAATTAATAATCTAATAATACTAACATAAATTAATAATATTAACATAAATTAATAATTTAATATATTAAAATTTAACAATCTAATAATATTAACATAAATTAATAGCTATAATGCATAATAATATTTTTTAAACCAATAATATTATTAAATTATGTAATAATAAACAGTCTTTTACATGAAAATAGATAAGATTATATTTAATGAAATAATATATATTTAAATATTATTAATCATCATCTCTTTTTGTTAAAGACAGTATAAATATTTTGTTTAAAATTTTTTTCATTTAATTTAATAAAAAATTTAAAATTTTTCTGATAAAATGTCTATGGATAAGTTTGATATTAAATATCTTTCTAATAAAACTGGGGGAGATATTAGTTTAAATAGAATTTTAAATCAATATGTCCCTAAAACAGAATTATCTAAATTTATATTAGAAAAAGCTCTTAAGGGAACTGTTATATATAAATTTGGAGATGATGTGTATAGTAAAAATAGAATAGCTATTCTATCTGGGGTGCATGGTAATGAATTAGCTCCACAAATAGCTTCCTTACATATTATGGAAAAATTAAACTCTTTAGATTCTTCTAAAATTGATGGCATTATTTATATTATTCCTTTTGTTTCACCTTATTCTTCTATGAGGAATTCAAGGTATTTTGATGGAAGAGATTTAAATAGAATGGCTTCTATTAGTGGAAATATTAGCAATGATTTAGTTCAGTATTTTAAAAATATTAAGGTTGATGCTGTTGGAGATTTTCATTCTACTGCACCTAATGCAAATCCAGGAGTTGAAGCTGTTTTTTCCACAAAAAAACCTTCTAAACTCTCCTATGAAATAGCTAGCCACATATCTGAAAATGTAGGATCAAAGCTAATAGCTTATGAAAATGCTGGAAATGTGTTTAATGGAGCTTTAGAAGATGAATTAAATCTGAATGGTATTCCAGCAGTTACATGTGAGGTTTTATCTCAAAATGGTCATTTAAATAATAAATCACTTAAACAGTCTTTACTACAAATGAATAGCTATTTAGATTACTTTAACATGATTTTATAATAGTTTAACTTATAAAATTATTGTTTAATAGTTATTTAATAGTTATTTAATAGCTATTTAATATACATTTTTATAAAATCCTGGAGAATTATAAATGAAAGTGCCTTCTCAATCAATGAAGTTAAATGTCAATAAAAAAGAAGAACAAAAGTCATTGCATATATTGGCTAATGGATGGAATAGTAAACTTAATATTCCTGAATTCAAGGAGTTTTCTATTGGAGGAATTGTTCCAGAAGATTATTTTAAAGTTTTTGGGTCTAATGAATTTTTCATCAATCCAAAAACAAAAAATTTTGATAAAAAATCTAAAATTAGAATAGCTGAACCAGGAATTGTTTTTGAAAAAGGTACAGTGGATAATAAAGAGTTAAGACTTCCATGGCAAAATATTTTAAATGTTCAGTATAAAGGAAAAAGAATTATTTTGGACTTGATATATGACCAAAGTTTGGAATTTTATGGAATTCCTTTTTATAGGGATATTAAATATTCTTTAAAATTTTTAACTAATTTTATTAAAGATAAAGTAAAACAAAGTAAAATATAACTGACAAAGTAGCTAAATAAAAAATATTCAAAATAAATTTTAAAAACATTTACAATCAAATATTTACAATCAAATAGTTGCAACCAAATAGTCACAATCAATTATTTTATTATTTATGCATTTCCATGTCTTCTTATAAAGCTCATAGTTTATTTTCAATAATTTTGTCATTTATTATTTTTACTAATCCATTTTATCTTGTATTATCATTAATTGGTGGAAATTTATCTGATTTTGATCATGAAATAAAAAATTCAGCTATTTTAAAAATTATGATTTTTGGGTTTTTTCTTTCTATTTTATTGTATTTTATTCATATTCCTATATATTTTGGTTTAATTTTAATTCTACTTGGAATAATATTTTATTTTTCTAAACATCGTGGTTTTACCCATTCTATTTTTGGAATTACAATTATTTCATTTTTAATTTTTTTATTTATACTTTTAGGAATTTTACTTTCTAAAGATATAATAAGTTTACTAAATAATAATCCATTTAACATAGGATTGGATTTAAATTTATTTAATATGGAGTTTATTACTTTTGGTGGTGTTGTAAGTTTCAATTTTACTTTAATATTACTTTCAATTCTAATAATAATTTTAATTTTCTTATTTTTAAATAAAAAACTTTTCATTCCAGCTATTCTTTTGTATTCAATTGGAATTTTAATAATGCCTGTTGATTTTTCTATTTTTAACAAATTTATTTTCCCATTAGGGAGTAAACAACTTTTATTTTTCTTATCGATCTTTTTTTCCATACTTGTTGGTGGATTAAGCCATTTAATATTAGACTCTTTTACTCCCTCTGGAATACAATTATTTAGCCCCTTTTCTAAAAAAAAATATTATAAAAAGTCTGGGACTTTTATTTTAGCTTCATTACTTTTATTTTCAATTTATAATATTGTTTACAATTTTAATTTTTTTGGAATCATTCTTTAATTTTTCCTTGTTTTTTAGTTTTTTATAATTTTTTTAATTTTTTAATTTCTTAATTATTTTATTTCATTTCATTTTTTTTTTTTAAATCTCTTATTATTTTTATGTTTTATTTCATTTTTTTAAAATTTTTCACATTTTTATGTTTTATTATAATAATTTATGTTTATATAATAAAAATAAACATAAGGTATTTATAATATTAATTGTCATAAATAATCATGATAAATTAGATATATAATAATTAGATATATAGTGATTGATATTTATTTATTATTTTAGTTAACTTTTATTTAATAAATTATTTACTATAAAAAATTTTTATTCTAAAAAATATTTACTATAAATTTTATTGCTAATTTTATAATAATCATAGAATTTTTTTAATATAATGCTGAATTATAATCATAAAGATGAATTATAAATTAAAAATTATTCAAAGGCAGAAGTTCTAAATAATGTATATAGAACATATAATCAAATTATAAAAAAGTGAATTCAAGGAAGATATGGGGCCAATTATGTTTTTTACTAGATTTTATTATGGAATATTGTATTTTTTTCTTTTAATCTTTGAAATTATTAAAGCTTGTTTTGATACTCTTAAAAGGTGTAAAAATGGAGAAATTGATCCAGTTATTATTGAAATCAAAACTATCTTAAAAAGACCTATATCTCAAACTATTTTAGCAAATAGCATAACTTTAACTCCTGGAACTTTAACTATTGATATTGATAGTGAGAATTGCATACTTATTACTTCAGCTATTTCTCCTCGTGATAAAAAAGATATTATTCCATTTGAATATTATATACAAAGAATGCTTGAATAGATTTTTTCATTATTTTCTCTCTATTTTTTTATAAAACCGCTTTTTTAAATTTTTAAAAGAATAATCTTAAAGAATAATTTTAAAAGAATAATATTATTGTGTTGTAATTTGAACATGATAAATAAAATCTAAATATTTTAATAATTAGTTTGACTTTATTTTAAGTGATGTGTATGGAAATATTTTTATTTAGTCAGTATGTATTTATTATTGCTTTAATTATATTCCTCTTTGCAGCTGTTCGGATGACTACTCAAGGAACAATAGCTATGGGATTAATTGGCTGTGCTACCTTTTCATTATCAATGTCTTTATTTCTTTTAACCTATGGAAATATTTACTCCATAGAATTTTATAAAGATATTGCACTTGCTTTAATTCTTTTAGGTGTTGTTGGAACAATAGCATTTGCTATAGCATTAAGGAGGACTTAAATGCTTGGTTTTTTAGAATTAATTGAAATTATTAGGTCAATTTTATTAATAATTTCAGCAATTTTTATTGTTGTAGCAGCCATTGGAATTTTAAGAATTGGTAAAAATCAAAAGAATGGAATTTATGGAAAAATTCAAATCCTTGGTGTAGTGGACATGGCTGGTGTTCTTGCTATGATAGCATTAGACCAAATATTTTTAGCAGCTATTTACTTTATTTTAGCTCCAGTTGTTGCACACGCAATGGCTAATACATACTATTATGGAGAAGATAAGGAAAATTCTAAATTGTTAAATAAATCCATATTTAATAAAGAATCTAAAAGCTTAGAATATACTAGTAATGAAAATAAGCTTAAATTCAATGAAGAATGTAGTATTAAAGAAAAATATAATATTAACAAAGATAATATTAATAAAGATAATATCAATAAAAATAATATTAATGAAGAACGTAGTTTTAATAAAAATTTAGTTGAATCTAATCTTATTGGTAATGAAGATGATAATTATACCATTTCAACCATAAAAATCAATGATAATGAAAATAAAATAAAAGAAGAAAATAGCAATAGAGGAAATGGCTCTCTGAAAAATATTTCTGAGGAAAATATCCTTGGAGAAAATAAGGTGATTAAATGATTGAATATATTATAATGTTTATAGCTGTTTTAGGTTGTATACTTACCATTGTTCAAAGAGACTTATTAAAAGCAGCTATTTTATCTGGAATCACTGGTATTTGTGTTACAATTCTTTTTCAGATTTTATTGGCTCCTGATGTTGCTTTAACTCAAGCTATTGTTGGTTCTGCAATAGTTCCTGTATTCTTGGCTCTTGCCGCTTATAAAACTCAAAGGATGGAAGATGATGATTGATGTTCAATTAGGGGCTTTAATTACTTCTGGTGCATTTATAATAATAGGTCTATATGCTGCTATATTTTTAGATAATATTATAAAAAAAATTATTGGTATTTCTTTTATTGAAGAAGGAGCCAATTTGTTTTTAATAGCACTTGCTTATAAAAATGGTGGAGTAGTACCAATTTTTTTACCTGGTTTTGATGCTAATTGGTTTGCTCAAAATTCAGCTTATCCTTTACCTCATGCTTTAGTTTTAACTAGCATTGTTATTGGAGCTAGTACATTAGCTGTAATGCTTGCAATAACAATGGTCATCTATAAAAAGAAAGGTTCTCTTTCAGCAACCAAAGTTTTAGGTGATAGTAATGAATGAACTAATCCCTTTAATGGTTATAATACCAATAACTTGTGCTTTACTTTTAAACTTATTTCACGGTTACAGCAAGCCAGTTAAATATTTATCATTTGTTGTAGCTCTTATACTGCCAATTATTCCTTTTTTAGCTAATTATGGTCTTCACTTCTTTGGAGGGCATGTTCCTCTAATAGATAATTCTTTATTACTTAATCAACTGCCTTCAAATATTTCTTCATCTATAATATCTAATTTTCATCCAGGGATTGTTTATTCATTTAATTCATTGTCAAAAATTTTCATATTTTTCTTTGGCATAGTTACATTTTTAGCTATTTTTAGTTATATCTCTCAAAATAAGAAAGTTTCAGGTGCTTATCTCTTTTTAATTTTCATGGGAGTAGCAGCCATTGTTGCATTAATCTTAACTGATGATATTTTTAATATGTACATATTTTTTGAAATATCTGCTTTAACACAGGTAGGAATTATTTTAGCTTCTAAAATTAAGAATAATTATGAGGTTGCTTTAAAATATTTATTTTTAGGTTCTATTGGTGGACCTATGATGTTAATGGGAATAGGATTTTTACTTGGATTAGTTGGAAGTGTAAATATTGCAGATATAATGCTTGCAATTAATTCAGGGTTTGTTGATCCATTATCTCCACTGTTCTTATTATCATTTGGATTAATATTCTTTGGTTGGCTTTACAGTGTAGGTCTTCCTCCTTTCCATGTTATAAAGGCATCAGTTTACAGTAAGGCTCTTCCTTCTGCTAGTGCCATTATTCAGGGATTTAGTGTAATGACTTTTATAGCAATTGGACTTATAATTATTAGAATATTTTCTGTTGTTAAATTTGTAAATGCATTTATAATATTTTTTTCCCTTGCTGGAATGATTTTATCTTTAGTATTGGCTTTAAGCTCAAATGATTTTAGAAAAACCATTGGATTTTTAGCTGTAGGTGAAATTGGATATATAGGATTAGGTTTTGGTATAGGTACTCCATTGTCTATAACTGCTGGACTATTTCAGGGTTTAAATGAGCTAATAATTTCAGCTTTACTCTTTATAGGTTTTGGAACAATTTTATACTTTGTAAAAACTTCAAAATTATCTAAATTAGGGGGTTTAATATCTTATCATCCTAAAATTGCTTTATTTGTCCTAATTGGAGGTTTGGCAATGGCTGGTGTTCCTCCATTAAATGGTTTCCAAAGTAAATTAGCTTTGGTTCAATCTGCTCTATCAGCAGGTTATCCTGAGTTGGCTGTTATAATGATTTTACTAAGTATTATAACTTTTACAGTTTTTGTAAATGTTTTCCACAGAATTTATTTAAAACCAAAGCCTTTAGATTTAGAGGTCAAACCTGATGTTGTAATTCCTCGTTCTACAGTATTTTCTATTTTAATCCTTTTAATAATCTGTATTATTTTAGGAATAATTCCAAATATTGTTACAACTCCACTATTTAACTATGTAGGGGCTCTGATATAATGGGAATATATAATAAAATTTTAGAATCTTTAAATGATATTAAAAATCAAATTAAAAGAGATCCCACTACAAATAATGATGTTAGTTCTGCTATTGCAGGGGAAATTGCACTGATTTCTGCTGTTTTAATTGGAGCTATTTTGCTTAGACACATCAATATAACTCTTACTGTTGTAATAATAATTGTATTGGCTGTTTTGATGATTACAAATATGCCTTTATCTTTAAAGCTAAAAAGTGAGCAAAATGATGATTTAAATAAAATGATATTCTATGTGATTTTAACCTTGAGTATTTTAGTTACACTTCTTTATTGGGGGTTTATTAAATGAATTATGGTTTACGAGAGTTGATTCTATCTGTTTCAATATTTTTATTTTCAGTAACATTAATTGATGGAATTTTTAAATTAAAAGATTTAATCCAGCCTGGAATCAGTGAAATTTATAATAGTTTAGGTACACAAATAGCTCCCAACATGGTAGCTTTAATAGTTTTTGATTGGAGAGGTTATGATACTCTTGGTGAAGCTTTAATTTTAGTTACTGCTGTTGTAGTGGTTCTTTTAATCTTTGGAAGAGGAATGGCTATTTCAGATAAAAAAACAAGGGATGAGGAGAAAAATTCTTAGGTGATATTATGGGTCCGATTTTAAAAATTTTTGCTTTCCCTGCAGCTATTATCTTGATTTGTTTAGGTATTCTTACAATATTGGGAGGACATATTACTCCTGGCGGAGGTTTTCAAGGCGGTGCTATGATTGCAAGTGCTGCAATCCTGTGTATTATTGTTTATGGTATTGAAAAAAGTCCAATTCAGCTGTCTCATAATTTTATTTCAATTATTGAAAGTTTAGGTGCTTTAGGATATGTTCTAATTGGAATAGCTGGCTTGTTTTTTGCTGGATTTTTTTTATATAATACTGGAGCAGATTTTTATAATTTGCTTCCACAAGTAATTGTTAATATTTTCCATTATCCTGATGTTACCAATGCAGGTATAGTTCCTTATCTTAATATTTTTGTTGGATTAAAAGTATTTGTTGGTTTAAGTGCTGTTGTAATAGCTTTTTCACAATTTAAATCTAAGGAGATGGAATAATGATTAATTTTGGTCCAATTTTTTTTGGTTTCATCATAGGACTTCTTGTAGGTTTGTCAATGAAAAATAATCCTAAAACTGAAATTAGTCTAACATCTGGTTCATTTGTTGTTATTACTATTGTAGCTATTGTATGTGCCTGGCAACTTGGACCATTTCCATATTATACAGACTTTCCTATAGCTACAGGATTTTTATTCGGTGCAATAGGTCTTATTTTTGGAAAATTACTTGTTTCAAAGGCTTGATTAAAGTTATTAATTATTAATTATTAATTATTTATCTTAATTTGTTTATTTTATTTATTTTAATTTTTACATTATTTATTTATTTTATATTTATTTTGTTGATGATTATTTGTTCATTATTATTTATTATTATTTTATTAATAAGCATTTGTTTATTATTTATTATGGGTTTTTAATCAAAATCATGATAAAATATTATGAAATGTTTTTATTGGAAGGAAAAATCATGTTTTTAACCACTAATCAATGTGATGGGACTGCCTCATGTAAGGAGAATTGCCCCACAAAAGCTATAAGGCTAATTAATAATAAAGCTTTTAGTTGTATTACATGTGGAATTTGTTTTAATAACTGTCCAAATGATGCTATATTTAAAAATGACTATGGAGGATATGTAGTTGATAGATTTAAATGTAATGGGTGTGGTATTTGTCAATACAGCTGCCCAATTAATAGCATCCACATAGAAAATGGTATTGTTTACGGAATTTGTGTTAGATGTGGATTGTGTGTAAGTAAATGTCCAAATAACTCAAGAGTTGATGGTTTTGATTTAGTGGAGTCTAAAAAAATTGCCTTTTTAGAAAATTTAAATTTAACATTAAAAAAATTTTCCAGTAACCATTCATCTTCAGTTAATTCTTCTTCACTTAACTCTTCTTCAGTTAATTCTTCTTCAACAAACTCATCTTCAAATCATATAAATTCGCTTGAAATAGCTTTAAAAAATAAATATAATTTAGATGGTATAATAAAAAGAAATTCTGTTGTTACAGACTTTAATAACTGTATTTTATGTGGTAGATGTCAATATTATTGCCCTACCGATGCTATTATTGTACATAGTAATGAAAAAGGAGTTTGTACTAAGTGTAGGATATGTGAAGATAACTGTCCATCAAATGCAATATCAAACCAAGTGATTGATAATGATAAATGTGTGTTGTGTCTTAATTGTATTAAAAAATGTCCAAATGATGCTATAATAGAAGAAGATTATAAAGTAACTATTCAAAAATCAGATGATGATATTACAGGAGATTATGTTTCATGTTTAAATTGTGGACTTTGTAGTATCTTAGATAAAGGAAAATCTCTTTCTCAAATAGATGGAAAAATGAGATTTGATCCTTCATCATTTAAAAATGATGATTTAAATGAATCTATTAAAAATTGTCCTGTTTCTACACTTAATTTGAGGAATGATGAAATAGTTCAAATCAAAGGATACTGTGTTTCCTGTGGAAAATGTGTTCAATTCTGTGATTTAAAGAATGCTAGAAGCTTTAAAGAAGTTATTTGGGATGGAACAGTTAGTGAAGAATGTATTTCATGTGGAACTTGTGCTGAGTTATGTCCAAGGGATGCGATTACTTTAAAAAGAGGATCTATTATTGTAGATAATGAAAAATGTATTCTTTGTGAAACTTGTGCTATACACTGTCCTAAAGATGCAATAATTAAGTCAACATCTCTTAAAAAAATAATAGTTAATGGATTCAATCTTATTGACTTAAGACTTTGTGTTAACTGTAAATTATGTTATAATATCTGTCCTGAAGAAGCCATTATTGATAAAGGTGATGATGGAGTTGAACTTGACGAAGGTAAATGTATTTATTGTGGAGCATGTAAAACTGCATGTCCATCAAAAGCTTTTTTATTTGAAAGGGAGTTTGTTTAGAGTTATTTGGAGTTATTATAATTATTTAAAATTATTTGAACTATTTAGACTTATTTGAATTTAATTTTGTTATATTAGTATAATTTTTATCTCTGGTGCTTAAATGAAAAATTTACTTAGAATAATGTTAGAAGGAGCTTATGGGAATTTTAAAAAGATTTTTTTCCACTCTGAATGTTTAACTGATATGGAATTAAGAAATGACATTTTAACAGCAAATGTAAAAACTACAGATAAGGTTTCTAAAAATGCTTGTGTAGGTTGTGGAGGGTGTGCCAATGTTTGTCCTACTGGAGCGGTTTCTATGGAGAAATTAGAAACCCCAGAGGAATTAATTAAAGGATGGATAAAAGATGAAGTTCCTAAATTAAATAGTGAAAAATGCATATTTTGTTATTATTGTCATGATTTTTGCCCAATATATGCATTATTTGGTGAAAATGCCACTATACACCCAAATGATGTTGGAAATGTGGATATAAAACTTGGTGAACTTATGAATGTCCCATTTAAAATTTCAAATGATAAATTAGCATTTATTTCACAGTTTTTATCTGATAAAACTCTTTTAAATAATAATACTAGTGCTATTAATAATCTTAATAATAATACTGATAATAATATTGATAATAATAATAATACCGATAGCAATAATAATACTGATAATAATGTTGATAACAATATTGATAATAATATTAATGATAATTATAACAATATTCCTACAAATGATTTAGAAAATAGTGGAGATAAATAGGATAAAGTGATTATATGAGTCTTAAATCATTAGCAAGATCTAAAGCTATTCATTTGATGTTGGTATACACTGGTGGATGTAATGGCTGTGATATAGAGATTGTCAACTGTGTTCTTTCTCCAAAATTTGATGCCGAGCAATATGGAGTATTTTTAACTTGGAATCCACGTGAAGCAGATGTTTTAGTTGTTACTGGACCTGTTACAAAACTTAATGAAGAACCATTAAAGAAAATTTATGAAGCTATTCCTAATCCAAAGCTAGTCATTGCAGCAGGATCATGTGCCCTTATGGGAGGAGTTTATAAAAACATTCATGGGGATATTCCATCAGAGGAAATCGCTGGACCAGTTGAAAATATTATCCCAGTAGATGCAAAGGTACCTGGGTGTGCTGTCAGACCTCAAGACATTTTAGCAGGTGTTGTTGCAGCTTTACCAAATTTATTAAATGCTGATTAAAAAGGTGCTTATATGAATGAAGATGAAATTTCTAATGGAAAAAATATCCATAATGAAGATAATGTCCGCAATGAAGAAATAACCCATAATGAAAATATAATTGAAACTGAGGTGGCATTAGGGACTGTTCATCCAGCTGCTTTAGAACCATACAGACTTCGATTATTTGTGGAAGATGAAATTGTTAAAGATGCTGAAATTACCATTGGAGTTAACCACAGAGGTGTAGAAAGGATTATGGAAGGTCTTCCTGTTGAAAAAGCAAATGCGCTTACAGAAAAGATTTGCGGGATTTGTTCTAATGCACATATTTGGAATTCATGCTTAACTGCTGAAAAAGCTTTAGGAATAGACATTCCAGAAAGAGCAAATTATATTAGGATAATTATGGAAGAATTAGAACGATTACACAGTCATTTTTTGTATCTTGGTCATGGATGTGAGGTTTTAGCCCATGAAACATTTTCAATGAGGGCTTTCTCAATACGTGAAACCGTAATGGAACTTTTAAGGATGATTGGAGGAAATAGAGTTCAGTATGGTGCATCCATAATTGGTGGTGTTCGTCCAAGGTGTGAATTAGATTCTAATAGAATCATTAAGATTCTTGAAGGAATGGATATAGTAGAAAAAAAATTAAATGATTTTGCAGATAGATTTGTAAGTGATCCAATTGTAATGAACAGAATAACAGGTGTAGGAAAAATTTCATCAAAAGATGCATTAAAATTAGAGGTTACAGGACCTACACTTCGAGCAACTGGTGTTAAAAAAGATTTGCGTTTTAAAATGAAAGAATATGAACCTTTTGATTTTAACATGATTACTTTATCCGATGGAGATGTAAAAGACAATATATTAATGAGAGTTTTAGAAATACCTGAAGCTATATCTATAATTCGCCAAGCCGTTAAAAATCTTCCTAATGGTCCAATTGTTGATAGATCATGGGAAATGATTGATTCTCCAACTGTCCATAATTATATAGAAGTTCCTAGAGGCACACTTTATCATTCTTATGCTTTAGAAGATGGACGTGTAAGAGGTTCAGTAATTAGAACTCCTTCAATGTCTAATATTGGTGCTATGCAATTAGCGTGTATTGGAAATCATTTAACTGATGCACAGCTTTGTATTGTTCAGTGTGATCCTTGTTTTACCTGTACCGATAGAGCCATTGAGATAATCAAGCTTTAATTTTATTATAATATTTATATCATCAAAAAAATAAGGAATGAATTTATGATTACTATTTTAAGTTTTAAATCAATTTTAGCAATATTAGCTACTTTAATAATTGCTTTCATTATATCAATTTTTATTCCAGGGATTGAGAGAAAGTACATTCATGGAAGAATTCAGCAAAGAATTGGTCCTCCATTATTTAGTCCTGGATTAATGGCTCCTATTAAATTCTTTTTTAAAGAAAATCTTAAGCCAAATTCCCCACTTCCTAAACTTTATAAATCTTTGCCAGTTATTTCATTTATTGTTATATTTTTAATTTTATTGTTTATAATTCCTCAATTCTATATTTATGGAAGTTTAGCAAGTGTAATTGCAATTGTTGGACTTTTAAAGGTGGAGGAAATAGCTTATGTTTTAATGGGTTCACTTTCTAAATCTGTCATGTCAACTGGAATGTCTTTTCCAGATAAAATAAAAGGAGCAAAGCATTTAAATGTTAAATCCTCTTTTATAGAAGATATAAGTTCAAGCCGTGCTTTAAGATTAATTATATTTGGGTCGTTTCCATTATATTTAGCCTTGTTTGTTCCAGTTAGTACAGTTGGAAGTGTTTATCTATCTGATATTTTGTCTTATCAAATTTCACATGGTCCAATTTTATTTTCTGTTAGTGGAATCATTGGAGCAATTGTATTTTTCATTGGCTATATGATTTTATTAAATGAATATCCTTTTGCCATTTTAAAAACAAAAGCTGATGTAATTGAAGGCCCTTATATGGAATACTCTTCTAAATATAGAGCTATTAATTATATAAACCGTGGATTTTTAATTTTTGTTTTAGGTTCACTTTTTTCATTAATGTTTTTAGGTTATCCTTCAAATATTTTTTCATGGAAATTTATAATAAATGTTCTTGTTGCTTTAATTTTCCCTGTTTTAATGGCTATTTTAAGCGCATTTTCACCAATTTTTACAAACAAACAGTTTTACCCCGTTATTCTAGTTAGTTCTATATTTGGTGTTTTAGCCATTCTTTTAGGATTGTTAATTTAATTTAAGATGATTACTATCAAAATTTTTAATATTTAACTATTTTATTACTCCATTATTTTTATTATTCTATTATTCTATTATTTTATAATTCCATTATTTTATTATTTAATATTGTCAATTTATTCAAATTTATCTTTAAATCATTTTATGGTGATCAATTGAAATTTGTAGTACGTTCCCAACATATAGTAAGCTTAGGGGGATATATTGTTGAGAGAAATTTCCCTTATAGAAATTTAATTTTAGTTAACAAAAGCGAAGAACCTATAAAAGTAGAAATTCCTGTTTTTGAAGAGGAGTGGATAGAAGAACATGAAAAATTAGGTTTAGAAATTACTCCTGTTAAAGATGAAGAAAGTTTTTTATCTAAATACAGAAAAACAAAGGCTGATTTAGATAAATTCTTAGGAAAATAATTTTTTACTTATTTTTTATTTTTTAATTTTTTAATTTTTTTACCTTTTAAATTTTTTATTTTTCTTAATTTCTTAATTTATTAATTTTTTTAACCTTTAAATTTCATTTTTTTTTATTTGATACTATAATTTGTGATACAAATGAATGTTGCTTTAACAATAAAAACTCTGGAAAAATCAGGTGTTCTAGATGAAATAACAGCTATTATTTCTTCTCACAATGTTAATATTAATTATGTTCACCTTTTTATTGAAAATAACAATACGGGTTCTATAAATTTAGAATTAGACAATGTCATTGATTTAAAAAAATTAATTGATGACTTAAATTATTCTAACTTGATTAAAGATATTCAGATTCATGGTTCTGTTAATGATATTTATGGAAAAAGAATAATTATTTTTGGTGGTGGAGCCCAAGTTTCTCAAGTGGCTATGGGAGCTATTACAGAAGCAGACAGACATAATATTCGTGGAGAGAGGATTAGTGTTGATACTACTCCACTTGTAGGAGAAAATGAAATAGCTGAAGCTGTTGATGCAGTTTCTTGCCTTCCAAGGGTTAGTGCATTAGTTTTAGCTGGTTCTTTAATGGGTGGAGCCATTAGTGAAGCAGTTAAAAAATTGAAAGAAGATCAAGATTTGGTGATTATTAGTTTGAACATGCCTGGTGGTGTAACAGAAGTGGTTGATTTAGTGGTAACAGATCCTATCCAGGCAGGAGTAATGGCTGTAATGGCTATTTCAGATACAGCTGTTTTTGATATTAATAAGCTTAAAAATAACACATTTTAATTTTTTAAATTATTATTTTTTTTATTTTGTAATTAAAATACTTGATATGTAAACTATATTCTTAAAAAAATAAAATAATAAATATAAATTAATTAACTAGCTTCAATGGTTCTAATTAATCTACTTGCATCATTTTTAGCTTCAGTGTCTTTAACATCTCCACTTTCCCTTATTTTAAGTGCTAATTTAAGAACTTCACTAACATCTTTAGGCTTTAAGTTTTGAGCCATCTCTAAGTAACTTTTAGTTTGTTCTTTTGAAACATTTAAAGCTTCAGCATGCTTTTCAACATTTTCTAGAACTGCAGAGCAATTTGTTACTAAATCATTATCAAAATTAAATTCTCCAAGTTCACATTTTTTAACTAATTTTTCACTCATTTAAAGTACTCCTATGTTTATTTTGAATAAATTTGCTAAAAATTTTAACAGTTTATTTCAAAAATTTTTATTAACTTTTATATAATTTTTTAATACCTATCAAATATAATATTATAAATTTAGTTAATATAATATTAATTTAGTTAATATAGTATTAATTTAGTTACATATTAGTTTTTATTTTTAGTACTATTTATTATTTATCATTAATTTTTCATTAAATATTTTTACTATACTTTTTTTAATTTTATTTGTTGGATATTGAAAAAATTTAACACTGCTTATATATTGAAATTATTTTTTCTTTGGAATCTTAAATTTAATATTGGAAAAATTTAAAAAGATTATTAAGATGCCTAAAACAAAAAATAACCAAATCATTATGTCAGTCGGACCTGTTTCAATCCATATTAGTGAATGTGCTAATATTACAGCGTAAATTCCAGTTGATATTCCTTTTTCTGCTTTTTGAATAATATGAAGTAATTTTAGAAAAACTCCAAAAAATAACATTTGAATTGCAAGCCCTAAGATTCCAAAATCTAAAGTTACTGGACCAAAAAATGTCGATGTTAAACAAACATTATAATTTAGAACATAATTTCCAATGAAGGTTCTAGGACTTCCAGTAGAAAAAATCATTGATAATATCTTACCATTTGTTGTACTGGCTAGAGAAATAATTCTTTCAAATACATTTAAAGTAAAACCTGCTCTATAAAAGACTAATTCAATTGGATTTAATGTCCAGCTTTGACCAACAATATTTTGGGAAGCAATAAATCCAACAATAAGCCCAAAAAATCCCATCATTAAAGCCAAAAAAAACAAATACCTTTTTCTTAATTTTCCAATGTAATATAAACTAATTAAGACACTAAGCAAAATCCCTATAATTGAGGTTCTATAGCCATTTAAACCATATAAAATAGCTCCAATAAGAACAATGATTAAATACTCATTTTTATAATATTTAGCTATTAAAATATTTATTGCAGGTAAAAATAAGAGGTAAGAAATCCTCCAAAAATTTGTGGTTGCATTGGTTTTTAAAATGCTGTTAAAAAGAGGAATTCCACCTAAGTTGAATAGATTATAAATTTGTAAAATAATAGCTATTGCCAGTAAAAAAATTAGAAGTTTTTCACTAAGATATTTGTTTAAAATATTTTTGAATTTATTTGAATTATTATTTCCATTATAAACAATAGTTTTTTTTATAAAAAATATTGAAAGAATTAATATTAAAACAGAAAATCCAATTAATAAAATTGTTTCTAAAGATAAAACACTTTTAAAATGATAATCATCTAAAGTGCCAATGCAGCCTACTATTAAAAATAAAAGTATAGCTATTCCAAGGATGTATGGAGAAAATATGTCAATTTGTTTAATTTTTTCTAGTTTTTTTCCTAGCATCTTTCCTCCTTTTTAAATTTATTTAATATTTTTATTAATTTAATATAATTTAATTTAATATACTTAATCTTTTTTTTTAATATGAATTTCAATTGTAGACACATTGGTTGTTGTTTCATCATATTTTTTAAGTTCTTCTGTTGAAATTTCTATATTTGCAACATCACTATCAGGTATAAATCTATTTTTAACAATCTCTGCAACATCTACTGCACGACTGATTGTTCTACCACGAGCTTTTATAATAACAGTGTCATTTCCCTCTTTCATTTGAGTTACAACAGCAAGAGCATATGTTATTACAGGCTTATTTCCAATATAAACTATATTTTCATCTTTCATCTGTTACCTTTTTTCATTATTTGCTTTATTATTTTTTTTTAAAATATTTCATAAAAATAGTTAAATATTATTAAAAAGAAATATTATAATTTATAATATTAAAAGTATATATTTATAACTTATTAAAAATGTTATGTATAATATTATTTATAATATTATTATAATTAATAATATTCAAATTAATATATTCATTTTATTATTAATTATTTATTTTTTATTATATTATTAATTAAGTTTTTTATTAATTTAGGTATATCATTTAATTAAATTTATATTTTTTTATTTAATTTTATAATGGTCTTATTAATTTTAATAACTTTATTAATTTTTTTATATTATAATATTATAATTTATTATCCATCTTTTTTTATTAAAATTGATTATAATTTAGCTAATAGATAAGATAATAATTAATTAAACCTATATAATAAATATTAATTAAAAATGATAATTATAAAAATATAGGAGATAAAATGGCAATTCATCCAATTGAATTTAGGTATGGAACACCAGAGATGAAAAATATCTGGGAGTCTGAGAATAAATTACAGAAAATGTTAGATGTTGAATCTGCATTGGCACAAGCTGAGGCTTTTTATGAAATAATTCCTCAAAAAGATGCGGATGAGATAAGCTCTAAAGCGAATACTAAATATGTTACCCTTGAAAGAGTTAATGAAATTGAAAGAGAAAAAAATCATGATATTGCTTCTCTTGCTGAAGGATTAAGGGAACAGTGTCGTGGAAAATCTGGTGAATATGTTCATTTTGGTGCTACATCAAATGATATAGTAGATAGTTCTCAATCCTTACTTTTTAAAGAATCGATTGAAGTTTTAAAAGACAAAGTTGAAACCTTAACTGGAATATTTTTAAAATTATCTCGTGATAACATTGACAATGTTTGTATAGGTAGGACTCATGGTCAACATGCAATTCCAACAACTTATGGAATGAAATTTGGTTTATGGGCAGATGAAATGCACCGTCAATGGATAAGACTTGACAATTCTAAGGAAAATCTCTGCTTAGGAATGATGGATGGTGCCGTCGGAACAACTGCTGCTTTAGGTGAGATTGGTTGGGATGTTCATAAAAAAGTTTCAGATATTTTAGGATTAAAGCCTGCTAAAATAACCAATCAAGTATTACAAAGAGATAACCACAATGAATTTATTTTTGCACTTGCAAATATAGCTACAACTTTAGATAAAATAGCTTTAGAGATTCGTAATCTTCAAAGAACTGAAATTAATGAAGTTGGGGAATTTTTTGATCCTGAAAAACAGGTTGGTAGTAGTACAATGCCTCATAAGATGAATCCTATTACTGCTGAGCGAATTTGTGGGGTTTCACGTGTTGTAAGAAGTTATGTTGTTGGAATAATGGAAAATAATCCACTATGGCATGAAAGAGATTTAACTAATTCTTCTTCTGAAAGAATCATTTTCCCTGAAAGCTGTATTTTGACTGACTACATCTTAAATTTAACCATTAAGCTTTTTAATAATCTTATTTTCCATTATGAAAACATTGAAAAAAACTTAAATTTAACCAATGGACTTGTAATGGCTGAAAGATTAATGGCAGAGCTTACTCGCTCTGGAATGGGTAAACATATCGCCTATGGAATTGTTAGAAAATCAGCCATTAGGGCAAATAAAGAAAATTTAGCTTTAGCAGATATAATACTTGAAGATAATGAAGTTGTTAAGTATTTATCAATTGGAGATGTGGAAAAAATCATGAATCCACACACATATATTGGATCATCAGAAAAAATAGTAAATGAACTTTTAGAGGAGTCTAAAAACTGGTTTAAGAAATAATTTCTCATTATTTTGTCTATTACTAGAATTTGTTTTTAAGTTTATTAAACAAACTTTTAGAAAAAGTTTGATCAAAAGCCATTTGTAAAATAAAGCCTTTTATTTTATAGTTAGTGTTTTTATTATATTCATTTTTGATTTCCTTTAATTTTTTTTTAAATTTTATTTATTTTATTTTATTTATTTTATTTATTTTATTTTTATTTATGAACATAATAGATATATGATTAATTATTATTTTTAGGAGCGAAAATATGTTTAAAGAATTGAAATCAATTGATTTATCATCATTTACAATAATGAGTACTACAATACATGTCATTTTAGGATTTATATTGGGAATTGTCGCAATGGTTTATTCTGCAATTATAGGTCAATTTAGCATAGGATCTGTTATATACCCATTTTTATTAGCATTTTCTACTGTGTTAATTTGTGTTACTGTTACTTTTTTAGGGACTTTTCTTTTTAATATTCTTTCTAAAAAGTTTACTGTAGGATTTAATTTAGAGGATGGAAAAATTAGAGATATAACTCCATTGCCTTTGGCTATTAATTTAACTATTATTACTGCTATCTTCTTGATTTTATTGTATCCTATTATACTTTTAGTTTTAGGAGTCTTATCACCATTAACAGCATTTTTACAATTTATTCCTACATTGTATGTTGTTTTTATGATTGCTTCATTTATTGCCAATCCTATTATACTTTTATCCACAGTAATTATAGTATTTATTGCAACCTTTTTGGGAAGTTTCTTCTACAATCAGATTGCTTTAAAAATAAATCCTATTGAATTAGATTTAAACACAGTACATGGAAATAGAACTCAAATTGATTTAGTTTATCCTTTGAAGTTAGCTTTAATTTCTGGAATTGTTTCAGCTATATTATCTTTTATTGCAACAATTATTGGAAGTATTATTAGTGGTGGAAACCTTCCACAGGCACTCACTTCTCTTATTGCTTCTGCTATTTTTGGATTTTTAGCTGTGTTTATTATATTTTTAATTTCTGCATTTTTATATAATTTTATTGTAAAAAAATCTAATATTTTTGAACCAGTTAAAGTAAAATTAGAATAAAAATTATTCTTTAGTTTTTTTAATGGCTGTGATGATTATTTTTTGTAAAATAGATATTTAATTAAACATGTTAAAAAATATGTAAATTATTAAATACATGTTTTTATGAAAAATAAATATTTAAAAATAATCATGATTTGTAAAAAATGTTTATTTAAATTAAATTTAGGATTATTTTGATTAAACTTTTTTTTAAAAGTTTGTTTTAAAGAATAATAAAAATTAAATATCTAAATATAATTATTTTTAATAAATAAACATTATAGTATTCGTCATAACATTTAATAATAATGAATGATAAATTATTTTTATGGTATCTGTAGCTAAGAGAAAAGTTGAGCCTCATTTAAGTTTAAATGAGATTGAAAAAGAGATTAAAAAGCGAAAAATTGATGCATATGTTATGAGGAGACTTATTTTTATTAAATCAATGATTCAAAGCGAAAATATTCAAATTGCATCAAAAATAGTGGGAATATCTATTCCAACGGGATATGTGTGGTTAAGAAGGTGGAATGCTGAAGGATTTGAAGGTTTAATTCCTAAATTTGCAGGTGGACCGCGTCCAAAACTTTCTGAAGAAGATTACAAAAAATTAGACAAATTATTGGAAAATACTCCAAATTTAACCACGGATTTGGCTCATGATATTATTGAAGTGAATTTTAAAGTTGATTTTTCAGAAAGACACATACAAAGAATACTTAGAAAGTTAAATTACACTTATACAAAGCCTTTTATGATTTATGCTAAAATGCCTGATGATGCAGAAGAGCAATTGCAAAAAAAAACTTCAAAAATAAACATTAATGAAGATATTATAGGTTTTGGAGACGAATCTCGCTTTGCATAATAAACATGGAAGTGGAAAAACTTGGCATAAAAAAGGAAGAAAAAATTACATCATAAAAACTTTAAATCGTGAATCAGTCAATGTAATGGGATTCCAATCAGAAAATGGATTTTCTGTACTATCATTTCCAAAAAGAGGAAATCGAGCCACATTTTCCCTACATTTATTAGAAATTAGAATAGCAAACATGGAAAATTCTGAAGTTCGCGAAAAATTAATTGAAATGTTAAATTCTAATGAAGTAAATGAAGAGATTATTGAAGAAGAATTAAAAAAAAATCTCTTAACAACTGAAGAATTAAAAGAACAAATACATAAAGCTACCGAAATTCCTGCTGACTCTCAATCTGTTTTAGAAAAGAGAATGAACCGTATTTTTGGTAAAGTTAAAGTAAAAGCAAAGCAAATTGTTGACATACAAGAAAACGAATTAAATCTATTATTAGATGAAAATATGGAGCTAAAAGAAGAATTATCTGAAGAAAGAAGAATTGTGGTAGTTTTAGATAATTATTCTGCTCATCTTGCTCACATCGTAAAAAGAATAGCTAAGTTTCTAAAAATCAAATTAATTTTTCTTCCTACACATTCTCCTAAATTAAATCCAATAGAACAGGTTTGGAGAGCTATGAAGAAAAAAATATCCTCAATTGACTTTAAATGTCTTAAAGAATTGTCTAAAAAAATAAAATTTTATTATTTTAAATACATCAAAAATAAAACTTTTACAGACAAATGGATGGAAAAATTTATTATTAAAAGATAGGTCGTTAACTATAATATTAATTAAAATAGAATTTTATTAAATATTTATATCTATTTTTATTTCCATATTTATTTCTATATTTATTTTTATAATAAAATTTATTATAATTTTATAAATTCAATTTTAACTTAGTTAATTAAATTTAGAAAATTCGATTTTCGTATTGTTCCACAGCCATTTTAAGAATATTATTTTTAATATTTTTTTATAATTTTATTTTTAATCTTGCTTTTTTATTAATTATTATATTTTTTCATTTTTTTTTAAATCAAAAACTGTTTATTTAGTCGCTTTTTTCATCTTAGAAACATAGTCTATAATTGGTTTTTTTGCATTTACTCCATGTTCTGCTATAATTTTCACGATTGCACTTCCAACAATAGCTCCTTCACTTATTTGACTTATTTTTTTAACTTGTTCTGGAGTATTTATTCCAAAGCCAACGGCTATAGGAGTATTGGAAACACCTCGTATTTCACTAATAATCTCTTTTAAATCTGTTTTTATTTTATTTCTCATTCCAGTAACACCCATTGATGAAACAAGATATATAAAACCAGTAGATTCTTTAGCAATCATTTTTATTCTGTCTTTTGATGTTGGAGCTATTAAAGATATTAAGTCCACATAATACTTCTCTGTAATTTCTTTGATTTCATTTTTTTCTTCAAAAGGAAGATCAGGAATTATTATTCCATTTACATCCACTTCCTTACATTTTTTAAAAAATCTTTCATAGCCATAATAAAAAATAGGATTTATATATGTTAAAAAAGCTAGTGGAATATCTGTTTTTTTTCTAATTTCTTTTACAATGTCAAATACATCATCTGTGTTTAAATTTTTACTCAATGCCCTTGTGTTTGCCTCTTGAATAACTGGTCCTTCAGCTATTGGATCTGAAAATGGAATCCCAATTTCTACAATATCTGCTCCAGCTTCTGCCATAGCTAAAACATATTCTACGGTTTTTTCTTTATTTGGATCTCCAGCTGTTAAAAAGCCTATAAATGCTTTTTTGTTTTGAAATGCTTTGGTGATTTTACTAATATTGTTAGTTTTATTATTAATTTTATTGGCTTCATTTGTATAATTGTTCATACTCTAACCCCTGGAATTTTCTTATCTTGCTTTTTTTGTTGCTTGTAATTTTTAATTGATTCTACATCTTTATCTCCACGTCCTGAAAGACAAACAACAATTATATCATCTTTTTTCATTAAAGGGGCCATTTTTATTGCTTGAGCTATTGCATGAGCACTTTCTATAGCACAAATTATCCCTTCCAGTTTTGCAACATACTCAAATCCCTCAACAGCTTCATCATCTGTTATTGGATAATATTCTGCTCTTTTAATATCATTTAAATATGCATGTTCTGGTCCTATTCCAGGATAATCTAAACCAGCAGAAATTGAGTATACTGGAGCAATTTGCCCATAATCTCCTTGGCAAAAATAAGATTTCATACCATGAAATATTCCAATTTCTCCTTTACTAATGGAAGCTGCATGATAATCAGTTTCTATTCCTTTTCCGCCTGCTTCACATCCTATAAGTCTAACATTTTTATCTTCAATAAAACTGTAAAATGATCCTATTGCATTGCTTCCTCCTCCAACACAAGCTACTATGGCGGTTGGAAGTTTTCCTTCAATTTCTAAGATTTCATTTTTTATTTCTTTACTTATTACTGTTTGAAAATCTCTCACTATCATTGGAAATGGATGAGGACCCATTACAGAACCTAAAACATAATGAGTATCATGAACACGATTTGTCCACTCACGCATTGTTTCATTTACAGCATCTTTCAATGTTTTTGTTCCAGATTTTACAGAATTTACTTTTGCACCTAATAATTCCATTCTGTAGACATTTAAAGCTTGTCTTATAGTGTCTTCTTCTCCCATAAAGATTTCACATTCCATATCTAAAAATGCTGCTCCTGTAGCTGTTGCTACACCATGTTGACCTGCTCCTGTTTCAGCTATTACTCTAGTTTTTCCTATTTTTTTGGCTAAAAGAATTTGTCCTAAAACATTGTTAATTTTGTGAGAACCTGTGTGATTAAGGTCTTCTCTTTTTAAATAAATTTTAGCTCCACCTAAATCCTCTGTCATTCGTTTTGCAAAATATAAAAGAGATGGACGCCCTGCATATTCTTTTAATAAAATATCTAATTCTTCTTGAAACTCTTCATTATTTTTATAATATTCATATTCTTTTTCAAGTTTTATTAATTCATTCATCAAGGTTTCTGGAATATATTGACCTCCATACTTCCCAAATCTTCCTTTTTTCATTGAATCACTTTAGTACTTTATTTTTTGATTAATTATTTTTATTTTTGATAAATTTATAATTTTTTTTTAAATTTAGTTTTTTTAATTTTTTTTTAATTTTTTTCAGCTATTTTTGAGGGTTTTTATTGATCTTATTTAAAATATTCATGATTTTTTTTATCTTTTTTTCACTTTTAAAGCCATTTTCTTCTGCACCTGAACTAATATCAATGGCAAAAGGTTCTAAGCAACTGACCTCTTCGATATTTTTTTCATTTAATCCTCCAGCTATGAAAAATGGTTTAGTATTTGTATTTTTGATTAAATTCCAATCAAATGTTTTTCCACTTCCCTTTCCACTATCTAACAGTAAATAGTCTATTTTAGATCTATCAATTTTATCTATATCAATGGATTTTTTGAGCTCAATGGCTTTAATAATTGTTAATTTAGGATATGATTCTCTTAATCGATTTATATATTCTTTATTTTCATTCCCATGAAGTTGGACACCATCAATAATATTTTCATCAATTAATTTTTTGATTTTTTCAATATTTTCATTTACAAATACACCATAAACTTTAATATTTTTATTTAATGATTTTTTTAATTTTTTAGCTATTTTTGGACTTATTTGTCGTGGACTTTCTGCAAATACAAATCCAACATAATCTGGTTTGTATTTATTTACAATTATAACATCTTCTTTTCTTTTTAATCCACATATTTTAATTTTTATTGGATTTTTATTGGATTTATTATTCATATTATTCAATTATTCAGATTATTCAATTATTAATATTTTTCAATTATTATTTCATTTATATTATTCAACTTATTTCTTTATCCTTTTAATAATTTTATATTAATATTTAATTATTTAATATTTAATTATTCAATATCATATGGATTTAAATGATTTAATTAGATTTTTTTTATTTTTACTTTTCATAAAAGACTCACCAATTAAAACACCATCTACATTATTTTTTTTTAATATTTCAATGTCTTTAATAGTTTTTATTCCACTTTCTGATATAAAAATAATGCCTTTTGGGACTAACTTTCTTAAATTAATGCTATTATTTAAATTAACGGTAAAATCTTTAAGATTTCTGTTGTTAACTCCAATTATTCTAGCACCTGAGTTAATGGCTATTTTAATTTCTTTTTCATCATGAGCCTCTACAAGAGCTGATAGACCTAATATTTTGGCTATTTTTAAAAATTTTTTTAATTTTTCTTCAGTTAATATTGATACAATGAGTAAAATTGCTGAAGCATTAAGAATTTTTGATTCATAAATCATATACTCATCTATTATAAAATCTTTCCTTAACAGAGGAGTTTTAATTTTTTTAGCAATTATTTCAAGATATTCTTTTTTTCCCATAAAAAAATCTTCTTCTGTAAGCACTGAAATAGCTGAAACCCCTGCACTTTCATACTCAATAGCTATTTTTTCAGGATCAAAGTCTTTTGATATTAATCCTTTTGAAGGTGAAGCTTTTTTAATTTCAGCTATTATTGAAAGACCATTTTTTTTTAAAGCCTTTTCAAATGGATATTCATGACTAGTTTTTTGGAATTTTTCTAAATTTAATTGATTTTTTAAATCATTTAGAGAAATTTTAGATTTGTCCTCTTTTAGCCTTTCTTTTTTTTTCTCTACAATTTTATCTAATATCATAAGATTCATTGTTTCATTTTACTTTTTATTTTATTTAATTTTTAATATTTTTTTAAAATAATTGGAATTGGTTTGAAAGATTTATAAATTTATCTAATTGATTTTTTGCTTTTCCATTATCCAATACCTTTGCAGCTATATCAATTCCTTTTTCAATAGAATTGACCTTTCCTCCAATATATAAACCTGCTCCACTATTTAGAAGTATGGCATCTCTTTTTGCACTTTTTTCTCCATTTAAAATGTCTAAAGCTATTTGAGCATTTACTTTTGGACTTCCGCCTACTATTTCATTTTTATCTGATCTTTCTAATCCGAAATCTTCAGGTTTTAACTCATAATTAGTGAACTCTCCGTCTTTTATTTCACAAATGGTTGTTGGAGCAGAAATAGATATTTCATCTAAACCATCTTGGCCATAAACTACCATAGCATTTTTTAATCCAAGATTACAAAGTACTTGAGCTAATGGAAGAACTAATGACTCATTATAAACCCCCATTACCTCTCTATTTGCTCCTGCAGGATTTGATAATGGACCTAATATGTTAAAAATTGTTCTTATTCCAAGTTCTCTTCTTATAGGTGCTACATACTTCATAGAAATATGATAATTTTGTGCAAACAAAAAACAAATCCCAATTTCTTCAAGTAAGCTTGTACTTTCTTCAGGGGATATTTCAATATTTACTCCTAAGGATTCTAAAACATCTGCAGCTCCACAAGCACTTGATGCTGCTCTATTCCCATGTTTTGCTACAGGTACTCCACCAGCAGATATTACAATGGAAGAAATCGTTGAAATATTAAAAGAATTAGACCCATCTCCTCCAGTTCCAACTATTTCTAATACATCCATATCATGTAATAGTTTTACGCAGTGATTACGCATAGATTCAGCTGATGCAGTTATTTCGGATATAGTTTCTCCTTTTAATGATAGAGCAGTAAGATAAGCACTCATTTGAACATCTGTAGCTTCACCATTCATTATTTCATCCATAGAACTACGTGCTATTTTATAACTAATGTCTTCTCCTCTTGCTAATTTTAAAATAGCTTCTTTTATCATACTTTCACCTTTTAATTCCTTATAATGTTTTTTTGATTTTTATTTTTTTACTTTTTTATTCTTTTTTTCTATTTTTTTTATTTTATTCTGAGCTGTGCAATGATTATTTTTGAAAAGCAAATATTTAATTAAGCTCTGCTAAAACGTATGTAATGTATTAATACCTATTTTTATAAAAAAATAAATATTTAAAAATAATTATAATTATTAAATAATTCAT
>NZ_LWMV01000114.1 GCF_001639295.1 Methanobrevibacter curvatus | reverse complement strand
CCAGTAGCAACATCATAACTAGTTCCACGAGGAGTGGTACTATTAATGTATATTAATCTACTATCCAACCTATCAGTAATAACTAAACCAGTAGCACCATCAGGACCAAAATTAGTCACATTAATAGAATACAAAACAAATGCACCATTCAAAACAGATCCAGACACATTAGATGTCTTAACAATACTAATATTCACAGTAGGAACAACAGTAATATTAGTCTCATTATCAACATTACTACTATTATTACCAGTATTATTCTCATTAACACCAGTAAGATTAGCAACATTCACAATATTGCCAACACCATTCAAACGAACAAGAATATCCAAAACAATACTCTCACCATTAGCCAAAACACCAATATTCCAAACACCAGTGTTTGCAATATAACTTGTAAACCTTGGAGATGTACTGTTAATATAAATCAATCTACTGTCTAAAACATCAGTAATAACCAAATCAGTAGCACCATCAGGACCAAAATTAGTCACATTAATAGTGTACAAGATATAAGCACCATTTAAGACAGATCCAGATACATTAGATGATTTAACAATACTAATATTCACAGTAGGAACAACAGTAATATTAGTTTCATTATCAGGAGTACTGCTATTATTACCAGTATTGTTTTCATTAACATTAGTAACATTTGCAATATTCACAATATTACCAGTACCATTTAAGCGGACAAGAATATCCAAAACAATAGATTCACCATTAGCCAAATTACCAATGTTCCAAACACCAGTACTTGCAACATAGTAAGTAAATCTTGGAGATGTACTGTTAATGTATATTAATCTAGTATCTAATTTATCAGTAATAACCAAACCAGTAGCATTATCAGGACCATAGTTAGTTA
>NZ_LWMV01000113.1 GCF_001639295.1 Methanobrevibacter curvatus | reverse complement strand
CATTTAAGATGCTTGAAATAGTCCAATTAACAGTTTGACCTACACGAGTAGGAGATCCATTGGCACTGACAAAGATCAATCTAGTATCTAAAACATCAGTAATATTCACATTAGTCGCAGTATCAGGGCCAAAATTAGTTACATTAATAGTATACTCAACCAAAGCACCATTCAAAACAACACCAGTAACATTCACAGTCTTAACAATACTCAAATTAATACTTGGAGTAACATTTACAGTACTATTATTATCACCACTACTATTATTACCAGTATTATTCTGATCAGACCCAGTAACATTAGCTACATTGCTTATGTTTCCAGTACCATTCAGCTGAACAATTAAGCTAATAATATAAGAATCACCATTTAAGATGCTTGAAATAGTCCAATTAACAGTTTGACCTACACGAGTAGGAGATCCATTGGCACTGACAAAGATCAATCTAGTATCTAAAACATCAGTAATATTCACATTAGTCGCAGTATCAGGACCATGATTAGTTACATTAATAGTATACTCAACCAAAGCACCATTCAAAACAACACCAGTAACATTCACAGTCTTAACAATACTCAAATTAATACTCTCAGTAACATTCAAAGTACTATTATTATCACCACTACTATTATTACCAGTATTATTCTGATCAGACCCAGTAACATTAGCCACATTACTTATATTTCCAGTACCATTTAACTGAACAATTAAGCTAATAATATAAGAATCACCATTCAAAATACTTGCAATAGTCCAATTAACAGTTTGACCTACACGAGTAGGAGATCCATTGGCACTGACAAAGATCAATCTAGTATCTAAAACATCAGTAATATTCACATTAGTCGCAGTATCAGGACCAAAATTAGTTACATTAATAGTATACTCAACCA
>NZ_LWMV01000112.1 GCF_001639295.1 Methanobrevibacter curvatus | reverse complement strand
CTGTTCCACTGGAGTTAGTTGTGGCAGAATATTTATTGTTTAGTACTACCTTTTCTTTTGCTAAAGCACTGTTAGGTGTTTGTTTTTTATTATTGATGGCTGTATTTCCTGAGCTTGTTTGCCAAATGGCATTTGCGACATTGTTATTTTTTGTTAGAACTACTTTGACAATAGTAGGACTAGAAGATTTCTCAGTTTCTACAGCATAATAGTATTTCACACCATAAGGTAAAGTAACTACCATAACCACATTCATTTTAATGCCACTAAAGGTAACATTGGTTAAATTCAAAGTTTTATTAGAATATATCGCACTTCCGTACTTTCCACTGGTATTTTTAAAGTTGGAGTTGGTTATTTTGCAAATGGCATTGGAATATATTGTTCCGCCGTTTGAATTGGCTTTGTTGTTGTTGAAAGTGGAATTTATGATTTGTAGATCATTTAAACTGTATAATACTCCTCCACCACCGGTAGCACTGTTTAGGGAAAATAAAGAGGATGAAATAAATAGTTTGCTTTTAGAGTATATTGCTCCACCATTTATAGCACGGTTGTTTGTAAAATTAGAAGTTCCAGAGATATTAGTAACTCCTCCATTAAGATATAAAACTCCTCCATTGGTTTTTGCCGTATTGTTAGAAAATGCAATTGAATTAATATTTAAATTGTTATTAGTATATATACAAGCACCATTAACAGCAGAATTACCTGTGAAAGCTGAGTTAGAGTTTATATTAGTAGTTCCTCCGTTTGTGAAAATAGCTCCACCATTTAAATTGGCATTATTCTTATTAAAACTAGTAGCAATAATATTTAAATCATTTAAACTGTAAATAGCTCCACCATTAGCTGATGCATTATTATTTAAAAATAAAACATTATTAACAAGCAATTTACCATTACTGT
>NZ_LWMV01000111.1 GCF_001639295.1 Methanobrevibacter curvatus | reverse complement strand
AGGAGTACTACTATTATTACCAGTATTATTCTCATTAACACCAGTAACATTCGCAACATTAACAATACTACCAGTACCATTCAAACGAACAAGAATATCCAAAACAATACTCTCACCATTAGCCAAATTACCAATACTCCAAACACCAGTACCAGGAACATAACTTGTAAATCTTGGAGTTGTACTGTTAATATAAATCAATCTATTATCTAACCTATCAGTAATAACCAAACCAGTCGCATTATCAGGACCAAAATTAGTCACATTAATAGTATACAAAACAAACGCACCATTCAAAACAGAACCACTAACATTAGATGTTTTAACAACACTAAGATTCACAGTAGGAACAACAGTAAGATTAGTAGTATTATCAGGAGTACTACTATTATTACCAGTATTATTCTCATTAACATTAGTAACATTCGCAACATTCACAATACTACCAGTACCATTCAAACGAACAAGAATATCCAAAACAATACTCTCACCATTAGCCAAAGTGTTAATATTCCAAACACCAGTACTTACAATATAGCTAGTTCCACGAGGAGTGGTACTATTAATGTATATTAATCTACTATCTAACCTATCAGTAATAACCAAACCAGTCGCATTATCAGGACCAAAATTAGTCACATTAATAGTATACAAAACAAACGCACCATTCAAAACAGAACCAGAAACATTAGATGTTTTAACAACACTAAGATTCACAGTAGGAACAACAGTAAGATTAGTAGTATTATCAGGAGTACTACTATTATTACCAGTATTATTCTCATTAACACCAGTAACATTCGCAACATTCACAATACTACCAGTACCATTCAAACGAACAAGAATATCCAAAACAATACTCTCACCATTAGCCAAATTACCAATACTCCAAACACCAGTACCAGGAACATAACTTGTAAATCTTGGAGTTGTACTGT
>NZ_LWMV01000110.1 GCF_001639295.1 Methanobrevibacter curvatus | reverse complement strand
TTAATACAGCTAGTGCTAATTCTCAAACTACTATTTATGGTACAAGTTTTGTTAATAATACTGCTACTGGTTTAGGTAATGCAGTGTATGCTGGAGGAAGGATTAATGCTAGTTTTAATAGGTTTTTCAATAATAATGAGACTCCTGCTGATGTGAATGGTACTATATGGACTAATACTTCTCAGTTTGCTAATGTTAATATTAATAGTAATTGGTGGGGTAATAATACTCCTACTACGACTGGTGTTAGTCCTTCTAATTGGATTGTTTTGAATGTGAGTGGTACTCCTGGTAATGTGACTTTGTCTAATCGTACTGCTTATGTTTATTATTATCTTAGGTTATTTGATGGTTCTTCTTTGTATCCTTTTACTGAGACTAATTTAAATGAGTTTAATGGTACTGTGAATGATGTTGTTCTTGCCTCTGGTTATGATTATCTTTTTGATGCATCTAAGAGTCATTATGTGGGGATTGCTTTTACTCCTTATGGTTGGGTTAATGGTACATTTGAGGTTGATTGGTGGAGAAGTACGTTTAATGTAAGTACTATCTCTGATCCGAATATTACTTCTCCTAATGTTAGTGGTAAGTATAAGAATGTTACTGTTCTTAATGCTACCATTACTGATAGTGCTGGTTATGTTTTATCTAATTTAACTGTTAACTTTTATATTAATGGTGTATTGGTTGGTTCAAATGTTACTGATGTAAATGGTTTTGCTTTTTATGTTTATACTGCTACTAGTGCGGGTAATTTTACTTATGTTGCTGAGTATAGTGGTAATGATGTGAATTTTAATCCTATGAATAGTACTAGGAATGCTAGTTTTGACAAGCGTGGTACTGTTATTAGTCCTGTTAATGTGACTGGTAATGCTTTGGATACTGTTTATTTAAATGCTACTATTGTGGATGAGTATGGTGAAGTTGTTTCTAATGTACCTATTCAGTTTGGTGCTA
>NZ_LWMV01000109.1 GCF_001639295.1 Methanobrevibacter curvatus | reverse complement strand
GGGGGTAAGTCGTCAAATATTTTCCATATTTTGTTTAATTTGTTTATAAATTCTTTTAAGTCTTTTGATATGAATAAGTTTTTGAGTTTCCAGCCATATTTTTTTATTTTCTTTTTTTCTTTCTTTGTATATTTGTTTTTCTTGAAATGTTCATTGATTTTGTCATCGACTATTTTTTCAAAGTGGAATATGCATAGTTGGTGTTTTTCAAAGCCTAAATTTTTGATTGGTGCTGTGTATGCGGGATGGTGGTCTGTGGTTATGCATTTTCTTTTATTTTTTGGAATATTTTCTTGTAAGAACTTTTTCACATTTTCTGAATTAGATTTATCGTGTATTTTGATTGATATTGTTTGGTTAGTTGTGGAATCTATTAATTGTCCTTTAAATTTTTTATTTTTTTTCATTGTTAGGTGTTGTTCGTCAAATTCAAAATATCCACTTAAATCTAGTGTTTTAAAATTTAATTCGTTTTTATTTCCAATATTTAGTATATTATGGATTGATTGGTGGGAGATTGAAATATCGTCTTCTTTATAATCTTCGCTTGTTTTTCTAAGTGATTTTCGTCCAGTTTTAGATTTCCTAATTAATTTATCTTTAAATGGCTTTGAAATCTTTTCATAATCCTTAATAATGTTTTTTAGCTTGACTTTAGGGTAAGTATGGCATTCTTTACAGTAATATTGTTTAAGATAAAATTTAACTTCTCCAATTTTGTCTAAAATAACATCTTTAGTTACAAATTTCTTTTTATTCAAAGAATTTTCTCCACAATGAGGGCATATTCTATTATTGAACTCAAAATGATAAGGTTCAGGTATATGTATGCTAATGTCAGTTTTAAACTTATTTAAATGATTAAAACTATTTTTAACAGCTTCTTTGAAATCAGGGACTTTTGCACCAAAATCGGAAAGTTTATATTGTATGCTTTTAATATTACTAATGTCGATAGTATTTGTTGTTTTCATA
>NZ_LWMV01000108.1 GCF_001639295.1 Methanobrevibacter curvatus | reverse complement strand
TTACCAGTATTATTCTGATCAACACTACTAACATTAGCAACATTCACAATATTACCAGTACCATTAAGTTTTACAAGAATATCTAAAACAATACTCTCACCATTAGCTAAAGCACCAATATTCCAAACACCAGTACCAGGAACATAATAAGTAGACCTTGGAGATGTACTATTAATGTATATTAATCTACTATCTAATCTATCAGTAATAATTAAACCAGTAGCACTATCAGGACCATAATTAGTCACATTAATAGTATACAATATATAAGCACCATTAACAACATTGCCAGAAACATTAGACTTTTTAACAATGCTAATATTCACAGCAGTAACCACAGTAATATTAGTATTATTACCAGGAGTACTACTATTATTTCCAGTATTATTCTGATCAACATTAGTAACATTTGCAACATTCACAATATTACCAGTACCATTCAAACGAACAAGAATATCTAAAACAATACTCTCACCATTAGCTAAAGCACCAATATTCCAAACACCAGTACCAGGAACATAATAAGTAGACCTTGGAGAACTACTATTAATATAAATCAACCTACTATCTAATCTATCAGTAATAACTAAGCCAGTAGCACCATCAGGACCAAAATTAGTCACATTAATAGTATACAATATATAAGCACCATTAACAACATTACCAGAAACATTAGACTTTTTAACAATGCTAATATTCACAGCAGTAACCACAGTAATATTAGTATTATTACCAGGAACGCTACTGTTATTACCAGTATTATTCTGATCAACACTACTAAGATTTGCAACATTCACAATATTACCAGTACCATTCAAACGAACAAGAATATCCAAAACAATACTCTCACCATTAGCCAAAGCACCAATATTCCAAACACCAGTACCAGGAACATAATAAGTAGACCTTGGAGATGTACTATTAATGTATATTAATCTACTATCTAATCTATCAGTAATAATTAAACCAGTAGCACCATCAGGACCATAATTAGTCACATTAATA
>NZ_LWMV01000107.1 GCF_001639295.1 Methanobrevibacter curvatus | reverse complement strand
TGGTTGAGTATACTATTAATGTAACTAATCATGGTCCTGATACTGCGACTAATGTGAATATTACTGATGTTTTAGATACTAGATTGATCTTTGTCAGTGCCAATGGATCTCCTACTCGTGTAGGTCAGTCTGTTAATTGGACTATTGCAAGCATCTTAAATGGTGATTCTTATATTATTAGCTTAATTGTTCAGTTGAATGGTACTGGAAATATAAGTAATGTGGCTAATGTTACTGGGTCTGATCAGAATAATACTGGTAATAATAGTAGTGGTGATAATAATAGTACTTTGAATGTTACTGAGAGTATTAATTTGAGTATTGTTAAGACTGTGAATGTGTCTGGTGTTGTTTTGAATGGTGCTTTGGTTGAGTATACTATTAATGTAACTAATCATGGTCCTGATACTGCGACTAATGTGAATATTACTGATGTTTTAGATACTAGATTGATCTTTGTCAGTGCCAATGGATCTCCTACTCGTGTAGGTCAAACTGTTAATTGGACTATTGCAAGTATTTTGAATGGTGATTCTTATATTATTAGCTTAATTGTTCAGTTAAATGGTACTGGAAATATAAGTAATGTGGCTAATGTTACTGGGTCTGATCAGAATAATACTGGTAATAATAGTAGTGGTGATAATAATAGTACTTTGAATGTTACTGAGAGTATTAATTTGAGTATTGTTAAGACTGTGAATGTGTCTGGTGTTGTTTTGAATGGTGCTTTGGTTGAGTATACTATTAATGTAACTAATCATGGTCCTGATACTGCGACTAATGTGAATATTACTGATGTTTTAGATACTAGATTGATCTTTGTCAGTGCCAACGGGTCTCCTACTCGTGTAGGTCAGTCTGTTAATTGGACTATTGCAAGCATCTTAAATGGTGATTCTTATATTATTAGCTTAATTGTTCAGTTGAATGGTACTGGAAATATAAGTAATGTGGCTAATGTTACTGGGTCTGATCAGAATAATACTGGTAATAATAGTAGTGGTGATAATAATA
>NZ_LWMV01000106.1 GCF_001639295.1 Methanobrevibacter curvatus | reverse complement strand
CAGTAATAGCTGTAACTCCACCATTTAAATACAATGCACCACCATTTAAATTAGCATTATTCTTATTAAAACTAGTAGCAATGACATTTAAATCATCTAAGCTGTAAATAGCTCCACCATTAGCTGATGCATTATTATTTAAAAATAAAACACTATTAACAACTAATTTACCATTACTGTAGACTCCACTACCATTAGTCGCTTTATTATTGGTGAAATTAGAATTATTTAAAATATTTACAGCACCACTATTAATATATAGCCCAGCACCATTAGAACTAACAACATTACCTGAAAATTCAACAGAATTAACGGTTAAATCAGAATTAGTATAAATCCCACCACCATTAACGGCTTTATTATTATTAAAAATAGATTTACCAGTAATAGTTGTAATTCCACCATTTAAGTATAATGCTCCGCCATTAGTGGATGCATTGTTTCCATTAAACTTAGATGAAGAAATTTGTAAGTTTTTAAGAGAATAAATAGCTCCACCACTGCCAGTTGCAAAATTATCATTAAAATTAGCTGAAACAATACTTAATACACCATTAGAATAAATCGCACCACCGTTAACTCCACTATTGGATGAAAAATTTGAATTGCTTAATATTCTAGTTGTTCCTCCATTGACATATAATGCTCCACCATTGGATATGGCATTATTTTTGCTAAATATAGAATTGGAAATATTTAAATCATCTAAGCTGTAAATAGCTCCACCATTAGCTGATGCATTATTATTTAAAAATAAAACACTATTAACAACCAATTTACCATTACTGTAAACTCCACTACCATTAATAGCTTTATTATTAGTGAAATTAGAATTATTTAAAATATTTACACTGCCACTGCTAATATATAGTCCAGCACCATTAGAACTAACAATATTATTTGAAAATTCAATAGAGTTAATGGTTAAATTAGAATTAGTGTAAATTCCACCACCATTAATAGCTTTATTGTCATTAAAACTAGATTTACCAGTAATAGCTGTAACTCCACCATTTAAATACAATGCACCACCAT
>NZ_LWMV01000105.1 GCF_001639295.1 Methanobrevibacter curvatus | reverse complement strand
TAGCACCAAACTGAATAGGTACATTAGAAACAACTTCACCATACTCATCCACAATAGTAGCATTTAAATAAACAGTATCCAAAGCATTACCAGTCACATTAACAGGACTAATAACAGTACCACGCTTATCAAAACTAGCATTCCTAGTACTATTCATAGGATTAAAATTCACATCACTACCACTATACTCAGCAACATAAGTAAAATTACCCGCACTAGCAGCAGTATAAACATAAAAAGCAAAACCATTTACATCAGTAACATTCGAACCAACTAATACACCATTAATATAAAAGTTAACAGTTAAATTAGATAAAACATAACCAGCACTATCAGTAATAGTAGCATTAAGAACAGTAACATTCTTATACTTACCATTAACATTAGGAGAAGTAATATTCGGATCAGAGATAGTACTTACATTAAATGTACTTCTCCACCAATCAACCTCAAATGTACCATTAACCCAACCATAAGGAGTAAAAGCAATACCCACATAATGACTCTTAGAAGCATCAAAAATATAATCATAACCAGAAACAAGAACAACATCATTCACAGTACCATTAAACTCATTCAAATTAGTCTCAGCAAAAGAAGCACCATTATTTAACCTAAGATAATAATAAACATAAGCAGTACGATTAGACAAAGTCACATTACCAGGAGTACCATTCACATTCAAAACAATCCAATTAGAAGGAATATTACCAGTCGCAGTATAAGTATTATTACCCCACCAATTACTATTAATATTAACATTAGCAGACTGAGAAGTATTAGTCCACATAGTACCATTCACATCACCAGGAGTCTCATTATTATTAAAAAACCTATTAAAACTAGCATTAATCCTTCCTCCAGCATACACTGCATTACCTAAACCAGTAGCAGTATTATTAACAAAACTTGTACCATAAATAGTAGTTTGAGAATTAGCACTAGCTGTATTAACAGCAAGACCACCACCAACACCACCATTTGCACTATTACGGTAAATATTAGTCTGATTAACAAACAAAGTAGCAACATTTGTACCACTATTTATACCAATAGCTCCACCCAAACTACCAGCACGATTATCCATCAAATCAGTATAAGTCACACTAACACTACCCTGAGCAATACCAACAACACCACCATAAGAACCAGCAACATTATTACTAAACACAGAACCATTAAGAACTATAGATCCACCACTAGCACCAAGAACCCCACCAAAACCATCAGCAGAATTATTATGACCTGCAGAATTAGTAATGTTTATCCTAGCACCAGTACTCGCAACACCAGCAACACCACCATAAGACTTAGCATGATTATTCTCAAAAGTACAATTATCTGCAACAATAGAACCAGTACCAGAAACACTGAAAACACCACCATAACTAGTAGCTCCAGCACCAATTGCATCATTATTAACAAATACAGAATTATAAACTCTAATTTGCCCATTAGTTGTAGCTACAGCACCACCACCACTAAGAGCAGCAGCAGAAGTGGTTTTAACATCATTATTATCAAAATAAGAGTTATTAATAATAATAACAAATGATTCATTGCCAGAATGATAAATTGCACCACCATAAGAATTATTAGAACCATTAATAGAATTTCCAATAAAACGGCTATTATCAATAGTTAAATCACCAAGAGCAACTATAGCTCCACCATTGAATCTAGCATAATTATTAATAAAAGTACAATTACTAATAGTGTTTGCAAAATAAGCATGGTTATAAATAACACCACCACCACTTGGAACCGTATGCACAGAACCAGTACCAGCAGAAATATTCCAAGTATAACTATTACTGAAAGTACAGCCAACAACAATAATCTCCCGACCATCATTGTCAATTACTGCACCATGAGCATTACTACGGAAATTATCAAAAGTAGAATAATAAATCTGTGTTATCCATCCACCATTAGGATCTATAGCACCATAACTAGAATTTCCATCCTTAAAATTAGAATTACGAATAATAATATTAGAATAAGTAGCAGCAGTAGTACCACCACCAGTAAGAAAAGCAACTGAACCTTCATTGTTAACTGAACTATTAGTCATGTTTAAATTATCAAAAATAACATTAGCAGTATTACCAGAACAATAAAGAAGCCCACCATGGGAAATAGCATTAGGAGCTCTTAAATTCTTAAAATTTGAGTTGTTGATAATAAGATTTAAATTATTGCTATCATTAATACAAATAGCTACACCAAAACCAGTACTTTGTAAATTAGAAACATTTGAATTATCAACAATAATACTTAGATTACTACGATGATTAGCAAAAATAAATGTACCATTGGATCCTGCTAGATTACTAAAATCAGAATTGTTTACACTAAGCCTAGCATTAGCACCATTTATCTGAAACACACCATAACCAGTAGTTTTACCAGATACCCTAAGACTATCTACAACTAAATTAGCATATGCACCAGGGCGAATTGTTCCTGCAACAGCTGGGCCATCTATCCTGAAATTATACAAATTAACATTACGGGCAACAGTAGATGAACCATCAGTAGTAGCCATAAAATAATAACCTGCAGGAGAGAAAATAACCTCCCCACCAGTTTCATTTCCAATAAATGTAAGATCTCTACCAATTGAAATTTCACGATTACGTGTGCCAGAATAAGTACCAGGCATTACAATAACAGTTGCACCTGCTGGTGCTACATCCATAATACCTCTAATTGAAAGCTTTGCTGTAGCTATACTTAAACCATCATTACCATCATTACCACTTAGGGAAAGCCAATACCTCACTCCAGAATCTGGTAAAGGAACAGATAAAGGAGAAAATGATGTATAATTAACAGAAAAGTTTAAACTGTTAATACCATGAGTATCTGAAGTATCTACAGTTAAATTAGTGTGAACATAATCACCATATGCCTCAAAAATACCATTTCTTGAATTAAATGAATATGTTGCTGTACCATTAATTACAGGAACTCTTCCAACACTCACACCATTAACATAAAATACAACATCTCCATTATTGACTAAGCCATCAACATTAAAAACATCAGCAAACAATGTAACCCTGTTATTTAGAACTGTAATATTTGTAAGGTTTACATTAATTTTTTTATTACCAACAAAATAATAAGTATTATTCTCTAAACCAACATTGTCAGGATCATAACTAACTACCTCAACAACTCCGCTACTAACATTAGTAGTAAAAATGTTATTGTTTACAACACTTACAGGAGTGGAGTCGCCAATAAAAATAGAATCTCCTAAACCACTAGCAGAATTGTTTATAAAATTACTTTTAGTAACTGATAAGCTTCCATTGCTGTAAATAGCTCCGCCATTTGTAGCAATGTTATTTGTAAAAATACAATTAACAAATGTTAGTTGATTGCTTGCAATGTTGTTAGCTATTGCTCCACCATTGTTTGTATTTTTTCCATTTTTAAATGTAAGGTTTTTAAAGGTTACATTTAGGTTGTTACCAGTAATGTTAAAGAATATTCCATTACTTTCTGCATCAAGGACAACTGAGCTTGAATCGCCGTTACCTTGGACTATTAAATTTTTATTATTACCATTAACATCAATATTTTTATTATTATTTCCTGTATATATACCAGGATCTAATGTGATCGTATCTGATACGTCACCACTACTTTGTGCATTTGTAACAGCTTGATTTAAGTTTCCTGAAGCACTTTCACCAAATTCTGTAGCAGAGACAGCAGAAATTGTAGAAACAACAAGAAGTAAAACTAAAGCTGTTACAATGACTTTAAAATGTTTATTTATCATTGTAAGATACCTTCAATGCCAACAATACCATAGACCAAAGCTAAAAGGTTTTTGTCTTGAGTATTAAAATTATAGCTTATATTAAAAATGTTATAATAGACGATAATTCCTAGATCATTAAAACTATTAAAGTAATCTTGATTAATTACATGATTATTTAGAAATTTTAAAGGATTAGAATTTAATAGATTAGAATAGTCTGTTATAATTCCAAAATTAATAGAATCATTTTTTATATCAACTATTTCAAATGAAGTGGTTTCATTAGAAAAATAGTCTGTATTAGTAGAATAAGATTCTAATATATTAAAAATAGAAGTTTTTAAAGGAGTTAGATTTCCGTAGAACTTATTATTGTCCAAAATTTTGTAGAATTCATTTGAAGTTTCAAAGGAATTAAAATAAAAAATGAATCTATTGCCTAAATCTATCGAATCAGAAGGTTCTTCATCTTCATTGTCGTCTGATGAATAATTTTCTGGGACGGATAATTTATTTGCATAAATTTTGGAATTATTTTTAGAATTATTAAATATATAAAAAAGAGAATTATTATTTTTAATTATTTGATTTTCATTAACCAAAGTGCATTTATTTTTGCATAAATCATTTTCGTATAAATTTACAGTAGAAAAATCGTCAAGCAGATTTTTGTTAAAGTATTCAAAGCTTGAAATTTTATGAACACTCTTACCCAAAATATTACATGATTTAGCATAATTAGAAACAAATAATTTGCTCGCAATAAGTTTATGGGATCCAAATTCTAATTCAATTAATTCATCCCAATTTCTATCAAAACTAAAAATATTCAATTCATTATTACTTTTATTTTTTTTAATAATAAAAGATTCTGAACCTGTATTAATTATTTTGTTGTAATGTGCTAAAAAGTTTATAAATTCTGAATCAAAGTCCACATTAGTGAAAATAAAATTTTTATAAAGTTCATTGGAATTGTTTAAGCCAATTAAGTTGTCATCTGAAACTTTAGATAGATTATTATTTAATTGGTTTATATTTCTTTCATTAAAGTTTAGTGTGTCATTGGTTAGTATAAAACTTGAAGTATTAAATAACTGTTCACTAAAAATTTGTGAAATATTAGTTTGAATAGAACTAAATTTGCAATTTAAAGCATGGGAACTATTAGCATTTACAGGGTTTTCGTTAGATAAAGCAAATACATCATACAAATTATATTCATAGTAAAAATCAGCATGATTATTTAAATTGAAAGAAATTCCACTAATAAGTCCATTAATATTAAAATTAGAATTAGTTAAATCATTTTCTAAGCTAGGTGCTGATTTATAATCAACATTAACATCAGAAGAGATGTTGTAATAAGAAATATAGTTATTACAGTCTACAGATTGAGTTGAACTTGAATTTTCTCCAGCAGCTACGCTAATACCAACAGATATTGAAAAAATAGCTAACACTAAAGGTATTAAGCTAAGGTATTTTCCTGCTTTACTGAAATTCATGATGTTCAGCTTTTTAAAATAGATTATAAATTCTGTAGAAACAATTAATTATAAGTTTAAATATGATTTTCTCTACATTAAGAGAAAAGCAATGTATTCTTCCTATGTAAGGTCTAATCTAAACAGAAATTATATTTGTTAATAAAAAAAGCTGAAAATATCTTGTTATTTAAGTATTTCCATGTTTTATATTATACAATATAATAAAAAAACAGTGAAAACATAAAATTAGGATAAAATCTATGAAATAAAAAGAGATAGATTTTAACTCATTAATTATATTCACACTATATTTTTTAGACTATTTACTATATTTATGTTTTAACATATAAGCATTTCGTAAAAATACAAACCTTAAAGTAACATTTTTTCTAGCAATAATTTCTGGACAAAAAATTTGTAGATTAATCATTATTTAAATATTGAGATTTTATATTAATGTAGTTTTTTCTGTTATTTTAATTAATTTTTTTATTTTTTTTAAATTATGTATTTTATGGGGATTTTTTCTTTATATTGCAAAATTTTTGCCTCTTTTATTGGTTTTATTGTCTATTTTTAGTTAAATTTTTATAGTTATCACTAATGAACGGTATTTTATTTTATTATGTGTAATTGCTGTAAATTGTAATAAAAACATGAAATTATATTTTTTACACCTATTTTAGGCCATATTGCGACTTTTAAGTGTGTGTTGTGGAATATATTTTTGATAACGACATATAGTCTTTCTAATGATGGTCTTTTATGGGATATTTTTTTGTTTCTTTGCTTCGACATGTTTAACTTTTTTTCTCGTGGTGCATTTGTTTTTTTGATGCCCATGATCGGTTGTAATGAATGTTACACTTGAACTACACCATTTTTAACTTTAAATACTTTTTATCTAACTATTTTTGTAATTCTCTCAATATAGCATTATTAATCTTATTTTCGATCATTCTTTTCTCAGAGTAAGCAAATTGTAGATTGATCAGAATCTTGTCTGGAAATCCTAAAAACTTTAAAAAAGAAATTCTGTCATTTGCTTGCTTTTGAACTTAGGTCAGATAAGCCATAACAAGTTTGCAAAGCCAACATTTTTAACATGGCAATCACATTAGGTCTACCACTTTTTCTGACTAATTATCATAGATTCTTTTAATAATAGATCTAAAAAATTACTAACTAAGTAGATCAATATCAGCCAAACGATCACCTAAATATTTAACTTTAACATGCTATTTATTTATAAAATAGTTATTCAAGCTGTGAATACTATTAAATGTATATTATCCTGTATAAACATTTCTATACTAATTTAAAGAACATACAATTAAAATAAATTTGTAAAAAAATATAAAAAGGCAAAAAAATATTTATATTATGAGCTTATAGAAATTCTCATATATAGTTTATATTGGAAAGTTTAAAAATAAATTATAAAATAATTATAATTTAGTTTTATCCTGCTAAAATTGCATATTCACACATATCTGCAATTAGTAAATCATTATTTCATCAAAAATAAATTTATCAACACATTTTTCTGTAAATGACTTTTTATCTACATTTTCATAAAATAGTCTTTCAAAAGTTTCTATTAAAAATTCTTCACCCACAATAAACTCTGTAGATAATTCTTTTTTTATAGTTTTCCGCACTTGTTCAATTGGATTAAGCTTAGGAGAGTATTTAGGTAAGTGTATAATAGTTATATTAAGATATTTGCAAGCTTCTTTTAGTGTTGTTGCATGGTGAACAGGATAGTTATCTAGTACGACCACGGTTTCTATTTCTTGTTTAAATAGGCTTTTTAATGGTTTTAAAAGTTCTTTATAAAGTATTTCTAATATTTTTTCAAGTTTCTTTTTATTTGCTTTTTCATATTTTTTTGACATTTTAGGTTTTTCTACATATTTTTTTAAGTCTTTTATGATTATTTTTTTAGTTTTTTCAGGAAAAACGTGATTTAATACAATATTCATTAATTCTAGATTATTAAATTCATTTTTTTCTAATTCTTCTATGATTTGAATAATTTTTAGTTGTTCATATTGTAATATTTCTGATAATCTGTTGATTAAGAAGTTGTTTTTTGAATTTATTTGTAATAATTCTATAAAAAACTTTATCATTTCTTTTTTTCGAGAGTTAGGTGGGAAGTTTATGTATGACTTTCCGTTTATGGATTGTACTCCTATTCCTGTCCTTGAGAATTTCATAGGGTTTTTCTTAGGTATATTTTTTCTGATGTTTTGCAAATTGTTGTAGGTGAGTTAGAAAGGTTTTGGGAGGCTACTTGGTCTAAAACAAATAGTTTGCAGTTTTTTAGATTGTAAAATCTTAGTTTTTTTTAATATGATTTCTGTATCGCTAAGGCATTTTAGAATATAAGATATAGCCTTTTTTATAGGAATATCCTAGTTTTTTCACTATTTTAGGTATTCTGCTCATTGAATAATCAATGTTGAATTCTTTTTTTATAATTTCGTGAATTTTGCGAGTGTTTAGAAAACTTTCATTGATCATTATTTCATCTAGTTTTTTGAATTGTTCTTCAGTTAATTTAGCTTTATGCCCACCATTTTTGTATTTAGGGTATAAATTTTCATATCCACCTTCGTTCCATTCATCTAACCATCTATGTCCAGTAGACAATGCAATTTCCATTAATTTCACAGCTTCATCAACCGTTTTCCCGTTATACAAAAATCTGATAAAAAACAACTTTTTTAAAACATCAGCTTCCTGTTGATGTCTATTAATGATTTTATTCAAACAAGTTTTCTTAATACACTTTTTAACTTTTTTTTGTATTTTATTTACCATAAATATAATATATTAAGCATTACTTTTAAGTTTTTCAATTTAAACTATATATACCAAAAGATTAAATTGTCCAAAACAATAGCTACTTATTGAAGTAAAAAATATAATCTATTTAATTATCCTTGACTATTTTTAAATTCGATAATTCTTCTTCAATTTTTTCTTTAGTTTCAATAGCATCTATTGCATACATACTATCCTCATGAATTGCATCAAGACAATCAAAGGATTCATCATATTCCCCAAGTGCAGCTAATATTTGAGATTTAATAAGTAAACAAGATTCTTTTGATCTATGATCTGAATTTTCTAAAGCTCTGTTAATGTAGTCTAATGCTAAAATATTTTCTCCAGCCATATTTGCAAAACTAGCTTTAGTGGATAAAGCATAAGCAAAATTAGGATCTTCATCAATAACTTCATCAAGAAGATCTAAAGCATCAGATGACCTATTGTTGTTAAGAAGATAAATAGCTTTATCTACTTTAGCCCATTTTGGACGTAGGTTATTTTTAATTCTAAATTCTATTACTTCATATGCCTCATCAGATCTTTCTAACTTATTCAAAACAAATACTTTTTTAGAAAGTGCATTTAAATGAGTGGGATCATGACTTAATACATCATTAGAAACATCTAAAGCTTCTTTATACATAAATTTCATTGAATATAGTTGTGATTTGAAAAATAAACAGTCTAACCACAATGGGTTTTCTTTTGGAAAGTTATCAATAATTTCAAAGGGTCTTTTAAGACCATCTATCTCAAACAAGGTATATAATAGCTTTTCCATGATTAAATTATTTTCCGGATTTAATTTAAATGCCTCTTCAAGAATTATCGCTGCTTCTTCATTTTCATCATAATTCCGTAAAAAATCAGCCAATTCCAGGATAAAATCTAAATCGTTAGAATTATTTTTCCAAGCTTCTTTGCAAAGTTCTAAATACTCTTCATTCTTATCTAAATGTGATAAAGAAGCGACTTTAAAGAAAAATGCATCATGATTATTTGAATCTAATTTCAATATTTGGTTTGCTATTTTAGTAACTCTTAGATAATTAGAATTATCATACTCTTTATGCAGTTTTCTTAACAATTTTTCTTTATTAACTTTTGACATATTCTCCCCTGTAGATATTTACACATTAATAAGTTTAACTTATGATTATAATATATTATTATTTTATATTATATTTTATATTATTTTATTATATTCATAAATTTACCATAAATATAAATTTATTTGTAAAAAAAATGATCATATACAATTCCATAACAAATTGTTTAAAATTATCACAAAAAAATAAAATTCAATAGATATAAACTTAAAAGTTATAGAGAAATAGAATATGGTTTAATTAATCAATTGTCTAATGAAAAAGATAGAATTCCTTTTCCACTGCTTGTTATATTCATTTTAGTTGGCTGTGGATTTAATCCTACTAGTAGTTGTTGAGCAGAACTTGCATCCATAAAAGTTGGTAAATAATTGCTTATATAAATCGGATGAACAATGATTTCACATTCACTATTAACTAATTTTAACTCTAAAAACATAGCTATGTGTGTAGCAGGGTTTGATTGATCAAAAATAAAATTACCTAAGCTATAAAATATTGTTTTATTTTTATAGGTTTCTATTCCTTGACTCACATGAGGATGAGCTCCAACTACAATGTCTGCACCATTATCAATTAATTTATGAGAAATATCAACTTGATTATTATTTGGAGTTCTACTGTACTCATTACCATAATGTAAAAATACAATAACCATATCAGAATCATTATTTTCAGTTAAATCCTTTTGAATAATATCCCAGTTAATTGGTGCATAACCAGAGCTATTTTTTGTAGAAATTGGAAGCTCACTTTGAGAAAATTCTTTAAAATTGTTTTGATCCATATAATTTAAAATAGTGATTTTTCTATCTTTAATTTCCAGAGTTACAGGTTTAGTAGCTTCATCAATATTATGCCCTGCTCCTAAATATAAAATATCATTTTCTTTAAGTGTTTTTATAGTATCTTCATAACCTATATCCCCATAATCAAAAATATGGTTATTAGATAATGCTACAACAGTTTTATTATTAGCTTTAGCTAGATGAGTGTATTTAGGGTTTGATTTGATAGGAATAGTGTGTTTATAATTTAATTCTGCATTTGTAGCAGGATTTTCAAAGTTTAATAATAGTAAATCAGCTGAAGATGTCACATTTTTAACATTTTTAAAGGGGTCAACACCAGAATCTAAAACACTTGGCATTTTACGTGCAAACATTACATCTCCTGTAATTGCAATAGAAATGTTTTCATGATATTCAACATCTTCGCTTTGAAGATTATATAAAGTGAGTATAGCCAAAGCTAAGATTAATATAACTATTACAATTCCAAAACTCAAATATTTTTTCTTCATTTCTTTAATTACTGCTTATGTTATAGTGTATTATGTTATAGTGTACAAATTAATATAAATTAAGTTTCATAATATAAAACAAATATTGTCAAATTAATAAACAATATTAGTTTTAGTTTATTTATATATAAATATTAATTATATTTGAAATAAGTAATTTTAATAGTTTTAATAAATTTAATAAATTTATCAAAAAAATAGTTAAATTAAGTTATTATTTTTTCAAGTCCTCCTTCTTTTAGTGCTTTTTTGATTTCTCTTGAAATTCTTCTACCCATACTCATTCCTGAACCGTATTTTAGGTAGGTGTATGATGAACCATTCATAAATGTGTTTGTACCACCATCAGTTCTTGCACTTATTTCAAAGACAATAACTTCTAAATCGTCATTAACAAGTGTTTGCATGCAGAATGGACCGTTCATTCCAGGAGAAACTTGTTTAGCTGCTGATTTTACTAGCTTGTCTCCAATTTCAAAGACTTGTGATAAGAGGGATTCTCTCATAACTACTGGATGATTTCCTGTAATTACATAAGAAGAACTTATATCTAATTCAAGCTGATCTTTTGCAGGTATTCTTACAATACCATCAATACTTGATTCATAACGGCTGTCAATACCCATAAGTTCTACTTCATCATCTAATGCAGAATAGAAGTAGTGTATACAGTAGTTACATCCAGAAACATATTCTTCAATATGTGCTTGGGCAACATCTTCATCTTCTATCCATCCTCTTGCTTTCATGGAGTCTATTTTTTTATCAAACTCTTCAGGGCTGGAAGCTACAAAATATCCTCTTCCTCCTCTTGCGCCTGGGAATTTAACCATTACAGCTCTATCAATATCTTTAGGATTGTTATATTTATAAGGGATTCTGATATTTTCTTTAGTTAACAACTTTCTTTCAAGATCTCTTTCTGCTTCCCATCTTAAAATGTCTCGGTTTCCAAACATGGGGACATTGAATTTGTCTTCAACATTATCTAAACCAGCATATGCTACAAAAGACCCATGAGGGATTACTATTGCATTCATTTTTCTTAGTTTATCTTGAACCTCTTCATTGGAAATTTCTGAGAAGTGATCTACCATTATATATTCGTCTGCAACATCAAATCTTTGGTAAGGTATTTCCTTACCTTTTTGACACACAATAGCTGTTCTAAAACCTTCTTCTTTTGCACCATTTAAAATATGCAAAGAAGTATGGCTTCCAAGTGTAGCTATTGTAATGTTTTCTTTATCATATCCATCTAACAGTCTTAATATATCATCTTTTTTTACTGCACCCATATTATTTTCTCCTATAACCAAAACCTATATTTGATAGCTTTTATATTAATTTGTTTATTTAAATTAAATAAAAGCATTTTATTATTTCTTATAATGTTTTTTTAAGTTTTTTTCTTTAACATTAAATACACTATAAATTAATAATCATAAAGTATAATGTATATTCAATTATGTATATAAAATATCTCTAAATGAATTAAAAGACAATCTTTAAATATTTTAAAATATATACTTTTTTATAATATATATTTTTTTAATATATTTGCTAGCAAATCAGTTATCTTAGTAATGTAATTAGAAATCTTAGCAGAGTAATTATTAGCAAAGTAATTAGAAGTTTTTAACAATTTTTTTTAGATTAGTCAATAAGGTGAGAAATATGTTAGTTGGTTTAATATCAGATACCCATGTTGGGGATAGAGTTAAAGAGTTACCTCCAATAATTCCAGAACTTTTTAAAGATGTTGATTTAATATTACATGCTGGAGACATAACTTCCAAAGCAGTTCTTGATAGATTAGAAAAAATAGCTCCAACAAAAGCTGTTTTAGGAAATATGGATTCTGAAGAAGAATTAAAACTGAATCAAAGTGAAATTATTGAAATTGAAGAATTTAAAGTTGGATTAAATCATGGAACCGTTTATCCTAAAGGGGATACTCAACAGCTTGAATATATTGCAATGGAGTTAGAAGTGGATATTCTTGTTACTGGTCACACACACCAGCCATTAATTGAAAAAGCAAATGAAATTACATTAGTAAATCCTGGAAGTCCGACAACACCAGTTTTAGCTGATCCTACAGTAATGTTAATGAAAATTGAAGATGGGAAAGTTGATTTTGAACTTAAAAAAGTTGCTGAACCTACATGTACTTCAATTAAATTTGCAAATGATAAATTAAAAGAAAATGAGGATGATAAAGTTCTATTTGGAGGATAGCTACTAAAGTTTATTTTAATTATTGTTTTAATTTTATTTTTATTTTATTTTTATTTTCTTCCAAATATTTTATTTTTATACATGTATTGTTGTATTTTTTCATTTTTAATTTCTATTTTTTTATATTTTTGCATTTCAAAGCAGTAAATACTTTTACTTTTATTCTAATTTAGTTTATTTAATGGATTACTACTTAGTGATTTTTATGGGAAACAAATGGCAAGTCGAAAAAAAGAATGATCCTTATTATAAAAGGGCTAAAAGTGAAGATTACAGGTCACGAGCATCTTATAAACTTTCACAATTAAATAAAAGGTATAAAATCATTAAAAAAGATAATAAAGTTTTAGATTTAGGGGCAGCTCCTGGAGGATGGTCTCAAATAGCTTTAGAAAAAGTTGGAGAAGAGGGTATAGTGGTTGGTGTTGATTTGAATAAAATTAAGCCATTTACTGAGGAAAACTTTTTCTTTATCCGTGGAGACTTTACAACTCATGAAGTTAAGGAAAAAATCATTGATAAATTATCTGGAAAAGCAGATGTAATTATTTCTGATGCAGCACCATCTACAACAGGAATTAAATCTATAGACCATTTACGTTCAACTGATTTGGTTGAAAGTGTAGTATCTCTTTGTGATATTGCTTTAAAAGAAAAAGGAAATCTTTTGATTAAAATATTTCAAGGAGAAGAATTTAAAAAGATTTTGGATTCATTAAAAGGGAAATTTAAAACTTTAAAAACAAATAAACCTCCTTCTTCCCGTAAAAAAAGTGGAGAAATGTTTATTGTTGCTTTAGGTTTTAAACCTTAAAATTTTATAGCTATAATTTGTTAATTGCATCTGAAGCTATTTTTAAATCCTTTTCAGCAGTTTTTATTCGCTCATCGACTTCTGTCGTTGGTTGATTCGTGGAAAGTCCACTGTTTATATCATCAATAGCTAGTTTTGCTGTTGATAACTTTAATTCTGCATCAGTGTATACACTTTTATCTGAAAAATCGAATTTGTTTATTTGATTTAATTTGTTTTCTAACTGTGCATACTCATTATTTAATTGTGCCAATTTGTCGTGATGAGCAGCTGATGAAACATCTTTTGTAATATTATTTGAAACAATCATTACTCCAAGGTATGCTGCAATTATTATCGTAGCAATTACAAGTATTATTCCTAAAACAGATATTGTGTTAGATGCATTTCTAAATAAACGTATTCGTGACTTTTTCATATTATCTATCCAATTTTTTTTTATCGTAGTATTCAAAATTTATTTATTATTGTTCCTATTTTGTTTATGTTTTATTTAAAGATATCTTATTGTTTTTAATGCTATTATTTTTAATACTATTGTTTTTAATATTATTATTTTTAATATTATTAGTTTTAGATATTTTTTTCTTTTTTTAATTATTTGGTACTTTGTTTAGCTAATTTTTCAATTTCTTTTAGATGATGGGCTTGTGTAAACTCATTTGTAGGTTTAGCTATAGTCACATGATGGTCTTTTTCTAATTTATATATTAAATAATCATTTTCATTTAAATCAATGGTTTTTTCATTATCTTCAAGTTTAAGACTTTCTAATTCCTCGATTATATTATTATATTCCTCTTCTTCTTTTTTTATTAAATCATCAATAGCTATTTTTTTGAGATTTGGATTTAATTGATAACCTAAAGCAACTATTCCATTAACGACTTTATTTTCTATTTCAAAACTTGATTTTCTGATTTCAGTCATGGACATTTCCACATGATTTTTTGTAACTTGACTTTGTGGGATTTCATTTGAATTTCCAATGAGATTTACTTCATAGCTATTTTTCCAAGAGCCAATTTTATATATTGCATAGTTTAAATCATTGAATTTAATTTTTTCTTCTTTTTTAGCCATTTTATCTCCAGTTTTTCTACTTAAATTTATAGCAATAACCAATATGTTTTCTTAAATTTAAATATTTTTTGGATATTTTTTTGAGAGATAATGTTTTGAACTTTTTCTTATCTATAACACATATGCACTTTCAATAGTTGATATATCAATTATTTTTATTTGTTAACTTTTTTATTATTTATATTTTAATTAATTTTTTATTTATTAGTTTTATAATTTAATTATAATTTAATTATTTTATTTTTATTGCTTTTTCTATTTGTTTGATTGATTTATTTATTGCTTTTTTAAAGTCTTTAACATCATCTTCTTCTACTATTTTTTTAGCATTTCTTCTAATTTTTTTTAGTGGAGCTATTGCTTCTTCTACTTCCATATCACCTAAGGATCTAATTGCTGCAAGTCTAACACCCCAATCTTTTTCATCTACCATTAATTTAACTATCTTGTCAATTGTTTCTGTTGCTTTTAATTCACCAAGTGATCGCATTGATATTTTTCTTACTCCCCAATCTTCATCTTCTAAATTACTTAAAAAATATTCAATAGCTTTTTTGCTTTTTGTTCCTTTAATTGCAAGGGATGTAAATCTTTTTTCTTCAGCTTTACTGTGATTTGCTTTTTCTATTAATAAATCAACGGTTTTTTCTCCAAGTTTTCCAAGATTTTCAGCAGCTTTATGTCTAACTAATGCATTTTCATCACATAATGCATCTAATTCTGCTTTAATAACTTTTTCATCATCAATATCTTCTAAACTCTTTATTGCTTTTTTTCTTATTTCACTATCTTTGTCTTTTAATTTTGCTATTGCTTCAGTTATTGAAAATTTTTCATCAGCCATTTTTTCACCTTATTTTTTAGAATTTAGTTTTTGATTAATTTTAATTTTAATAATTAATTAAAATGATTTTTTTCATGAAAGTTATAAAAGTTACAATTATTTACCACATTTTTTTTAAATAATGAATTTAAATACTCTTATAAAAATTTATATAATATTAATTTCAAAATTGAATATTATAATTACTTAATATTTTGATATTTTTTTATAAAAACTTTTTTATATATTTTTTCAAATTTTTAAAATTTTTCAAATTTTTTAAAAACTTATTAAATTTTTAATTTATTTTTAATTCATTTTTAATCATTTTATTATTTATTAATTCGTTTAATTTATTTGTTTAATTAATTCAGTTATTATAGTATTTATATTAAATATAATATGTATTTTAATGCATTATTTGATTTTTTATTAATTTTCTATTAATTCTTTGAAATTTAAACTTAGTTACTACAAATACATTAATTTATGTGTTTTTATAATTTTTAGGAGTAAATGAATGGATGTAATATTGTTATCTATTATAATTATCTTATATTTTATTTTATTGGCTTATGTAGGGTATATTGCTTGGAAAAGGACAAAATCTTCTGAAGACTTTATGCTAGCTGACAGGAAAACTCATCCGTATATAATGGCTTTAAGTTATGGTGCTACATTTATTTCTACCGCAGCTATTGTTGGTTTTGGAGGAATTGCAGGTCAATTTGGCATGGGAATTCTATGGCTTGTTGTTTTAAATATTTTTGTTGGAATTTTTATTGCTTTTGTATTTTTAGGGAAAAGAACAAGAAAAATTGGTCATAATTTGGACTCTTTAACTTTTCCTGAGTTTTTAGGTCGTAGATTTAAAAGTAAATTCATTCAAACATTTAGTGGGCTTATAATATTTGTTGGAATGCCAATTTATGCTGCTGTTGTATTAATTGGTGCTGGAAGGTTTATGGAAACAGCTTTAACCTTAGATTTTAACTTATGTTTACTTATTTTATCTATTCTTGTTTGTACTTATGTTATTTTTGGTGGAATTAAAGGTGTAATGTATACAGATGCTCTTCAAGGTACTATCATCCTTATTAGTCTAATTGTTCTTTTAATTATTACTTATTGGACTTTAGGTGGTGTAGAAAGTGCTAATTTGGCTTTAACAAATTTGGTTTCTCATTATCCTGCAGAGGCAATTGCTCTTGGTGGAACTGGTTGGACGAGTTTCCCAAGTTTTGGAAGTCCAATATGGTGGAATTTAGTAACAACTGTTATTATAGGTGTTGGGATTGGTGCTTTAGCTCAACCTCAACTGGCTGTTCGCTTTATGACTGTTGAATCGAATAAAGAAATTAATCGTGGGGTTCTAATGGGAGGAATATTTATTGCTGGGACTGTTGGTTCTGCCTACATTGTTGGAGCTCTTTCAAATCTTTATTTCTTTAGATTTTTTAATGATATTTCAATTAACATTGTAGGTGGAAACATTGATAAAATTATTCCAAGTTTTATTAATGCTGCACTACCTGAGTGGTTTGTTTATGTATTTTTACTAGCTATTTTATCTGCAGCCCTTTCTACTTTGTCTTCACAATATTTAGCTCAAGGGACTTCTTTAGGAAGAGATATTTATGAGACTATTAAAAATAAGAAAAACCAAAATTCTATTACTTTAACAAGAATTGGTATTATAATTGCTGTTATTTTAGCATTTGCTCTTAGTTTAATACTTCCAGGAAGTATAATTGCTCAAGGAACTTCTTTATTCTTTGGAGTATGTGCTTCTGCATTTTTACCTATTTTTATTGGTGCTTTGTATTGGAAACGTCTTAACCGTCAAGGAGCAATTGCAGGTTTAGTCTCTGGAACTGTAGCAAGTTTATTTTGGCTATTATTTATTTTTAAAAAAACAGCTATTGGTTTAGGTATTTGTAAATTCTTACTTGGTCAAGATATTTTAATTAATGCAATGCCATGGCCAGTTGTTGATGGAATTATTTTTGCTGTTCCAATATCCCTTATTGTAATGGTTGTTGTAACTTTACTTACTAAACCAATGGAGAAAAATCATATTGATCTTTGTTTTAATGGTGTATAGTAAAAATTTTCTTTAAAGAGTATTTTTAAAGAATATTTTTAAAGAGTTTTATTAAAAACTTTTTTATTAGATGATCTTTTTTATCAATTCTTTTTTATATAAGATTTATTCATTTTTAAGCATTATTTAAGGTGTTATGATGATTTTAGGCATTAATGACCCATGGGTTTGGGGAGCATATCTTCTTGTTATTTTAACTGCTCTTTTATGCGTTGTTTACGGAGCAATTAACTGGAACAAAGATTAAAAAATTTTTTTTTAAAATTTATAAATAGCTAATTAAACATATTATTACTGATATATGTTTTTTAGTTAGATATTATTGTATTTTTTAATAAAGTTAAATGGAGAATTATTATGAGAGTTATTAAAGAAATTGTTGGAAAAGAAGTTTTAAATAAAAATGCTCAAATTATTGGAAAGGTTCATGAAGTTGAAGTCGATGAATCAACATTCATAATTACTAGTTTAATTGTAAAAAAACATGGTTTTACTGTAACAAAAGACGAAATCATTGTTCCTTTTGATGCCGTTGAAAAAATTGGAGATAAAATTTTACTAAATGAATAAATAGTTTTTTTTTATTTAAATTTTTCTATTTTTCCATTTTTTTTTTTTTTTTTTTTAAACTAAATTTTTAACTGAGTTTTTTTTTTGGAATAGTTTTTAAATTTTATTATTTTCATGGTTATAGGGATTAAAATGTCTAAAGAGAGATTAATTCAACTTTTAAAAGAAAATGACATTGTAAAATTTGGTGATTTTACATTATCTTCTGGGAAAAAAAGTAAATATTATATTGATATGAAAAAAGCAATTACAAATCCTATAATTCTAAAAACAATTGCAATCTTAATATCTAATGATTTTAAAAATCTTCAAATAGATAAAATAGCTGGACCTGCTTTAGGTGCAGTTCCAATTGCAACAGCTATTTCATTAGAGTCAAATACTCCTTTATTAATGATTAGAAAAGAAAAAAAAGGTTATGGGACTTCTAAATTAATAGAAGGTGAGTTAAATCCTGGAGACAATGTAATTGTTGTTGAGGATGTTACTACTACTGGAGGATCTCTTTTAAAAGCCATTAAAGCCATTGAAGAAAATGGAGGAAATGTAATTTCTTCCTATGTTGTTGTAGATAGGAAAGAAGGGGCATTGTATGAATTTAGAAAGAATAATGTTCATTTAAAACCTCTTCTTCAAATTTCTGATTTTTTAAGTTGAGAAATCAGATTTTATTTTAAATTTTTTCTGTAATTTATATTGTTATAATTATTCTTTTTGCAATATGCTTATAGTTGATATGTCAATTACATATTTATAGTTAATACTCCATTATATTGTTTTATAAATTTTAATGTTTGTTTGAATTATTCTTTTAAATGTTTGGTTAAATGACCTAATTCGTCAATAATTAAACTTAATCCTAATTTAACTGCATTTGGTGATCCAGGCATTGCAAATATGAGTGTTTTTTCAAATATTCCTCCAGTTGCACGCGATAAAAATGCTGTTGAGCCTAAGTCTTTATATGTTTCATATCTAAATATTTCCCCAAATCCAGTTAGTTCTTTTTCAAAAATACTTTGTAATGTTTCAACTGTAATGTCTCTTGAACTTATTCCAGTCCCTCCAGTTGTAAATATTACATCAGAGTTATTTTTTATCATATTAATTGTACTTAATAGCTCATTTTCATTATCAGAAATTATTTCATAATGTGATAATTCATACTTCTTTTCAATTTCTGCTATTATAATATGACCTGATTTGTCAGTTTTTTTTCCATCTTCTGTCTTTGATTTACTATCACTAAGAGTAATAACTGAACATTTAATTGTTTTTGGAGATAATTTTTTATGTTCTTCGGCTGTTTTACTTTTCATATTTTCCACTCAAAAGTATAAATGATATTGTGAGTGGGTAGGGTTAAAAACGGATTGGAGGCGGTTTCAATGCCATATTTAAAAATATCATAGAGTTATGATGTTTCCCTACCCATAAAAATTTTTATTTATTATAATTTAAATAATTTTCTTTTTATCTATTCTACTTTTAATAATATAATTATTTGGTCAACTTAAGGGAAAATTACTAAATTTTCTACTGATTATTTTAATTGGGTTATAAATATATGAAAAATTATTTTTGATACTATGAAACAGTATTAAAAAATTCTTTAATTGGTCGAGTTGTTTAAAATAGAAATACTCATATAAGATAACCATAAAAATGAGAACATATATATTTAGTAGTATAATAATTATTTTCTTTTTTTATTTTTCAGGTGATTAATTGATTTCATGTTTAAAAATAGCTATTGTTGTTCATGGACCAAAAATAATAGATTCTTCTTATGGATTGAAGATTATAAATTTTTTAAAACAGTATGGAACAGTTCATTGTCGTTTAGGGGGGACAATGGGTAGAACCGCAGTCATTGATGCAAACTTACAAGATTTAATTGACATTTCTCAGAAATTATTGCCTAGCGAATCTGTAAAATATTATAAAAATTATAATAAAACTTTTTTTGAAGATAATTTTGAAGATAATTTAAAAGATAATTTTGATGTTATTTTTTTATTAAACTATGGAAAATCATCTATTACAGGTCACACTTTTGGCTTTAAAGTTTTTAGGAATTCTTATAATGAAAAAATAGATAGTATCTATTTTAAACATGAAACTATGAATAATATAGATAATACTAATGATAATAAGAATAATAATAGTAATAATAATAGTAATAATAATGCATACAAGGATAATGCTAAAATTTCACCATCTTTTATTCAAATTGAAAGGCCTGGAGAGATTGATGGTACGATCATTCCTTGGTTTAATGAAAATGAAAAAATAAATTGTTTAACAACTGATTTATTAGAAAAATTTAATTTAAATCTTGTTAATCCTTTGAATATAATTGAAAAACATTTTCCAGATAAATTAAGATATTCTTCTATTGAAAAAGTAGAAGATGAGGATAATGATTTGCTTTATATTCGTGAAGTCCATGGGGTAAGTCCAAATGAAAACATATTTGTCAATGGTGTAGTTATTGGAAAATCAACATCTTCAAATCTTTCTATTATTTTTAAAAATGGATTTATCATTGATGTTTCAGGAGGAAAAGTAAAAAAGCATGGAATAGAAAAACTTGGAAAAATAGATCTTGAAAAAGCGATTATAAAGACAGGTTTACTTAGAAAAAATCTAGTTAAACCTCGTGTTGTTGATATTGAGGAAAATAGCTCTTTAATCAAGGATAATAATATTGATAATAATATATTTGAAATAGCTATTGTTGATCATGCAGCATATGATATTTATTCATTGAATAACTGTGATTTAGTTTTAACTGTGGGTGATGATACAACTTTAGTTGGATCAGATATACTTTATAGATTCAATATTCCAGTCATTGGAATTACTGATGGAGATTTAGATAAAGTCGTTGAATTAGGGTTTAAAGCTAAAGGATCAAGAATAATCGAAGTTGAAAAGGGTTTTGATGATATTATTGGTCAAGAAATTCATAAAAAGTTGTTTAACTCTAAAAATAAAATTTCACTACCAATTTTATTTAATGTTATTAAATCAAAGCAAAGTAAAAATTCAATTAAAGAAGACATTATTGAGAATTTATTATCTAAAATTATTAAAATTATCAAGGATAAAGATTTAAATTATAAATTAACTAAATTATAAATTAACCAAAGTATAAATAGCAAAATATATAATTATCTAAAAATTTATTTTTTAAAAATTTTTTAAAAACTTTTTTTAAAAGTTTATTTTAAAAGTTATTATCAAAATTCATATAAAAAGGATATTATTATAAATTTAATCAATTAAATAGAGATGAAAAATTGGATTTAAAAAGAATTATAAACTCAATACAAAATTTTGAAGGAGTAAAAAGAAAAAAAGCTATTGAAAATGTAACTAATTCTTTAAAAGAAGTTTATAATATTACCAATAATGTTGTAGTTCCATTTGGTGATGATTCTTCAGCCATTGATGTGGATGGAGAGAATCTTATTTTAATAGCTGCTGATGGTATATGGGGGAAATTAATCGAAGTAGATCCTTATTGGGCAGGATATTGTTCTATTTTAGTTAATGTAAATGATATTGCAGCTATGGGTGCTAAACCGATTGCTATGGTGAATACATTATCTTTAAATGATGAAAAAATTGGAGATAAGATATTAAAAGGAATTATTGATGGTTGTCATAAATTTAATGTCCCTATGGTAGGTGGTCATCTTCATCCAGATGCAGATTTTAATTCTTTAGATGTTTCAATTGTAGGAATAGCTAAAAAAAATCATATACTAACTAGTGGTGGAGCTAAACTAGGGGACAAAGTTTTAGTTGCAATAGATTTAGATGGTAGACAACATCCTAAATTTAAATTAAACTGGGATACAACTTATCATAAAGATCCTAAACTTGTTCAAGACCAGATTAAAGTTATGGAAAAAATAGCTAAACTTGATTTGATTAATTCTTGTAAAGATATTTCAAATCCTGGTGTTTTAGGGACTTTAGAGATGTTACTGGAGGCATCTTCTTTGGGGGCTATTGTAAATTTAGAAAAAATTCCAAAAAGTCCTGATATTGGTTGGGATGATTGGTTAAAGATTTATCCTGGAGCTGCTTTTGTTTTGACAGCTAATCAAGATAATGTTGAGAAAATTATTGAGATTTTCGAAGAATATAGTCTAAATACTGCCGTTGTTGGTGAAATTATTGAGGATAAGAAGCTTTTCTTAGATTACAATGGCGAAAGAGAAGTTTTATTTGACCAAAAAATAAACCCTGTTATTGGATCTTTTGATTAAAGTTTATTGTAAATTTTATTGTAAATTTTATTGTAAATTTTATTATAATATGGGAATTTAAATATACTACTCAATTAATTATTGCAAATTCCCATTTATTTTAGTATTTTTGTTGTTATTTTCAAAATAATTAAATATGAATTAAACAATATATTTAATTAATAGTTCTTATTAATTAATGATTAATTTTAGGGAAAGCAATGTTAATAAAAATTAATGGTGAAGATTTTGAAATAGAAGATGGATCTACAATTGCTGAAGCTATTGACTTAGCTAATGCACCCTACAACGAAGGTTGTATTCTATCTTTAATTAAAGGAAAAAAGGAATTTGAAGAAAATATTAATAAATACAAAATTAAAACATCTAAAGGTAGTATAATAATTGCTTTGTTGGAAAATAAAAATTTATCCGATGCTGTTGAAACTTTTAAATCTAATTATAACGAGTTTTCAAATTCTCATATTCGATGGACCACATCTAATGAAATGGCAGTTGGACCTATAGTTAGTAAGCTAAAACCTTCAACTGAAGAGTATACATTTAAACAGTGGGATGTAATTTTAAGTCTTTCTGGATTTAGTGCTGATTCTACCCATATACTCATGTTTAAAGAGGACACGACTGGAATTTATGGAGTTCCTCAAAATACTAATGGTGTTTTTGCACATGTTATTGGGGGTAAAAGAACTTTAAAGTTACTGGAAGACTCTGATGAGATTTATTCTATTGAACCAATTGTTGAGCGAAGTAGTGTTTTAGATACTGCATCTATTTCAGATTTAGATACTATTTTAAATGATGGAAATGAGCTATTTACTTATGTTTTAGTAGAACCTAATTCTAATTCGCCTCAATCTGTTGAACATTTATTCTCTTTAATTGATGATGATACATTATCTGTTGATTATGATTCTAATTCATTTTTAGGATTTTATAAATTACATGGTCTTAAAAAAATCCCTGAAGAGGTTACAGCTAGAAAAAGAGGCACTATTACTTTAAGAAATGATGGGGTAGGTATTGGAAGAGTTTATTTTTATCGTGAAGATAGAGTTATTTCTAATGCTCATACAGCCATTGGACATGTTAAAAAAGGAATGGAATTAATTGACATGGCTAAAAAAGGAGATTTAATTACAATTAAATCGAATCCTGATAGAATATTAACCCTAGATTTAACCCAAAGTGAAGCCTCTAAATTTTTAGATTCTAAAAATATACTTCATGAAAAGGATGGACTATTAGATGATGATGCAGTTGTAGTTATTCAAGATCCTGCTTTTACCATGGATATTATTAAAGAAGGAAAAGTAAAAACTTTTGGAATTAATAAAAATGATTTAGCACTAATTAAATTAGAGTCTAATGCACCTCGTTCGATTTTATACTTTAAAAAACTTAGTAATTTAATTGAAAGACCTATTGGTCAATTAAAAGTATTTTTTGCATATGAGGGAATTTCTACAATATTTGAAAAGAAAGATTCTGAATCAAAAGGTTTAGTTCCAGAAAATACTCCTGAAAATCATGTTGATGCTGGAGTTTTAGCTTTAACTAATATGTCAAGAAAAAATCTTGGTTTAATTGGTGTTAGATTTGAAGATAGTGATACATATGGTCCCACAGGTGAGCCATTTACTGGAACAAATATTATTGGTAAAATAACCACAGATTTAGATGTTATTAAGAAACTTAAATCTAATGATATTTTATATATCAAAGAAGATAAAAATTAATTGTTATTTCATTGCATTTTATTATATATTAATTATTTTTATTATATATTAATTATTTTTTTATTGAATTATTTTAATTTATTTTATTATTTTATATTTTAATTATTTTTTTAATATTTTAATTAGATAAATCTTTTAATTTTTTAATAAATTTATTTGAACACAGATATATTTAAGATAAGTATTTAAAAATGGTGTAAAAATGTTTGAAAATGTTTCTCCATCCCCTGATTTAAACCATGAGGATTTAGACCCAGAAAATCGCACAAGAATGATAATTTTAGGTCCAAAAGCAGAAGTAAGTGAAAGTGAAGTAGTAACTTTTTTACATCTTTTAAATTTACCTATAACAATTAAACAAACATGTTATGGTGCAATGGTTTCAGGAAAAAAAGAAGATGTATCTAAAAGTTTAAAAGAACTTAGAAAACTTGATCAGTATAATTTGTTTTTTAAAGAAAGAGGTTTTCCAGCAGGAGACCCAAGACGATGTAGAGGCCATAGAAAAGGACCAAGAGAAGGCTTTCATCAGCTAGAACATGAGTTTAAACTTTTAGGTGATGTATCAGATGCTTTAAAACACCCAAAAAAAGTTTTTACAAATAGAGAAGAAGCTATTTCTGTAGATGAGTTTGAAAATATAATGAATGAAGTTTTAGAAAATGAGAAGTAGATATTTTTTTTAATGTTATTTTTTTATCTTTTTTAATGTTGTTTTTTTATTTTTTTTTAATGTTATTTTTTTTATCTTTTTTTTTTAAAAAAAAGTTAAATCCTCAATTGAATAGTTGTACAAGGCTGATGACAAGTGTTTTATTTGAGCATAATTGAGGATTCTATTTTTTTTTGGAGATATATTCATATAGGCGATATATCATAGGTGTGTCTTTAACTACTTTCGTAGCCAATTATTATATTATTTTTTTTAGTATTTAAATGTTTAGGTATACCTAAATTTTTACTAAAATATTTTTTAAAAAGTTTCTTTTTTACTTTATTTTTTGATCTAATTTTAATATATTCGACTTTTTTATGGGTTTAAAAAAAGTTAAATCCTCAATTGAATGTTTCATGACTAAGATGATGTAATGTTAATTATGGGTTTAATTGAGGATTCTTTTTTTGGAGATATATTCATATAGGCGATATATCATAGGTGTGTCTTTAACTACTTTCGTAGTCAATTATTATATTATTTTTTTTAGTATTTAAATGTTTAGGTATACCTAAATTTTATATTGTTTTTCTTGATTATTTGTCACAATGATATAAATTAAAAAAGGAAAACTTTAAATATGTTCATATGAATATATCTTCATATGAAATAAATTATTTTTATTTTTATTATTTTTATTATTAATAATGTGATATCATGTCAAATCAAGTTTGTGAAATAAAAAGTGTTAGAGATAATTTATTAAATGAAATATCAAATGGGTTACTTTCAGAGGAGGAATATTATGAATCTTCAGAGCTATTTAAAATATTAAGTGATTTCAATAGACTTAGACTTATGGATGCTCTAAATACTCATGAATTATGTGTATGCGAGCTTTCTTTGTTGTTGGATATGAGCCAATCAGCTATTTCTCATCAACTCAGACAATTACGTCATAAAAAAATAGTAAATTTTAGAAAAGAGAATAAAAAAGTATTTTATTCAATTTCCGACAATGAAATTATATTTTTATTAAATAAACTCCACAATAAAAAGAAATCAGAGAAATAATGAATTAATAATAGTTGAAATAATTATAGTTAATAGCTTAGTAATTTAAAAATTTTTTAAGGTGAATATTTAATGTTTAATGATAAAGAATTTAATGAGAAAATTAACAGTAATGGTAATAACAATAGTAATAACAATAGCAATAGTAATAATAATATTAACAAAAATATTAATAAAAATTATCCCATTGAAGGTTATTGTCATGATGAGGAATGTCATGATGATTTTTGTTCTGATGAAGAGTGCCATGATGATTGTAGGGATGACCACTGTCATGAAGTGGGATGTAGTTGTGAGCATGGGCTTTTGGAAGACATTGATAAAGACACACAAAACAGTTCTAAAGAACCCCACATAATAATTGGGACTGGAATAATTCTAATAACAATTGGAAAGTTACTTGAATACTTCATGGTTCAACCTTCGTTTTCTTTTGGATTTTTCCATACAAATGAACTAATTTCTTTTATAATTTTTCTTGTAGTTATTGTTGCAGTTGGAAATGGAGTAATCATAGATGGTATTAAATCTCTTTTTAAAGGCAAAGTTAGGATGGAGCTTTTAATGACAATAGCTACATTTGGTGCTTTTTTACTTGGAGATGGCTTTGAAGGTGCTTCATTAATGGTTTTATATTATTTAGCTGAATATATTGAAGGTTTGGCTCTTGACAGATCTAAAAAATCATTAACAAAACTTGTAAATTTAAACCCAGATAAAGCAATCTTAAAAAAAGATGGAAAAGAGCTTGAAGTTGCTGTAGAAGATTTAAAAATTGGAGATACAGTTGTGGTTCGTTCAGGAGATAAAATCCCAATAGATGGTGAGATAATATCTGGAACTACATCAGTAAACCAAGCATCTATTACTGGCGAAAGTTTAGCTGTTGATAAAAATATTGGAGATGAGGTTTATAGTTCAACAATAAATGAAGATGGATACATTGAAGTTGAAGTTAGGAAAACTTCTAAAAACACTATTTTTTCAAAAATCATAGAATTAATTAAAGAATCAGAAGAGAAAAAAGCTAAAATTGACCTATTTATAGACAAATTTGCAAGCTACTACACTCCTTTAATGGTAGTATTGGCTATTCTTGTAGCAACTGTTCCTTACCTATTTTTCCAAGAAGACCTTGTAACTTGGATTAAGACAAGTTTAATTTTACTTGTTATCTCATGTCCTTGTGCTCTTGCAATATCCACACCTGTTTCTATGGTTTCAGCTATTACTGCAGGAACTAAAAATGGGATTATAATTAAAGGAGGGGAATATATTGAGGAATTAAACAAAATTAAAGCTATTTTATTTGACAAAACTGGAACTTTAACTGAAGGAAAACTAGAAATCAGTAGTATAGATATTATTGGTGATATTTCAAAAGAAGAGCTTATTTTAATAGCTTGTAGTATTGAAAACATGTCAAAACACCCTATTTCCCATGCATTTAAAAACTATGCTCAAGAAAATAAAATTAAATTGCAAGATGTTTTAAATTTCCAATCAATATCTGGAAAAGGACTTATAGGGATAATTAACAATGAAAAATATTTAATTGGTAAAAAAGATATATTTTCTGATTTAAATCTTGATGAAGAATCAAAAATCTTAATCAATGAAAATTTTAAAAGCTCTAATGACACTATTCTTAAAAATAAGTATGGAAAAACTCAAATGTATATTGGAACCGAGTCTAAAATACTTGGAAGAATTTATTTAAAAGATAAACTAAGAGTAGATGCAAAAGACACTATTGAATCCCTTAAAATAAGAGACATAGAAACTATAATGTTAAGTGGGGACAATGAAGAAGTTGCAGAAGAGGTTTCTAATATTTTAGGTTTAGATGAGTATCATGGAAATCTACTTCCTGAAGATAAACTTGAAAAGATAGAATCTTTAGCTTTAAAGCATGGAGACATTGCAATGGTAGGGGATGGTGTAAATGATACTCCATCTCTTGCAAGAGCAAATGTAGGAATAGCTATGGGTATTGGTGGAGCTGATGTAGCTATTGAAACAGCGGATATTGTTTTAATGGACGACAAGCTTTCTAAAATCGATCAACTCATTTCCATAGCCAAAAAAACCATGTTTGTTTTAAAGGAAAATGTCTTCATTGTAATTGCAGTTAAAGCTACTTTGGTGATTTTAGCCGTTTTGGGGCACATAAATCTTTTAACAGCAATTATAATTGGGGATGTTGGTTTAACATTATTAGTTGTTTTAAATTCATTTAGAATTGGAAGATAAAATGCATAATTTTCTTTTAATTTTAAATTTAATATTATTTTATCTGATTTTTTTTGGTAGAACCTTTCTTTTAGCTCGTCAAGGTGTAAAAGTCATTGTGGTAGATGAAGGATTAAAGTACAAGTCTAAAGTGCAAGCTATCTTAGAAAAATTAGCCATTCCATTTCTAATAATATATGGAGCTGTAATTTTTCTTTTTTCTATTGAATTTAAAATAATATCTATTAATTTCATCAATCTTTCAATTATTAATTTTTACAGTATTTATAGAATTTTTTCAATTACTGGCTTGACTTTTACATATCTAGCCATTATTATTTTTGTTTTAGCTTTATACTATTTTGATAATTCATGGAGAGTTGGTATTGATAATCAAAACCAAGGAGAGCTAATAACTAATGGAATTTTTAAGTTTTCAAGAAACCCAGTATTTTTATCAATGAATCTATTTTTTATTGGCGTTTTTTTAGTTTTTCCTAATATTTTATTTCTTCTTGTAACTATAGCTTTGTTAGTAGCCATTCACAGAATAATTTTAAATGAAGAAAAACATCTTTTAAAGCATTATGGAGAGGATTATATCAAATACCAAAAACAAACTAATAGATACTTTTAATTTTAGTATTAAAGAATTTCACGCTTTTTTTTTAATTTATAATTTTTTTTTTTTTTTTTTTTTTTTAATGGCTGTGCAACAATTCGAAAGTATAAGTTTCTAAATTTAGTTAATTAAGTTAAAATTAGAGTTATAAAGTTCTAATGAATTTTATTATAAAATAAATATAAATATTTAATAAAATTCTATTTTAATTAATATTAATGTCTATTTAATAAAAATAATTATTTTTAAAACATTTAATTTTTATTATTCTTTAAAATATTTAATTCAAATTTAACTAATTAATATAAGCTATTTGCTAATTATAATTATTTTTAAATATTCATTTTTTTTATAAAATATGTATTAATACTTTTTCACATGTTTTAACATATTTTAATTAAATATCTAATTTTACAAAAAACAATCATTGCACAGCATCTTAACTATTTTTTTACAAATTTTCTTTTTTCTAATTTTCATCTAATTTTTTAATTTAATTATTTTAAATATCTTTTTTTATTAAATCATAATAATTAAATAGTAAAAATTTCAAATGTTTAATTAATATAAATTTAATTAATATAATCTTTAATTAATATAATAATATTTTAGTCTTTATTTAATCTTTTATTTTATAATTTATTGAAATTTGTTTTAATGTATTTTATTATATTATAAATTTTATTATATTAGTTTTATTTCTAATAATTTTAACATGTTTATTAGGTGTAGTTATGGTTAAGGTTGCAATTATTCCTCCGAATTCTCTTATCTTAAGTGATTTAATTGAAAGAAAAGGGCATGAGCCATTGGCTCTGCAAAAGGCTGTGAGAAAAAAAGTCATTGATCCTGAAATAGATTCTCCTCCTATGAACATTACTGAAGAAGACCCTATTAAAGGACTTAAATATGCAGCTATTGAAGTTCCGTCAGGTGTTAGGGGTAGAATGTCTATAATAGGTCCTTTAATCGAAGAAGCTGAAGCAGCTATTATTATTGATGATGCACCTTTTGGATTTGGATGTATTGGTTGTGCAAGAACTAATGAATTAACTACATTCACTTTAAGAAAAAGAGGACTTCCTACATTAGAATTAAAGTATCCAAAGACTCGTGATGAAACTGTGGACATGGTAAATAAAATTAATAAATTTTTAGACAGCTTACCTTCTTCTAATTCAGCCAATTCAACTGATTCACAGGAGGAAAAATAAATGGTCAAAATAGCCTTAGTCTCATGTGGAACAGAATACAGTGGGATACAAAGAGAAATAGAAAAAGCTGCAAATACTTTTGGTGGAGAAATAATAATTCCAGAAATAGATTTAGATTATATTAATGAATCATATGAAAAATTTGGTTTTAATGCTCAAAGTTCAAGTTTAAGGCTAATGGTTGCAAGAGCAATGTCTATTGTTGAAGGAAAGACTCAAACAGATGCAGTTTTTATTGCAACATGTTTTAGATGTGCTGAAGGAGCATTAATACGTAATGAAGTTAGAAGATTTATTCAAGATAATACAAATATTCCTGTTGTCACATATTCTTTTACTGAAAGAACTAAAGCAGATGAGCTATTTATTAGAATGGAAGCATTAACTACAACTGTTGCAAGAAAAAGCATTTTAGCTCGTGAAAAGCAAGAAGGTCTTACTTTAGGCATAGATTCTGGTTCTACCACTACAAAAGTTGTTTTAATGGAAAATAACAAGATTATTGGTACTGGATGGACTGCTACAAAGGATATTATAGGATCAGTGGATATTGGTGCTAAGGATGCATTTGAGGGAACAGGATATGGTATGGATGATTTAGATGGTATAGGAACAACAGGCTATGGTCGTCTTACTATTGGAAAAGAGTTAAAAGCTGAACTTATCCAAGAAGAACTTTCTGTTAATGCAAAAGGTGCAGTTTACCTTGCAAACAAACAAAAAGGAGAAGCAACAGTTTTAGATATTGGGGGAATGGATAATAAAGTCATTACAGTTAACAATGGAATTCCTGATAATTTTACAATGGGTGGTATATGTGCAGGTGCTTCAGGAAGATTTTTAGACATGACTTCTCGAAGATTAGATGTGGATATAAGTGAACTAGGTCCTTTAGCAATGAAAGGAGATTATAAAAAAGCATTACTTAATAGCTACTGTATAGTCTTTGGTATTCAAGATTTGGTTACAACTTTGGCTGCTGGTGGCTCAAAAGCAGATGTTGCAGCTGCTGCATGCCATTCTGTTGCTGAACAAGTATATGAACAGCAATTACAAGAAATTGATATTCGGGAGCCATTAATCCAAGTTGGTGGAACATCTTTGATTTCTGGTTTAATAAAAGCAGTAAGTGAAACTTTAGGTGGAATAGATGTTATAGTTCCAGAATATTCTCAGTATATTGGTGCTGTTGGTTCTGCTCTTTTAGTTTCAGGAATAGGAAAAAGACAGGACAAATAATTTTTATATTCCTTTTTATTTATATTTTATTTGTGTCTTATTTATATTATTTATATCTTATTTATGCATTGGTGTTAAAATGTTGGTTGAAAGTCCTGATAATGAGGGTGCAAAAGTCTATGAAATGATTATTAAACAGATATTTCAAGATTTGCAGTTATCTCCGTCTGTAAAGGATATGAAAGTCTGTGTTGATCCTGAAAAGGTTCTTTTTATAATAGCTATTAAATTAGATAAAATTCCAACAGATTTATTTTTGCGGGATTTAGCTGTTGTAAAATATGATAAAGTAAACAATTTAACACTAATTGGCATAAAAGATGAAAATTATCTCCCACAAATACTTAAAAAACTTTGGATGGAGTTTCCAAGAGAAAGTGTTGCTCAACCAAATAGATACACTATTACTATTCCAAATGAAGTTACAGGATTAAATGACTTAAATATTGTTAATGCAAAAGAAAACATTCAAAGAAAGGTCTATGATGCTATTTTTAGAATTATCCCAGAAGGTTTTAGGATAATTAGAGATTTATCTGAAGATGATGTTGTAGCAATCGTTGCTACTGACGAATTGATCAAAGATAGTTGGCTAAAAAGAGGTAAAAAATTTGTTGACGAGTTAAAAAGTGTTTAACCTAGATTTAATTACTTTTTAACATTTTTTAGATTTTTTAATATTTTTTAGTATTTTTTAAGACTTTAATATTTTAGTATTTTTTGTCTTTTTTTACATTTTTTTTTACTTAATTTAATATAACTTTTTAATTTGTTGAAATTTTTATCAAAAAATTTTTATAATATAAAAAACATAACTACATTATTATCATTTATTTTTTTAATTTTATTTTTGAATTATAAATAGATCATTTTTTAGATATATTTTCACATTTAATTTTATTTTATTTAAGAGTATTATTTATTTTTTTCAAATTATTTTAACTTTATTCAAAATTATTATTAGTATAGGTGATGTTTATGAAAGAACTTAAAGGATCTAAATTTGCACACATAACAAAGGCACATCCTTGTTTTAATGAGAAAATGCATGATAAAGTAGGCAGAGCACATGTCCCAATAGCTCCTAAGTGTAACATTTACTGCAATTTCTGTACAAGGGACATTAATAAAGATGAAAATCGTCCAGGAGTTGCCAGTTGTGTAATGGACAGTGATGCAGCTATTGAACATGTAAAAAATGTTACTGAAGACGGGCCAATATCTGTTGTAGGTGTAGCTGGACCTGGAGATTCACTTGCAAATCCTGACACAATTAAATTTTTTAAAAAATTAGGGGAAGAAAAACCAGATTTAATTAAATGTATGAGTACAAATGGACTTCTTCTTCCTGATTTAGCTGAAGAAGTAGCTAAAGTCGGTGTAAATACTATTACAGTTACAGTTAATGCAATTAATCCAGAAATTGCTGAAAAAATTTATACCTTTATTAAGTATCATGACAAAGTTTATAAAGGAAGAGAGGCCGTTGAAATTTTAATTAAAAATCAGCTAGATGGAATTGAAAAAGTATCTAATTTAGGAGTTATTGTTAAAGTTAACAGTGTCTTAATACCTGGAGTAAATGATGAACATATTATTGAAATAGCTAAGGAAGTAAAAAAACGTGGCGCTTCTTTAATGAATGTCCTTCCATTGATTCCATTAAATAAAATGAAAGATATTCCTAAACCAACATGTGAACAAATTGAAAAAGTAAGATCTGAAGTTGAAGAGATTATTCCTGTTTTTAGAGCATGTACTCAATGTAGAGCTGATGCTTATGGAATTCCTGGAAAAAAACACGAGGATCATCATTTAGGAATAACTCCAGCAAGCCATTATTAAATTTTTAATATTTAATTATTTTTTTATTTATGCTTTTGGATTTTTATAGATTATATATTACTTATTAATTTTCAATTATTTTTTTTAATAAATTTTATAAAATTTATTTAACTCAAATGAAATTTCTTTAAATAGCTTATTTTTTCTTTTTTCTTTTTTCTGGGTTTAATGCTACTATTTTTATATTGCTATTTTACTTATTACTATTTATTTCTTCTTTTCAACCATGATTAATATGTGGCATTACTGTGATACATTACTCAATTTAAGGACTTTTTTTTAAAATGGCTGTGGAACAATTCGAAAATCTAAGTCTCTAAATTTAGTTAATTAAGCTAAAATTAGATTTATATTGTGATACCTATTTTTTTGCAACATTTATATAGTATAAAATCATAATATTATGTGTGAGTAAAAATTCTAAAGAGCTAGTGGAGCATTATATTAGTTCTATTGAGCTTAATGATTTGATTTACAAGTTAGAAAAGGTAGCAAAGAAGGTTAATCGGTTGCATTTCATACGACAGTTTTATGAAGGAAAGACAGTTAAACAAGCTAGTTTAAATTTAGGAGTTCCTGAAAAAACAGCTTATAACTGATTGCATAAATGGAATGAAAGTGGTGTTGATGGATTGAATCATAAAAAAGAGCCAGAAGACTATCATTTTTAACTGAAACTCAATTTAAAGAAGTGGAAGAATTTATTAAAGATAATGATTCTTAGAAACTAAAGATGTTCATTAATTCATAGAAAAGAATTATGGTATTGATTACAGTCTAAAATAAGTAAAACAAACAATAAAAAACCTCGAATACTAGTGGATTAAGCCTTATCCAATATTTTCAAAGTCTCCTAAAAATACAAAAGAATATAATGAAAGAAAAAACACAGAATATTATTTTAGGAATACGGATATTCTTAGATGGAATAGGGGTGATTTAATGGGAAAGAATTTAGATATAGCTAATTTAGATATAGTGAGTATAGAAGATATTTTAGCTAAAAATAGCTATATTTCTGATGAAACTATAAGTACTGTGGTGTTTTTAGCTATTAAACTTAAAAAACCGATTTTAATTGAAGGTCCTCCAGGAACTGGAAAAACACAACTTTCTAAATCAATTGCAAAAGCCTTTGAAAGAGATTTTTTCAGAATACAGTGCTATGAAGGAATAACCTTTGAACAGATTGTAGGGGAATGGAACTATCAAAAACAGCTATTAAGTCTTGAAATGTCTAAAATAAAGGTAGCTAAAATAGAGAAAAGTGAAGAAGATGTTTTTAAAGAGAAGTTCTTTATAAAACGACCTCTTTTATCAGCTTTCATGAACGAAAAACCATCAATAATGCTTATTGATGAAATTGATAAAGCTGATGAAGAAGTTGAAAGTTTTCTACTACAAGCTCTTGGAGAAAAGCAAATAACAGTGAATGATCTTGGTACATTTGATTTAAACAATGATTTACTTGTTATGATGACTTCAAACTCTCAAAGACAGCTACTGGATGAAACAAAAGATAGGTGTCTATACTTATACATAGATTACCCAGATTTCAAAAGAGAAGTAGAAATAGTAAAATCTCAGATCCCAAATGCCTCAGAAAAGCTAATAAAAAGCATAGTCAAAGCTATACAGCAGATAAGACAGCTAAATCTAACAAAAAGCCCATCAATAAGAGCAACAGTAGATTGGGCTAAAAGCTTAATGATATTTGAAAAAGAAGAGTTAGACGAAGATTCTTTCAAAAATACAATAAATATAGCTATAAAAAACGAAGACGACAAACAAAAAGTCTTAGAAGATATTAAAATAAAATAATTAAAATAAGATAAAATAAATAAAATCATGAATAAAACAAGATATAACAAAATAAGATAAAATAAAAAAATAGAGAATATAAAATTATGATGGAAGAAATAGTCAAATTTTCAGGGAAATTACGGGAAAATGGGATTCCATCTAGTATTAGAAGTACACAATTAGCTTATGAAGCTAATGTTCTCTTAGAAAAAAATGGAGGGAACTTAAAAGAAGGATTAGCAGCTATCTACTTGAAAGATCAACGACATAGGAAAAAGTTTGACAAAGCATACGAAGATTTCTTTCTTAATGAAGATAAAGAAGAAGAAAAGGCAGTACTTCATGAAAATGGAATAAAATCACCATTTATGAAGACATACAATGTTTCTGTGAGTAGTAAAAGAGTTTCCAGATATGATCCTGGAAAAGACAGCCAAAAATACAAAATAAGCTATATTCAAAATAGTTTAAATGAGATAAACAACGAAGCTAACAAAGAAGGAAATTCTGAGCTTTTAAGAAATGATATAAAAACTATAAACACATTACAAGTGGAATTAATTGATCTCTGTCAGAAATTAGGTCAGAAAATAGCTACTAAAAGATCCAGACAAAATAAAATAGCTAAAAAACAAAAACCAGATATTAGAAGAAGTATTAGAAAAAATATGAAGCACGGAGGAACTCTCCTAGAACTTATGAAAAGCAAGCCAAAGATCAAAAAGCAAAACCATTACTTCCTCTCAGATATAAGTGTTTCCTGTGATTGGATTAGTATATGGTTCTTTTGTATGGTTTACATAGCTCAAAATTCGTTTAACCGAGCAAAAGTCTATGAATTTGACAATAAAATTGCTGAAATAACTCCTGCACTATATGAGCCAGATTTAATAGATGCATTTATAAAGGTAATGAAAATAAGACATTCTAATTCCATGATTCGAGGAAAATCCAATATGTTCACGGCATTTGAAGAGTTCGAAAAACATGCCAACCTAAACAGAAAGTCTTATCTCCTAATTTTAAGTGATTGTAGAGATTGGGCAGGACCAAAAGAGAATAGAATCCCAAAAAGTGCAGAACTAATTGAAAATATGGTCAAAAAATCAAAGAGAGCTATAATCTTAAACCCAGAGGAAAAAAAGAAATGGAATGTAGCAGATAGTTGTGTCTCCCACTACGAAAACGTAGGTGCAGAAATCTTTGAAGTAAGAAACCTAGAACAGCTAGCTAATTTAATCATTGAAATTTAGATAATAGTGCCCTATATTATAATTTTTTCCTAATAATGTATTATATTATGTTATAAGTATATTTACATTGTGTATATTTAGATTATAGTACGATACCTATTTTTTGGCAATATTTATATGATATAAGATCATAGTATTATGTATGAGTAAAAATTCTAAAGAGTTAGTGGAGTGTCATATTAGTTCTATTGAGCTTAAGGATTTGATTTATAAGTTAGAAAAGTTAGCAAAGAGGTTAATCTGTTGCATTTCATACGACAACTTTATGAAGGAAAGACAGTTAAACAAACTAGTTTAAATTTAGGAGTTCCTGAAAAAACAGCTTATAACTGGTTACATAAATGGAATGAAAGTGGTGTTGATGGATTGAATCATAAAAAAGGAGCTAAAAGACCATCATTTTTAACTGAAACTCAATTTAAAGAAGTGGAAGGATTTATTAAAGGTAATGATTCTTTAGGAACTAAAGATGTTCATTATTTCATAGAAAAGAATTATGGCATTGATTACAGTCTAAAATAAGTAAAACAAATAATAAAAAACCTCGAGTATTTGTGGATTAAACATTATCCAATATTTTCAAAGTCTCCTAAAAAATGCAAAAGAATATAATGAAAGAAAAAACACAGGATGTAAAATCCTGATGAGGATATTTATGGCATTTTTGATGAATGTGTTGTAAAATCTACCAAATATATCAAAAGTTCTTTAAAAAGTGAGAAGAAGCAAAAATAAAAGTTAATCCAGAGAGAATTAAAATTAGTGCTGCTGGATTTCAACCACCTAATGGGAATTCAACATTATAAACAATTCAGACTAATTTAGACAAGATATCCTTAAAAAATATCTGATACAGATACATTTAAAGAATTAACTCTAAAAAGAATTAAAAAAACAATAAATTTAGAAAATACAGAAGATAAAAGAAAAATAAGCAAAATTAAAGCTCAAAACTTCACATTAATATTATTAAACTACTTCAATATTAATGTCCCAATAGATTTAATTAAAAAACCTTTAAAACTAAAAAATTATCTGATAATAAAAATGAAGTTAATAAACTATTCCCTAAATCTTTAAAATCTGAAAAAAGAATTATTATCATAATAAACAACTTCTCTCTCCATAAAACTTACCTATCAAGAATTATATGCAAAATTTTAAATATAACACTAATTTATTTGCCTAAATACTCCCTATTTTTAAACCCAATAGAACAACTATGGAGAGCAATAAAAAATATACTAAATAGAAACCCCATTCCAAATATTGAATGCCTAAAAAAGGAAGTGGTTAAAGTTTAATACGAATTAGCTGACGAAATATTTTTTGTCGAAAATTGGATAGATAAATATATTATCAAAAAATAGGTATCATACTATATAAAATTTTAATGAATTTTATTATAAAAATAAATATAAACATTTAATAAAACTCTATTTCAATTAGAGGGTCGGACAAAAATAGCTTTTCTCAAAAAAAAGTTTCTTCTTTTGCTAAACAAAGGATTTTCCTAAGATTTTGGCAAACTGATATGGAATTTTGTCCGACCCTCAATTAATAAAAAAATAAATATCATGAAACTTAATTGTATGTTAAGCAGACTTTAAAGAGGTTTAATAGATGAGCTCAGTACAGAAAATTTTTAAAAATATTAGTTGGTTGGCCATATCACAGGTAATAGCTAATATATTTGGTTTTTTCTGGACAATTTTAATTGCCAATTATCTTGAAGTTGGAGATTTCGGAATTATTAATGCAGCTATCTCCTGTTTAACAATAGCTTCTATTTTCATGGATCTTGGTATGAGTACATACATAACCCGTGATGTTTCAAGAAACAATGAATTAGTAAGCAAATATTTAGGGAACATGGTTCCATTAAAACTTATTTTCTCTTTTTTAGTTTTAATAATTGTTTTGGCTGTATTAACGCTAATAAATTATCCTATTTTAAATTTAGAGGTATTTTTCATCTTTGGTTTACAGTTTGCACTATCAAGTATGTCTGTATTTTTTTATGGGATTTTTCAAGCAAATGAGAAAATGAAATATCAAGGAATAAGCACTATCCTAAATAGTTCTATGATATTGATATTTACAGCATTATTAATTTATTTTAAGATAGGCTTGCTTGGAGTTCCAATTACTTATATGTTAGCTGCATTAATTTCTTTAATTTATTTAATAATAACTATCAGGAATATTATTAAAATCAACATTGAATTTGATGCTAAATTCTGTTTTAATGCTATTAAAAAATCTTTACCTTTTGGTCTTACAAATTTTTTTACAACAATTTATTTTTTAATGGACACAGTAATGTTAGTAGTCATTTCTGGAGACTTTGCAACAGGAATTTATAGTTCAGCATATAAAGTCATTTTTGTTTTTACTGCACTTTATAGTACTTACACCATTGTAATTTTTCCTTTGTTCTCTAAATTCTATCGTGATTCAAGTGATTTTTTGAAGTTTACCTATGAAAAGTCAATGAAATATCTTTTAATGGTTTCATTACCTATTTGTGTTTTAATCAGTTTTTATGCAGGAGATGTAATTTCTTTAATTTATAAAAGTGAGTACATCCTATCAGCTGAGGTTATTAAAATATTAATCTGGTGTCTTCCATTTTTGTTCATAAATGGATTGTACACACAACTTTTAAATTCTTCATTTCATGAAAAAACAGTTACTAAAATTAATATAATTGCTTGTGTATTTAATGTTATAGTAAATTACATTCTTATAATTCATTTTAGCTTTATTGGCGCAAGTATTGCAGTTGTTTTAATAAATATGTTAATATTCATTTTATTTAATTATATAGTGTCCAAAGAAATTTTTAAGTTGGATTCACTTATATTAAAATCAATTGGGAAAATTCTAATTTCAAGCATTATTTTAGGAATAATACTTTATGCATTGAATGTTTCATTGTGGATAGGTATTTTAATATCTATATTTGTATACTCTTTTTCATTAATTCTTTTAAAAACATTAGATTCTGGAGATTTTTATATTTTAAAACAAATTTTTAGAAAATGAATTTCTATAAGCTAAATATTAGAAATAAAGTTTTTAGGAGTAATCTTTGAAATAAAGTTGTAGAAATTCTAAAAATTATTTTATCCATTTTATCCATTTTAAATTTTTTTTATATTTTTTTTATTATCATTTTAAGTCTTATAACAAACATATATTAAACTTAAAAAAGATTAAAAATAAGATAATAAAAAAAATTGAAGACATTTACTAAATTAATAAATTTGGAATTATACAAAAAAATTTAAATATTATTATGTTCTAAATTATATAAGATATAATAAAGTTTTTTATAATTAATTATTTATTTTTATTTAGTTTTTTTAATTTAATTTACTTAATATTGGAGTGATTTTATGTTTATAGCAAATTTATCTGGTATATTTTTATATAAAGATTTACCTAAACAATATCAAAGATTTGTACAATTTAAAGCAAGTATTGAAAAAAGAGAAGAAATTAAGCCTGATGATGCAATAGCTGTTTTAGATATTGTTGGTGTTCCTGAAACTCATCATATTTTGTTTTTGGACCAATATAAAGATATTGAAGAAGTTAAAGCAGAATTAAAAGAAGCAGAAGCAAAAGTTAATTACACTACTTTAAAAATAATTAAAAATCATCTAAAATAATTTTTTTTTAATTAATTAGCTTTTTTTTTTAAGATAAAAATGGTTTTTTATCTATCTATTTCTTTTTATTTTATTCATTTTTTTTTTTTTTTTTTTTTTTTTTTTTTTTTTTTTTTTTTTTTTTTTGATTTTCTTAATTGCTGTTGTTGTGTGTTTTTTTTAAATTATGTTAAATAATTTGAGGTAAAAATGAGTGAAGATATAGACTTGCCAATTGATCAAACTTGGCTAATTTTAGTTGAATTGTTGACTGACTTGAAAAAAAAAGGTGTAGATATTCCATCTATTTTAAATAGGGATCTTTCTCTTGTAAAATCTTCAGTAGGCTTTTATAAAAAAGACATGACTCATCCTGATATGATTAGAGAATTTGACAGAGCAAACATTACAATAACTGAAATCCAAGATAAACTATTCACATTTGCATTTGATTTTGGTAATGGCTATGTAAAACTATGGAGTGATAAGTTAAGGCGAGCTAATCTAGGAGAGACTGTATATGAGAAGCCAGACTCTTCATCTAAATTCCTTTCTAATGCTCCTCCAGGATTTTCTTTTGGGAGGATACATCTTAAAAAACCAATATCTGAAGATAGGATTCAAGAAATAGCCGAATATGATAACTTAATAATTGAATTTGATGAAGATAATGTATTAGCTCTATATGGGGATAAAATAAATGTTCAAAGAGGTTTAAAAGAATTAGCAACATTTTTTGATGAATAAATCATTTTATGCATGTTTTTAAAGATAAAAATTAATAATAAAAATTAATAATAATTAGTAATAACAACTAATAATAATAATAATAATAATAATAATAATAATAATAATAATAATAATAATAATAATAATAATAATAATAATAATTTAAATGCATATTTAAATTTAACAAATTTATTATATTTCATTTTTATTTATTCTTTTCATTCTTTGATTAATTGGTTATTATCAAATAACTCAGGTATTATTATGAAAGTTTTACAAATTAGTGATATTCACAGTGAAATAAATCCTAGATTAAATAGCTATTTAGATGAAAATAAGATTGATTTACTTATAATATCTGGAGATATTACTAATTTTGGTCCATCTGAATTTGCTATGGATTATTTAAATGAATTGAAAGAAAAAAATATTGATATAATAACTATTCCTGGTAATTGTGATACTCCTGAAGCTATTTCGGCTATTGATTCTTCAGAAACCTTGTCTGTACATAATAACGTTGTTAAATACAAAAATATTATATTTTTTGCTTTTGGTGGCTCTAATCCTACTCCATTCAATACACCTTTTGAATTTGATGAAGATACAATATATAATAAAATTAAATCCTTAATTGAAAAGAAATCAATTGATATTGCTGATAAATCTTTCAATGAATCAATAGATGATGTGAAGGAAGATTATTTTAAAGTTTTACTTACTCATGCTCCACCATTTGGCAGTGGTGCAGATTTAATTCCTAGTGGTGCTCATGTTGGTAGTACAGCCATTGAAAAAATCATTAAAGAAAATAATTTTGATATAAATCTTTGTGGACACATACATGAAGCTTGTTCTATAAGTAAAATTAATAATACTATAATAGCTAACCCTGGAAATCTTCATGAAAGCCATGGCATACTATTTGAGCTTAAAAAAAATAAATTATTAAATATTGAAATTGTTGATTTGTAATTTTTTTATTTTTTATTTGTGGAACTTTTCTTTTGCTTTTTTTATTTTTTTAGTTGGTAAAAATTAGTTTTTTTATAACTTTTTAACTTCATTTTTTCTTTTTTATATATATCGTCATTGTATAATGGCTTAATAATTAAAATAGCATTTTCTTTGTTTGCTAGTTTTATAATATTCTCTTGAAGTTCATATGGTGGTCTAATAGAATAAATTATATCTGCATTATTATATATTTCAAAATTTGGATTAAAAATATCATCTTTAATGATTTTGGAGTTATCTGGATTAATATCAGTTAATATTAAATCAATTTCATTGCAATTGGATTTTTTCAAATAATTACTTACATCAAAGAATTTTCCAACAGCTATTTCTATGACTTTTACTTTTTTGTTATTATCTTTAAGTTTACTTTTTTCAATAGCTTTTTTTTCTATATACTCTCCAAGTGATTTCCACATTTTATTTGCCTTATTTTTAAATTTTAATAAATTTTTTATTTTCTAGTAATATTTCATTTTGTTTGATTAAATACTTAATTTTTTATTATTTCTTCTTTTTTATTATTTCTTTTTTTTACTATTTTTCTCTTTTTATTTGTTTCAAATTTTTCTTTTAGCAAATTATTTAAATAAAAAAATAAATAAGATATTTTGAAATAATTTAGAATTTTAGAAAAATAAATTTTTTTAAATAAGTTAAATATTTTTTAAATATTATTTATTTTTAAATAATATGTATTATATATCTATGAATGATTTAGTAATATTAATATTAAAGTATTAATATTAAAGTATTAATATTAAAAATACATTTAAAATTATTATTTAAATTGTTATTTAAATTTTTATTTAAATATATTATTAAAACTCAGTAAAATTGTTATTAAGTATATTTATTATTTGATTTTACTGATTAAAAAGTATGGATAGGAAGTTTATGGTGTTTAAAGTAGCTGTTGCAAGTGATGATGGAGAAAATGTTAATGTCCATTTTGGAAAGGCAGAAGAATTTTTAGTTTATGAAATAAAAGATGGAGAATATGAATTTATTGAAAAAAGGAAAGTAGACCCTTCATGTGTAGATGATGGAGATCATTCTTCTCTTAGACAAATTGTAATTAATTCAATAAAAGATGTTCAAGCAGTAATTGTTTCAAATGTTGGTCCTGGGGCTATTGATGATTTAATTGCTGAAGATATTCGTCCATTTGCAACTTCTTTTGCTATTGATAATGCATTAGAAGAATTAGTCAAAGTCTTAAAGGAATAGAAACAATAACTACTGAACAATAAACTATTTAGTAATAAAATACTAAATAATAAACTATTTAGTAATAAACTACTATTAACCAATTACCAACTTAATATTTTTAGAGAAATGAAATTTAAAGGAAAAGAAGATCCAAATATTGATGAATCTTTTGATTTAATTGATGAAGGGTTAAGAAAAAAAGCTACAATTGTGATTTTTGCATGTTGTAAAGTAATTTATGAAGGTCGGGCAATTAGCCAGTTAGATTTTGGAGAAAGAATAATTTTAATTAAACCTGATGGTTCTTTTTTAATTCACCAAGATAAAAAAGTAGATCCTGTAAATTGGCAACCTCCTAAATCAAGATCTCGTGTTTTAATACGAAATGAAAAGTTATTTTTAGAAAGTTTTAGAAGAACTCCAAGAGAGCACTTAGAGGTAGAAATTAGAAAAATCCACTTTTTAAACTATGCATTAATCGAAGACTATCAAGAACTTGAAATAGCTGGTTATGAAAAAGATTTAGGTGATTTGATAATAGATAAACCTCATTTAATTGAAGAAGGATTCAAACCAACAAATAGAGAATATTCAACAGAACATGGATTTATTGATATTCTTGGTAATGATAAAGAAGGAAATTTAATGGTTTTAGAGTTAAAATCTAGAAAAATTGGTGTTAATGCAGTAAAGCAAATAAGGAGATATCTTTCTGATTTTGAGGATGAAAAAAACAGCTATTTAAAAGACTTAGGTGTTGAAAAGAAAAAGATTCGCGGACTTTTAGTTGCTCCAAAAATAGATGAAGATGCAAAAGAAATGATTGAAGAAGAAGGAATTGAGTTTGTATCTCTTGAACCTCCAAAAGAGCTTAAACGAGACAAATTAGTTACATTAGATTCATTTTAGATACTTTTTTTTAAAATTTTTTTATAAAAGTAAAGCACTTACTCCTTCCCATAGGAATTCTAGAGAAAGAAGTATAATAATAACTCCTCCAAGTATTTTAAATTTGCTACTATAATGATTTCCAATATATTTTCCAATTAAAATTCCTATTTCAGTCATTATGAATACAACAATTCCAATAACAGCAATTGCTTGTAAAATATCGATTTTTGCAAATGAAAATGTTATTCCAAGGGCAAATGCATCTATGCTTGTTGCAAATGATAATATTAGCAGCTTTTTATAAGAAAAGTAATTAGATTCCACTACATCCATAAAATCAAAAAAACATTTAAATAAAACATGAAATAATATATATTAAACAATGATTAGCAACGACCAAAAATTAGAAAATCTAATTATTCGTAGAAACATTAAAAAAGAAAGAATAAAAACATATTACATAGTATTTAATGAAATACATGATTTAACAGGCTTAAAACCATCAGAACTAATTGCTGAAGCACGTAAAGAACAAAAACCAGACTGGGACAAAAAGATATTCCTTGAAATGGAAGATAGAAAAATAAACAAATACTTTAACCAATATTATAATTATCTTAAAACGAAAAACAATAATAAAGGAACAATAAAACTAAAAATAAGTGCATTAAGAAGCTTCTACAACGAATACAATATAGAATTACCAAAACCATTCTTAATAAAACAAAAACAAAGAAGAACACGAAAAACAGAAATACCCTCATGGCAAGATGTTAAAAAAGCAGTAGACAATACCGAAAACCTAAAATACAAAGCATTAATACTATTTCTAGCAACAACAGGCTTAAGAGTAAGTGATGTAGTTAATTTAACCATAAAAGACTTATTAAAAGCAACCAAACAATATCATAATGGAACAATAGAAAATCTACTCGAACAAGACCAAAATAACATAATCCCAGTATGGGACTTTGACCCACAAAAAACAAAAGACGAAGGAAACCTCTGCATAACATTTAACACTCCAGAAACAACAGAATACTTATTTAACTACCTTAAAAACCGTATAAGTAAAGGATATAATACTAATAATGACTCTCCACTTTTTAACAGCACACAAACAACTAAAAAGTATAACTCAAAAAGCGTAACAACAATATTCAAACAAGTAATTAACCCACTAGTCGGAAACAGATTAGACACACAAAATAGAGCTTTTTTCCGTCCACACAACTTAAGAAAGCTTTTTAAAACCACTTGCAGTAATAATATTGGTCGTGCAAGCATAGAAGTAGAAGAAGAACTACCGTTTACTAAGCAGTATGATATAGTATCTATATTAGCTGGACATAAACCACATAACTCACAAATAACTGAAATATACGAAGCTATTGACTCTGAAGACATTAAACCCTATTATGTTCATTTAATCCCTTATTTAAGTATAAATAAAGTTAAAATTAAAGATATTAAATCAGATGAGTACATTAAATTAGAAAATAAGTTAAAAGACAAAGACACACAGTTAGACAATTTAACTGCTCGTTTTAACGATTTTGAAAAAGAAAGAAATAAAATTATGACTCAAATTAAAAAATTAAAAGAAAATGGAAGATAAACAATGAATAAATTAGAGAAAGTAGAAAAAATAATAAAAGATACAGAAAAAGACTTTAAAAATTATAAAACATTAGCAAAAGAATTAAAAAATCCTACTGGGAAAAATAAGGTAATAATTGAAAAAATTGCAGAAAGAAGTAAATTATTAAATCTATATCTGAATAATGTTGGAAGATTTAAAACACAAGGATTAATTACAAATGAAGATTATGAAAATAAAAAAGAACAAATATATAACTTAATGAGAAATAGTTTTAAACTTTCTAATGAAGAATTTAATAAAAAAATAAGTGAAATATATAATTTTACAGAAGAAGAGTTAGAAAAATACGAAATAGACCCTTTTTTTGATGGCTATGGACTTTATAATTATTTAATAAGAGAAATAGAAAAAATTAAAGACATTAATGATTTTGACAAATTTAAAAAACTAATAATAAAAGTCGAACATCATAATATTTCTGATAATTCTAAAGCTAAAATATATAAGTTAACAGCTGAAAAATATCTTGAATTTAATAATAAATTACTAGCTATTAATTATTATGAAAAAGCACTAAAATTTTATCCGAAAATTGGGGTTAAAAGAAAATATGATAAACTTAAAAAAGAGTTAAATTTAAATTAAATATTATTTATTATATAATATATATTATTAAATATTAAAAAAATGGAGAAAAAAAATAATGGATAGAAAAAAAATAAATGGAATAATAATTGCAGTATTCTTAATTATACTAGCATGTATCGCAGTAATAGCAATAACTGGAGACAATACAGATTCAAATAAAAAAACAATAAATACAGACATATTAAAAGTAAAAAATGCAACATTAGAAAATAATTATAATTATAAAAACTTATCAAATGTGGATGATGAATTCAGCTTATATTATAATGAGGATAGTTTTATTGTATTTATCCCAACATTTAACGAATATAAAGGATATGACGAATACTATACTGGTATAATGAAAATAACAAAATATGAGAATTATGATATAACTAATGTTACAATTGCAGGATTTAAAGGGGAGTTATTGTTTGATAGTGATTTGAATAGTTTAGAATTTTTATTTGTTGCTAATGATGGAAAGAGATACTCTATTTCTGCAGAACATAATGATATTCTTAAAGAATTTAATATTGAAGATAAAAATATTGCAAAAAACGTATTTGAAGATGTCTTAACTGCTTGGAAAACTAAATTAAATTAATATAAATTAATTTATTTTATATTTTTTTTAAATTATTAGTATTACTTTTTAGTTAAATAGTATTACTGAAGATTACTTTTCATCTGCTCTCTCACACTTACTTTATATGTGTAGTAGAAACAAAGAAAATAATGGCAATTATTTTTAAAATTACACAACAAATAATAAATTTAATAAAAGTTATTAATTATTAAAAATATTGTTAAAAAATGTAAAGAAAAAGTATAAATAAATAAAAAACTAAAAAATATTAATGTAATCAAAAATTTAAGAGAGAAAATTTTAGGTCGACGGTGTTACAGCACCTCGCTAAATTTCTCTCTAAGGTTACTATAAAAATTAATTCACTGGACGTGCTAAAATTAATGTAACCAACATTAAATATAAACGGTATGATATAAATACCTTACGATTTTACTTTATTAATTATTCTAATAGTTATTTAAGGTTAGCTAATGCTAAAAAAAGTAAAATACTCTTAAAATTAAAAAAAGCTATTTCTAAATATATTAATACAATAAAAAATATTTATTCTATTTTTTTAACAAGAAGAAATTTAACATCATTTTTTGTTAATATTCTCCAATTTAAGCTGTCTCCGTTTTTTAAATTTATTGAATTGGCTATTTCTTTCGGAATAACGGTTCTATTTGATTTTGATTTATTATTATTACTGCTTACTTTGCTTATTGCTTCGATTATTATATTTTCTTCTGTATCAATCAGTGTCATCACCTTAATTTTTCTTGTATTTAATATTTATATGTTATTTTTAGTATTTAATGTTATCCTTTTTAAAGTTTTTTTAAAGGATGAAAAAAGGATACATATATATACTATAAAAATTAAATTATAATTAAGGAAGTAAAATTCCTTGAAAACAGTGGAATTACAGTTCCACTAATGGACGTGCTACTTTTTTAAATAAGTATATGATAGATTCTCAAGATGCTAGTTTTGCTAGTGAAGAATTAGCTGGTAGTTTTGATGCATTAAAAGATAAAGCAAGTAATAGTTTCGCTGGAATAGTTTCAACAGTCGGTGAAACATTATTACCTATCTTAATTCCTGTTTTAGATAAAGTTAGGGATGTTTTAACTAAAGTTAAAGATGGTTTTAATAGTTTACCTCAGCCAGTTAAGGATTTTACGGGGGTTGTTATTTTCCTATCTGGGGCTTTTATCAGTGCTTTTTTTGCTATTAATGGTATTATTGCCCCTATGAAAGCTTTATTGATTTTTACTGGTTTATTAAAAACTGAAGAAGAAGGATTAACTCTTGCAAAAATTGCAGGAATCATTCAAACTAAAGCAAGTGCTTTCGCTGATTGGGCTGCGGGTGGTGCAAGGTCTGCATATGCTTTTTTAACTGGTGGAAATGTGCTTGCAACTATAGCAGATACTGGGGCTAAAATAGCCAATACTATTGCTACTGGTGCAGTTACAGCGGCCACTTGGTTATGGAATGCAGCATTAAGTGCGAATCCTATCGGTATTGTTGTTATTGCTATTGTTGCATTGATAGCTATATTTGTTTTGCTTTATAATAAGAATGAGACTGTTCGTAATGCTGTTAATGGTTTATGGGAGGTTTTGAAAGGTGTAGGGCAGTTTATAGTAGACGGGCTTATAAGTGCTTGGAATTGGTTAAAAGACACTTTAACAGGTTTATTTGATATGATAGTTAATAATCCGTTTGTTAAATTTGCTATTACATTGTTTACATTATCTAATCCTATTTTGTTTATTATAACTCATTTAGATTTATTAAAAGCCGTATTTGAAATGGTTAAAAATTTTATTATGTTGGCAATTGGAGTTATAATTGGTTATTTCGACCGTTTTAAACGAGGAATGATAAATCTTAAAGACAAAATTAGTGAACAAATATCTAATGTTATTACTTATTTTAATAATCTTAAAAACAAGGTTCTAGGGTATATTCAACCAATTATTGATATTTTAAACAAGGTTAAGAGTGTTGGTGAGGGTGCTTGGAGTTGGTTAAGTGATAATCTTAATTTTGGTGGTGGAGACATTCCTTTTAAGTATAGTTTGACTGGTGAGGGTAATGTTAATGGTGGAGCTTATTCTAATACTTATATTACTAATAATAACTTAACTGGTTTAATAACTAAAGATGTTATGGACATTATTAATAATGTTCGTAATGATTATGAGTCTACTGATAGAAAAAGGAGCGCATAGTGTTTTGTTATGGCTTATGAAATTTATCTGGACAATAATTTTATTGGGGATAATCTTGGTATAAGTGAGAGTAATAACATTGACTTACAATACTCTGATAGTACAACTGGTAATGCTTTATTAACTGCTCGTAAATTAAAAAGTCGTTTATGGTCTTTTGATTTTGTAATGGATTTAAATAAAGATTATAATGATAAAAAAGCTTTATTTGACAGTTTAAAAGAAAAAATACTAAAGGAAGAGATTAGTTTTGTTTGTTTACATGAGGGTGTTGCTAGTATTAGTGCATGGGTGGTTATTTTAAGTATTACTCCTGATTATAGTGTTGATAATGTTGTTACTTATAGTGTTGAGGTTTTAGAGTATAAAAAACCTGTTAAAACTGTTATTAAGTTTAATACATTTAATTATAAACCTGCGACAGTAAAAACAACTCCTGCTAAGACTAAGAAAAGTACTATTTTAAGTAAAAACAATCCATATGTACTAGAATTATTAAAATGCAATCCTGTTTTTAACTGTAAGAATCGTAATCAGAAATGTGTTTCTTTATTACAAAGATTATTACAAATGGACGGGTATTATACTAAATTTCGTGTTGATTCATGGTTTTGTGATAAAACACTTAAAGAATTAAAAAAATGGCAGAAAAACAAGGCTAAAATTAAGGTTACTGGTAAGTTTGATAATGCTACTAAGAATTATTTGAAGAAAAGATTTAATATTAAATAATTAAATTTATTTCTTATATTTTTATGTGAATAATTTAAACATTTAATCTATTATATAAAAAATATAAGAAATAAATTTAAGACACGAAAAAAGCTAAAAAAATACACAAAAAAAGAAATAATATCATGTCAACAGAATTCTATCACTCAAAAAATAAAACAAACAATTACACAAAAAAAGAAATAAGTAGCGACTGGGACATAAAAAACGATTGGAACAAAATATCCGTACTCAATTTCAGTACAAACGAAAACCTAGACGGTGCAGACCATGTAAAACTAAGAGGATTAGACATAAACAATTTTGGAGGACAAATAGTAGATTTTGATAAATCATATAATGATTTAAATACTTATAATGCTTATGATTATCGTCGTTATCTGCAAACAGAAGTAACATACAAACCTACAGGGTATCGTAGAAGCAGTGATATAGTTAAAAACTTATTAAAAAAGTATGTTATAAATAGTAATACTCCAATAAGCTTAAAAGCTAGTAATACTCCTAGTAAAGATATTTTTGTTAAATTAATATGGGAAAATGTAACAATACTAAGAATAATAAACGAACTAATCTATCTTGAATTCATAAACGGAACATTAATAGACTATGGAATAGATGATAACGGTACAATAACTTATAAACCATTACCAGCACAAATGAACATTCCAGTAATAACAGAAGCTATTGACGGTAGTTATAGTGTAGATTATAGTGATATACAAACCAGTTTAAGAGTAGACGGACTATTAGTAAAAGAAAACAAAGAATTAGTAAATCTCTGGGGTACAATTAATAAATCAGTTAATGTTGCTGGTGAAACAGATAAAAAAGACGATGAGATACTTAAAATTGTTAAAACAGTTAATTTAAGATGTAGACAGTTTAATTATTCTGCTAATGGTCCACATAAATATAAAGAAGCATTCAAGGCTGGAAAATGTAGTGATAAAGGAATGAGTGAATTAATTTATCACTATCTTAGCATTCAAAGTGTTCCTGTCCGTATTAGTCGTTATCGTGCAGGAAACAGAGACCATGACAGTGTACTAGTTTATTATAAGAACAAATGGCAAGATTTTCTTTATTCTGGAATGAATAAGAACTTTAAAGCAACTTCTGCAAGTAAAAAAGGAAGACTGATAAAATAGTTAAAACAACAAGATTTGAAGGATACACTGTAATGGTCGGAGTTAAATGGGTAATAGACGGAAATACTATAACAATAAGATGTTATCCTAAAAAAAAAGGAGTACCATACAAATTAACACAAAAAACATGGTCTAGAACCTGTCCAACATGCAAAAAAAAGAATATTTTAATAGGGAAAGGTGCAGGTAAAGGAGAATGGGGTCCAGAAGGAGGTGTATTTTGTTCTAATCCTAATTGTGATGCTGATTTTTGTGGAGTAACTGGAAGAGATACTAAAATAGGTAGTACTCGTAAATTAACCCCTGCAAGTAATGTTACAAGTTCATCTGCAACTAAAATTAATGATAAAAAAATAAATGATGCAATAACTGAATTTAATGAAGACAGTGAACCTAAAAGAGAGTTTAAAATCACTATTCCAGTTGATAAACGTATTATAGCTGGTCATTATGCTATGATTAATATTCCTGTTGGAGTTATACCTTTAAATCCTTATTTTGTTACTAGTGTTAATACAAAAGGTGGAACAATGGATGTTACTTTAAATAATTATGTTCCTGTTCCAGATGAGAATTATACTCCTCCAAATGATTCTAAAACTAGTGGAGCTAGTGGTACAGTTAAAGCAACAGGAAAAGCAGGAAGCAAAATAGAACAAGACTTAATGAATAAAGGTGCTGAATTAAAGACAATAAATAAAATATACAATTATATCCGCAAAGCTGGTTCATACGGAATGAAGTACAGTTATTACTTTAATCATATAAAAGGCGGAGATACAGATAAATTTCACCCTGCAAGTGCTAAATACTGCATTAACAATAAAAAAGCCAATTGTACTGATTTCGCATGGATATTCTGGGCAATGTGTAAAGGTGCAGGTATAAAAGTAGAGGTTTGGCATGGTCATGCTAATTTCCCTCGTCGAATTGGTCATTTATGGAATAAATATCAAGGAAAAATTTATGATTGTAGTGTAACTAGAAAACCAACTGGTTACAGTGGTAGAAAAGTAATATAAAACTATTTGAGGTAAAAAAGAATATTATGAGTTATGATAATAAAAATCCATACGAAAGATTAAACGACGGAGTATACTCTGAATACATAAATAACAGTATACTACTAAGCAGTGTACTAGTAAGTACAGCAGGATTAAACTTACCAGGTCAATTTAATAATAACAATTGGAATATTAATGGTGATACTTTAAAAGCTTTATGGTCAGATATAACATACTTAAATGGAAATACTGTTAGTATAAGTAATGGTAATTTGTTATTTAAAAGTATAACATTTAAAATAGATATAAAATTAAGCTTATTTGGTTGTTTAACTAAGATAAAAGCAAATACAAACACAAACATACAACTACAATATAGTAATAATAACATTACTTTTATAAATATAAATAATGATACAGATTTAACAACTTTAAATTTAAATAGTGCTACTTTTTACATAAAAATAAGTGGATTAAACAATAATACAGTAACTTTAACTAATTTATACTTAGAAATTGTTACAAAAAGATTAAATACTAATGATAATGTTATTTTACAAAATAAACAGTTAGATAATATTGTTAGTAATTTTAATAACCTGTTATGTGAATTTGAAGCTTTTAAATCACAAATCCAGCAAAAAATGTATCCTGTAGGGACTGTTTTTGAAACATTAAGTAATACTCCTCCAGACCAATTATTAGGGTTTGGAACATGGCAAAAACAAGAAAATATCTTCCGTTTATCCAGTGGAACAAGAAATGCAGGAACAACAGGAGGAACCTCAAATGTAACCTTGTCTATTGCAAATTTACCGTCTCATAATCATTCTGTTGGAGTAGATGATTCTCAAGCTTCTTCAACAAATCAAGTAACTGCTAGTACATCTAGTCAATCATCAAATACCACTTCTACTAATACTCATGAGCATGCATATTATACAACTCAAGCTAATGGAACTGGAACAAGTAGTTTAAGACTTGGAGGTGGAAGTACAACTATTAAAACTAATTTTACTGAAAATAATACTCATTTACATCGTTTTGACCATACTCACACTATTCCTAGCCATAATCACACGATTCCAAAACATGGACACAATGTATATCAAAATAATGTGGGTTCTAATCAGTCTTTTAGTATTTTACCACCTTTTAAGGTTTTTAATGTTTATGTGAGGACAGCATAAATGGTTTACGGTGTAGATTACGATGTAAATGGTGCTGTTAATAGTCGTGGAGATATATTGCTTGTTGCAGATGAAGAAAATATGAAACAAGCAATAAAAAAAAGACTATTAACCTTAAAAGGAAGTTATTATTACTTTGACGATGATTATGGTACTGATTTAATAATAACAACAGGTTATAATAAAGATAAAGCTACTTACGAGCATATAAAATTAGTAATAGAATCCGAACTCTTAAAAGATGAAAGAATAAGTAATGTAAATGTAACTAATATGACAGAACACAGTATAAAAATGACTGTAACACTGTTTAACGAAGAAGAAATAAATATTGGTTATGATATTGAATTAAACCGTACGGAGGATAATGAATTATGATTATAGATGTTCCTGATGACCGTGTTTTTACTCGTAATGACGGTACAGAACGGAAATTAAGTGAAATAGTACAAGAATGTTATTCTTACTATGAAGATGGTTTTTACCAAGGATTAACAAAGATAACTGATTTTAGTGTCGGTAGTGAAGCTTATAACTTATTATTATTTGTTTCAAATATAATTTTTGATAGAGAAACAGAATCAAATTTAAAACAAAGAAATTACTTAATTAATCTCGCAGAAGGGTCTGCTTTAGATGATTGGGGAGACCGTGCTTGTATTAGTCGTAATGAAGCAGAATTCACTGTTTTACCAGTTATTTTTAGTATTCCAACAGTTAAAAATGTTGATACTGTTATTCCAACTGGAACGGAGGTTTCAAGTAATGATTATGTTGTTTTTAGTACTACTGAAGAGTTAATAATCCCTGCAGGAGTTTTAAATGGAGAAGTAGAAGTTATATGTAACACTCCAGGAATAATTGGTAATGTTAAATCTAATGAGATATTTATAATTAATAGTTTGTTAGATTATCCTGTAACTGTTAATAATCCTGGTTCTGGGACTAATGGGGTTGATAATGAAGACGATGAAGCATTCCGAACTAGAATTAAAGAAACAGCATGTAATTATCCTCCGATGAGTCGTTCCTGGATTGAAAAAATAAGTCAAAAAGTTGTAGATAGTTCTAAATATGTTTATAATTCTTCAAATAAGACTGGTACTTTATATTATAAGTCTGATAAGTCTAATGCTCAAAATGACTTAGTTGAATTGTTTAATAATCCTGTTTATAATCCTGCTGATGTTGACTTACTTTTTAATAGTGCAAATAAAATAACTGTTATAAATACTAACTCTAAAATTAATATAACCCTTGACGGGAGTGTTATTTTTAATGTTGTTAAAATTGAAGCTACTAATATAATTAATGATTTTTTCAATAATATGAAAGTTAATCAGAATTTTAAAGCTAATTGTCTCTTATTTCAGTTGCAATCTATAGCTGGTGTATTAGGTGTTAGTTTTACCAATATAAATGATGTTATTATCAATATTAACGAGTATGCTGGAAGTATAACTCCTTATCCAATTGTTGAGGCTTAGAAAGCATGTTTTATGATAGTAGTAGTCCAAATGGGGATTTAATTTGTAGTATGTACGATAAAAGTAATAATATTATGAATCCACCTTCTCCATTAGGTTTTTTCATTTATAAAGTATTTGGAGTAGCATTAGATAATTTAGAAATAATTGAAAACGAAGATTTAATGAATATTGACCCTGTTAAGTGTACAAACAAATTTTTAGACATTTTAGGTACGAATATAGGTTTAAAAAGAGGAAATTACAATGATTTAAAATATCGTGTACTCTTAATCTTAGAAATGTATTGTACAAAGACCGTACAAGGATTAAAGAATACATTAGATAAAATAATGGATATTTGGGAGTACGAGGATTTAGGTGGTGAAGAGATTCAAGTTATTGTTAATAAGAGTAAGTTTCGTTATTCTGATAAAACAAAGACTAATGAATTAGCTTCAGATAAAAATACAGAATCTGGAGATATACTTGAACCAGATAAGAGCATTACTATTGTTTATCCTGTTAATGTTGTTCCTCAAGAAATTAAAGACTTAATAAACGATTATTTAACAGGAAGTTTAAATTTATGAATTTAATAGTAAAAGCAACTGTTTTAACAACTAACGGAGATTATTGTAATGTTTTTACAGAAGATGGATTAAATCTAGATAGTTGTCAAAAAACTAAAGACATAACAGTTTTTAAAGGTGATAATGTTCTTGTTATAGTGGATAAATTTAATAATTGTTTCATAATAGGAGTATTAAGATAATATGGTTAGTCGTGATGATTTTAATTGGGATTATGAGCGAATAGAAATTGAAATAGACGAGGTTTTCGGTGAAAATACTTTTAAAACTAGTAATTTTAAAGTATTTGATATAGAAGGAAATTTTTATCTTTATGGAGTATTTGAGAAAGGTTTTTTCATTATTAATGAAGATTACGAGATAGTAGACGGAAAAGCAGATGATACAACTGCTTTAAATAATTTAAATTGTGAATAGAAAAAATGACATATAAGACATATCAATCAAATAATATAACTCAATCAGTCGTAAATACAATATCTGACGATGAAGAGGTTGTAAGTGTTGTTTTAAACTGTCCTTACTGGACAATAGTAACATTAAAGGAGTAAAAAAAGAATATGAGTCAAAAAATAATGGTTAGCAGTGGCACCTTATCTGGTTTAATTAATAATATTAATACTAATTATCCAGATAAAGCCATAACAGGGGGAATATTTAAAGATGTAGACGGGTTCAAAGCTATTCTTGATAATCAGAGAAATAATAGTTTTTTTAAGTATTTTAAGCTTGACCCTGTCTCTGGAGTGTTAAATTTTGTTGGAACAGTAAATCCAACTTATATTAAGTCTGTTTTTACTAATATAAGTGGAAATAATGGAGAATGGCAAGTAGTAGGATTTATTAGTAGTGATGGCTCAAGTAAATACTCATCATATCTTTATAATGGTACAACCTGGGTTTTAAAAGCCTCAAATCAAGAACTAGAAGAAGGAACATTACTACACGAAGAAAGTACAGGAAACGGATATTACTGGTTTGAACAATGGAATACAATAGACCAGGAGCTTCCAGATAGTCTTGTAATGAGTAACAGTATAGATTCAATTGAAAGTATTACTGAAGATGCTTATAATCAGTTAAATCCTCCTTTAACTGGAGTATTGTATATTTTAACTGATGTATTTTAAATATTAATTATGGTAAGATAATTATGAGTATTAATCTTTTAAGAACAAATAATAAAGCACCAAACAGGATAATGTTAAATGGTAAATCCATAAAAAAGATAATGTTAAACGGTGAAATAGTATATGAGAATGTTATAACATTTACAGTACATAATGATTTTACCTATAACCAATGGGCTACAAATAATCCAAATAACGATTATACACATGTTTTTATTGAAAATGGACATTATGGAAATGATGAAGAAATTAATCTAACCGATACTGGTACTAAAATTATCAATGGGGAGTCAAATAATGTTTATATTAATGCAAGATTCAAATTTAACACTATAGACGAACAAAGCTCAATTAAGAATTTAACAATGGATGGAACAAATGTTACCCCTCATTTTTATCAACAATATCTGTTTAGAAACTGTTGTAACTTAGAAAATATTACTATAACTAACTATAATGACCAAACAGAGGGTTCAAATCATGCGTTTGCTAATTATATGTTTTATAATTGCATTAATCTACATAATATTATTATTGAGAACTGCATACTTGGAGGAAGAGATGTTGGGTCTCATTGGAGGTCTTTTTGCGGTATTGATAATCTAGACGGTTTAATATTCCGTAATAATATTATTAGAACTCATCCTTATGTTTTTTATGCTTTATTCCGTTCATATGACATATATACATGTAAAAATATTAATAATGTTTTAATTGAAAATAACACAGGAACTAAAATGTTATTTTTGGAAAATGGAAGTCTTAGATTTAGTAATTTTAGCAATATTAAAATAAAAGTAGATAATATTACAGATTTTTATGGTTTAGATTCAGTTGATGGGGTTGATAATGTTAAAATTTGTATAGGTGGGGGTAAAACTGTTCATACACAAATAAAGAATTGTAATAATGTTAGTAATTGTAATTTAACTTCTAGTTATGTTACTTATAATAATTCAAGAAATAATAATGGTGTTTTGATTGGTTCTAATGGTGATGGTGAGTCTAATACTGTTTCAAGTAATCCGTGCGGAGGATAAAGGATATGACTAAAGATATACTAGAAATTACACAAAGAATAAATGAGATAAGTGAAGAAGCAGGATACTCTAATATTGAGTTTGTAGATGCTAAATTAAAATTAAAAGATAATTTAGGTAATGTTATTAATATTTTCTTGCACGAATGGATTAAATCAGACCCTAGTGAGGTGTTAGGATAGACTCATATATTTTAATGTCTGTTATAACTGTTATTAGTACTATTGCGGGATTATTAGCTAGTTTAAAGATAATATCTAAGTATACAAACATCTTAGGGGATAAATTTAGCAATTATGTGGGAGATAATATTAATATTAGTAAATTAGACCCTGATTCACCTTTAAGCTCTTTACACAAAGATTTTAATGATACATGTACTTTATTATCCGAACATATTAAAATAGACAAAGAATTTCAAGCAAATATGATTAAAAGTGTTGAATTATTGCGTCATGATAGTTGTGTTAATTCTATTCGTAATGAAATGTTAGCATTAATGGCTTTAAACAGCCACCCTGACCTTATTAATGAACGATTAGTTAAATATCGTGAATTAGGTCGTAATGGATATATTGAAGATAAAATTAAAGAATATACAAAAAATTATGAGGTTAAAAAAATATTATGATAAATAAAGAAAATATACAAAAAAATATGGTTTCCGTGATTGGGTTCTTAATAATTGTTTTACCAGGAATACAAGCAGTTTTAACAGATAATGGTGGAGCATTAACTTATAGTTCCATTGGAGCAGTAATATTAGTTATATTTAAAGCCTTACAGGTTAAAACTGTTGATAGTAATATTAAATCATATGAAACAGATGAATCTGATGAAATATTGGAGGTTTTAGAATGAGTACCGTATCATGGGAACAGTATAGCCAAATGGTGAGTAATGTTAATATTTTTAAAGCTAAGAATAAAAGAAATCCTAATACTGTTACTATTCCAGAAATAACTAAACCTAAACCAGGAATCGCTGTTTTAGAGTATAGTTGCAGTAACTGGAACCAAAGAAACTTTCCAAAATCAAATTCTGTTGATTATAGTAAATATAAAAAGTATAGTGCTTATGTATGTGGTAATACAGCATTCGCTAACCTCTTAAAATGCTTAAAAATGACTAATTGGACATATGATGAAATTGTAAAGACTACAATACCTTTATTTAATACTAGAGTTGGAATTGGTACTGTTCCACCTGATTTTACATACGGAGTACAAAAAACATTAGCAAAATACTATCCAGATTATCGTCTTGTTACAACACCATTTGACCGTAAAAACTTTATTAAAACATTATATGAATTATTAAAAAAAAGCCCTGTTATTGTTAATCTTGAAACTGATAAAACAATTGGTTATAATAATCGTTATGGTCATTACAGCCTTGTAAGTGGTGTAGATAAAGATAAAGGATTAGTAAAATTCCTAGACAGCAACCATATTCCAGGAATTCCAGCCCCTAAATGGTATAAAGCTGATGTAATAGCCCGTTTAATCGAAATGCATGGTAAAAGACCATTATGGACTATTGTTAAAAAATAAAGGAGAAAAAGTACATGTTTATTCAAATAAAAGTAAACGATAAATGGCATAGAATACAAGATTTAAATTTTGAGTATAAATAACTTCTATTTATACGAACATGACAAAATTAACAACAGTATAATAGTTAATTTAAAAGAAATAGACGATATTAGAGTAATAAAATAAACATAAGTATAAAACTATTTAATTTTATACTTCTTTTTTCATTTTTTCATTTAAAATATTTCTTAAAGCTAAAGACCTTCGTCCTTTACCTCCAAGATTTTTTTCTTCAGCATAAGAGTCTAAAAACTCTAATTGCGAAACAGTAACATAAAATTGTTTTTTTCTTAATGTTTCATTATCTTTTTTCTTATAATAATTTTTAATTATTTTATTAGATAAATTTAAACACTCAGAAATAAAACTTAAATCTTCATCTTGTGAAAAAGAATCTATTATACTTTCTAGATTCTGTTTTTCATAATCTAACTGATAAATACATTCATCAGTTAAGTTATTTTCTAATTTTAAAGATAAAGCAAATATTAACTCATCTTTAAAATTATTTATAATTATCTCGTTTTTAGTTGTCATAATAAACATTATATGCGATTATAAAATAAATAATTATATATGTTTCAAGTATAAAATTAAAAAATATTAAAAGTTTTTTTTTTGATGCAAATTGAAACAGTTATTTTAAATATCAAATTAATAGAAGTCCCATTTTAACGGACTTCTAAAAACCTAATTTTTCTAATAATGAGATTCTTTTATCTGTAATTTGTATAAGAATCTCCCTATAAATATGTGATTTATCTAAATCTTTTTCTAATGAAATCATCTTATTATATCTACCGATTTTTTCAGATAATTTCATTAATTCAATTAATTCTTCTCTTTCTATTTTTAAGTTGTCAAATTTCATTTTTTCACCTTTTTATTTAAGCTTAGATTAAAAATCTAAGCTTTTTTCTATTTTTTTAACAATTTCAGTATTGATGTAACCTATTAAGTTACAATCCCTGTCTACTAAAATATCCTGTCCCCAGCCATTTTTCATCCAATAGCCGACAGTATGGTTTTTTAAGACAATTAAACCATTTTCCACACCTAAAATTTCATTAGGTATTATTTCTCTTTCATTCTCTTCTTTATTTTTGATTTTAATTGAAAAACTCATTTTATCTACCTCATTTTTTTATTTGTATTATTTACTTTGTGCTTACTAGTATATATACTTAACTTATAATTTTAAAAAAAATTCTTTATTTATTTTATATTTGTATAATTAATATTTCTTCCCCTAACCAGTGTTTAGGGACTAAAACATGTAGGTTTCCGATATTATTGGCTTTTTTAACTTCTTTAATTAAAGATTCTTCAATTAAATAAGTGTTTTCATCAATACAAGATTTAACCATGCTTACTTGTACGGTTTTATTTTGCCATGATTTAGTTAATCCCACATGGCACCCACTACCCCAAGATTTAGCTAGTTTAACCAAAGGTAAGTCATTTTTATCTATTTTTAGTGTTATCTCCATTATAAAAATCCTCCTTCTTCTGTTATTATTTCTTGTTTTATTGCTTCTGCTTCTGAATTAGAATACAAGTAATTTATAATTTCTGTATTCTCATTTTTTTCAACAAAAGTTATATATTCCCAATTTGCATTAAAAGAAGATTTTAATGTTTTAGGATTAATATTTCCAACACAATAAGCTTTAATGGTGTGTTGGTGTCCGTTTGCAAATTCTACGGACACAAAATCATATTTATAAAAGATTTCTTTTAATTCTTTTAACATTTTTTTACCTTTTTATTTTTTTTTAATAAATAATTTTTTTAGAAGTTTTTTCTGAAAAAAAGAGAAAAATATATATACTCAAAAGAGCATATATATCCAAGTAGAGGTTTTAAACCCTACTTGTTTTTTATATCCTTTAAAAGCCGAAGATAAACCCTCACGAGGTATTTATCGGCTTTTAAAAGACTCATTATTACTTTTCTTAGCAAAAAAATTGCTAAGAGGGTAATAATGAATAAAAACCTTTTTCTCAGAATTTCACCCCCAAAAAAATTTTCGGAATTAGAAAAAAACTGATTTAATTCTAATTCCTATACTATATTATATTTTATATAGTATATAAATGTTTTGTTTTTTTTAATAAAAATTAATATTTTTAAAAATTGTTATAACTCTTTGTTATTACTTTTTAATGTTAAAAGTGATAACTATAATGTCTAAAGTAGTGAAATACTTCTACTTTTTTATAAGAAAATCCATCAATATCTTCTGTTTTTTTATTTTTAATTCCTTCATTAAGCATGTTTGCTCCAACAATAAATATCAATAGAAAACTAATCAAAGGACCATAGATGGTGACAATACTACGAACACTTTCTCCAGCAAACCATCCTAGAAGTGGCATTAACCCATGAAATCCTCCAAAAAACAAACCTGTCAGTATGGTTTGATATTTATTTATTTGGGTAGATGTTGATTTTGAAATAGCTATTGTAAATATGTCCATTCCCACTGCTATTGACAATATAATTAAAGAGATTATATTCATTTTGATTCCTTTTAAATTTTTTATACATTTTATGTTTTTTATATATTTTCAATGTTTTATACATTTTATATTTTTTATATCTTTTTAATTTTTTTATATTTTTTTTATATTTTTAATGTTTATTTTAATTTTATTTTAATAAGTTTTGGATAATAGTTAAAATTATAAACTAGTAAAAACATAATATATTTAGTAATGTTAATATTTTAATAAATTAATATTTTAATAAATTAACGTTTTTAAATATAAATTTAGTCTTTATATAAATATATATAAAATTATATTAAATGTTTTTATTAAAAATTTTTCTAAAACATTTTAAATATATTTTTCTTCTTTTTTCACTTAAATATTATAGAAAATAGTTCTATTTACGAATTTTTAGTTGTTATTTAATTTAATAACAATTTATTCAATTTAATACTAATTTATATTTTACCATATTTTTTGTTTATTATTCTTATATAAAATTAAGTCAATGATATTATGGACTCAGCAAACAAAATAGCTTCGCCAATAAATAAATTTGAAGAGTTTTTTTCAACTAAATATAAAGAAGAATTATTTCAAACCTTGGAAAGGTATCCTGAAGAAAGGTCTTTAATAGTAAGGTATCTTGATTTAGAAATGTACGATCCTTCCTTAGCAGATGCTTTAATAGAAAAACCTGATGATATTTTGCATGCTTCAGAGCAAGCAATAAAAAATGTTGATCCTTCTATGAGAGGAGCAGATTTAAATATTAGATTTGAAGATTTGTCCAATATTATCCCATTAAAGCTACTACTAAGTAAGTACATAGGAAAATTCGTCTCTGTCGATGGAATTGTAAGAAAAACTGATGAAATAAGACCACGTATTGAAACAGGAGTTTATGAATGTAGGTCTTGTATGAGAACTTTTCCAACATCAGCATCTTCTGGAAACAATGTTAATCCTCCAGCTATTTGTCCGGAATGTGGTGGACGGTCATTTAAATTATTGGAAAATGAATCAACGTATATTGACACTCAAACTGCAAGAATTCAAGAACCATTAGAAAATTTATCTGGAGGAACAGAACCAAAACAAATTTTAATCACATTAGAAGATGATTTAGTTGATACAGTTAATCCTGGGGACTCTATAAGAGTAACAGGAACTTTAAAAACTTTTAAAGATGAAAAAAGTCAGAAATATAAAAATTACATATATGTTAACTATATTCAACAGCTTGAGCAAGAATTTGAAGAGTTGGATCTTAGTGAAGAGGACATAGAAAAAATTATTGAGCTTTCACAAGATGAACATATTTATGAAAAGATCCTTAACTCCACTGCTCCGGCGATTAAGGGGCAGAGAGAAGTTAAAGAAGCTGTTGCACTTCAATTATTTGGTGGGTCACCTAAGATTCTTGAAGATAAAACTCATTTAAGGGGAGATATTCATGTTTTAATCATTGGGGATCCTGGTATGGGTAAATCTCAGATATTAAAGTATGTTTCTAAGCTAGCTCCACGTAGTATATATACAAGTGGCCAAGGTACAACAGGTGCAGGTTTAACTGCTGCTGCTGTTCGTGATGAGTTAGGAGGGTGGTCTTTAGAAGCTGGAGCATTAGTTTTAGGTGATAAAGGTAATGTTTGTGTTGATGAATTAGATAAAATGAGGAAGGAAGATAGGTCAGGACTTCATGAGGCTCTTGAGCAGCAAACAATAAGTATTGCTAAAGCTGGAATCATGGCTACTTTAAATTCAAGGTGTTCTGTTCTTGCAGCAGCTAATCCTAAATTTGGGAGGTTTGACAAATTTAAACCTACTGGTGAACAAGTTGATTTGCCACCAACAATTTTGTCTCGTTTTGATTTAACTTTTTTACTTGAAGATAAGCCAAATGTTGAAAAAGATAGAGAGTTAGCTAGCCATATTTTAAAAACCCATAAATCATTTTCTATTGAATATGCAATTGAACCAGAACTTCTTAGAAAATATATTTCCTATGCTCGTTCTAATGTTCATCCTGTTTTATCAGATGAAGCTATTGAAGTTATTCAAGAATTTTATGTTGCTACAAGAAATGCTAATGTTGGTGAAGATGCTGCAGTCCCAATAACTGCTAGATATTTAGAGGCATTAGTTCGTTTAGCCGAAAGTTCTGCAAAATTAAAACTTAGTGATAAAGTTTCAGGTGAAGATGCTAAACTTGCTACAAAATTACAGAGACATGTTTTAGAAACTATGGGCATGGATTCTGAAACTGGTGAATTCGATGCAGATTTAGCTGAAGGAAGACCAGCTAAATCTAAAAGAGACAAGTTAAATAGAGTTGCTGAGGAAATAAAAGAATTACAACAAGAATATAATGGTCAAGCACCTGTCAATGTTTTAAAAGATAATTTAAAAGAGAAGTATAATATTAGTGAAGAAAATGCAGACATGTTTATCAAAGACCTTAGAAATCAAGGTGTTATTATTCAACCTAAAACAGGATACTTAAAATATGTCTGATTTGAATGTTTTTTTCATGCTTTAATCAAATAATTATTTTATTTACCATTTTTGACTAGTTTATTTACTATTTTATTTAATAGTTTACTTGCTTTTATTTGCTATTTTATTTATTTTTTATTTAACTTTTTATTTAATTTCTTGTTTAATTTCTTATTTTTTTAGATAAGTTTAATAAGTATTAATTACATATTTTATTATGTTATAAAATTAAACTATTAAATTACTTAAAACATTTAATTTATTTTTTTCTTCAATGTTTACATTCAATTTTTTATTGATGTGTTTATTGATATTTTTTTTATATTATGTTGTAATTATTTTTCTTAATTATTATTTTTTATCATTTATGATATTTTTTATCCATTTTTTTATAAATTTTTAGAGGTTTTTTCAATGACAGATTATGATGATTTATTATCAAGGGCAATAGACCAATTACCACCAGAAGTTTTTGAAACAAAACGTTTTTCTATTCCTAAAGCATATTCAGTGATTCAAGGAAATAGGACTTTTATTCAAAATTTTAAAGAAGTTGCTGAAGGATTAAGCAGAGATTCTCAACATGTTTTGAAATTTTTACTAAGAGAGTTAGGTACTGCAGGAAACTTAGAAGGTAGTAGAGCTATACTTCAAGGTAAATTTACTCATTTTTTAATCAATGAAAGATTAGAGGAATATGTTGACAGATTTGTATACTGTCAAGAATGTAACAGGCCTGATACAAAAATTATGAGAGAAGGAAGAACTTTTATTTTAAAATGTGCTGCATGTGGAGCTAAAGCACCATTAAAAACAATATAGCTTTTTTTAAAATTTTTTCTACTTTTTTATCTTTTTTATTTGCTTTTAACTTCTTTTTTGTTAGTGCATTTTTTTTTAATTTTTTTAATTTTTTATTTATTAGTGCATTTTTTTTTTTTTTTTTTTTTTTTTTTTTTTTATTTTTTTTTTTTTTTTTTTTTTTTTTTTTTAATTTTTATTATTAATAACTTTTTTATAATTTTATTGCTTTTTTATAATTTATTTACATTTTTATACTTTTTTTTGAGTTTTAATAACTTTTTTAATATAGGTGAAGCATGTTTTGTCCTGAATGTGGAGAAAGTGAAGGTGAACTAATTGAGGGAATTTGTAAAAAATGTTTTTTAAAGAAATTTAAAATATTTAACATCCCCAAAGAAATAAGAGTTACTGTTTGTCCCCATTGTAATGCTAAATATAGTGAAGGTAAATGGATTGATTCAAATATAGATGAGACTGAAATAATTTATCGTGCTCTTGAAGGAGCAATTGAGGTTGATTCTATTGTTGAAAATGAAGAAATCATTTTAGGAATTGATCAAATCAGAGGAACAATTGCCGAATCTGTTGTTGAGGCAAAAGCTAATGTTTTTGGTGAAGAAATAGATCAAATTGAAAAAGTAGACGTTAGATTAATTAACAATCCTTGTCCAAATTGCAGTAAAAAGAATTCAGGATATTATGAGTCAGTTATTCAATTAAGGGCAGACAAAAGAGATTTAACTCATGATGAATTAAAATCTGCGGATATAATTATTTCAAAAAATTTAAATAGCTTTTTTAAAAAAGATAAATTGGCATACCTTTCTCAAAAGGATAAATTAAAAGAAGGGATTGATTATTATATTGGTTCCTTAAAATCAGCAAAGAAATTATCTTTAGCCATTAAAGAAGAATTAGGTGGGATAATTAAGGAGTCACCGCGACTTATTAGTGAAGATAAATCTACAGGTAAAGGTCTTTACAGAGTTTGGATATCACTACGCCTTCCAATTTTTAAAAGACATGATTTTATAAAATACAATAATAAAATAGCCCAAGTACAAAGCTTTGATGGAAAAAAGATAATGGCTACTGATTTAAATACCAATGAAAAAATAGCTATTTTATGGAAAAATTATGACTCAATTGAATTTTTAAAAGAAAAAGAAGAGATAAATAATACTACAATAATCTCTAAATCTCCAACAAAGCTTCAAATTTTAGATCCAGAAACTTATGATGTTGTTGATATTGATATCAATAAAAATATTAATGAAAAGTACGATAATTGTAACATTGATGAGGAAATATCTGTTGTAAAAATTAATGGAATATTATACACTGTTTAATGCATTAATTACTTAAAAATTATTGCTTTTTTATTATTTTATTTACATCTGTTTCATAAATAAAGCATAACATTTTTATACATTATTTTTATAATAATAGTATAGAGTATTTTTTTAGCCACTTATATTTTTTAGATATTGTGAATATAAATAAGAACATAAAATATTATTAGTAATAGCTATTTTTTTATTTAAATCTTTATGTAATTAAAGTTTTTTTTATTAAAATAATAGCTTTGTTTTTCAGATTAAATTTTAAAATATTATTATTTTCATTATTTTTATATTGTGATTTTATGGATAGTAAAGAGAAAATAGAATTGATTGAGAAGGATGCATTAGAGATTATCACTGTTGATGATTTAGAAAAGATATTAAATAAAGAGAGTCCTGTTGTCTATACTGGTTATGAGCCTTCTGGAAAGGTTCATTTAGGTCATGCAATTACAGTTTTAAAGCTTAAAACATTACAAAAATTAGGATTTAAAGTTAAAATTCTTCTTGCCGATTTTCATGCATTTTTAAATGGAAAAGGTACATTAGAAGAAATTGAAGAACTTGCTAAATACAATGAGAAATGTTTTAAAGCATTAGGCTTAGATGAGGATACAGAGTTTGTTTATGGCTCCTCTTTTCAAACTACAGCAGAATTTACCACTAATGTTTACAAGTTAGCTACTTTAACAACAATGGATAGAGCAAGAAGAAGTATGGATCAAGTCAGTCGCCATAGTGAACATCCAAAGGTGGCAAATGTAGTTTATCCTTTAATGCAAGTGGCTGATATGGTTTATTTTGATGTAGATATTGCCTTAGGGGGAATGGAACAAAGAAAAATTCAAATGCTTGCAAGGGAATATTTGCCTAAAATAGGGCATTCTGCTCCTGTTTGCATCCATACTCCTCTTTTACATGGTCTTGATGGTGATGATAAAATGTCTTCAAGCAAAGGTAACTTCATTGCTGTAGATGATGATGAAAAAACAATAGCCAAAAAAATTAAAAAAGCTCACTGTCCTATGAATGAAATTAAAGCTAACCCCATATATGAAATAACCAAATACTTTATTTTTCCATTTAATGAGGAAATATTAATTGAGCGACCAGAAAAGTTTGGTGGAAACCTTCAGCTTAATGAGGAACAATTAGAAATAGCTTACACTTCTGGAGAGCTACATCCTATGGATTTAAAAATAGCTGTTGCTAAATATTTAACTGAATACTTAAAACCAGTTCGAGAATACTTTGAAAACAAACTTTTAGAAAAAGTTTGATCAAAAGAATTTAGAAAGAATTAAGCATTTAATCTTGTAATAAATGTTTTTATTAGTTTTTAATTTTATTTTTTGCTTGTTTTTTTAAATTTTTTATTAGTTTTTAGTTTTTTTTTAATTTCTTTTTAATTATTGTATTTTTTTTTTTAAAAAATTTTTTAAAAAAACATCAAATTTATTTTTTTAAAAATTAATAAATTATTTAAATTAAAAATTATAGATTTATATATGTATTTTTTAAGGTGTATTTATGGATAATGATGGGATTGAATTTGAAGAGCAGGAATATGAAATGAAGCTTCCAAATGGTGTTGGAGAAAAAATGTTAGCTGATGCTATATCTAATTATAATGTTAAGTTGAAACACACAAATTTTGGACCAGTGTTAGTTGGTAAAATCCATGATTTAGAAGATGCCAAAGATTTCCTTATTAAATCATTAAATGAAATGTTTAAAAAGTTTGAAAATAAAAAATAAAAAATAATTTTTAATTATTTAATGTTTTAATTTGGCTATTTGAACTTATTATTTTCTTATTTTATCTATTTAATATTATTCTATTTTTATCTATTTAATATTATTCTATTAAATTTTTTCTTATTTCTGTTTAAGATATTTTTTAAGATTTTATTATTCAATGATTCCACTAACACATATTTCAAAATATGGTGCAATTGCTCTTTTAATTTCTAATTTTACTCTATTTTCTCCAGTGTTAGCATTTATTATTTTAAAATTTGATTCTTCAGCCATTTTTAGATAATTTTTTCTCACATTTTTTAGAAATTCATCACTTTCAAATGTGTCTTCTCCTTCAATTCGTGATAGTGCACTTTTTTCATCAAGGTCTAATAATAAAACAATATCTGGCTTTTTAACATATTTATTTATTTCTTTTATCCATTCAAATGGCTTCTGATAAGCTAAACTTGAATAAAATGATCTATCGCTAATAATGGCTATTTTTTCATTCTCTTTTTTTTCTATTTCGTCCATAAGTAGCATTCTATCTGCAGCAAATAATAAACCAAGTGTTCTTTGAGTATTTTCATTTGTTGCATTAGGATTTCTAAGTATTTTTCTTATTAGTTTCCCTACATCAGAATTTGTTGGTTCAACCACTATTTCTGTTTTAAATCCAGACTCAATTAGCCATTCTTTTAGATGCTGAATTTGTGTAGATTTTCCAGCTCCATCTATACCTTCAAAAACAATATACATAATATTATTTTATAATTAATTGTTTTTATAATTTCTTTTTTTAATGTTTTTTTTTTTAATATTTTTTTAATTTCTATTTTTCATTCTCTTCTTTTTCTTTTTTTTTTTAATTTAATCAAATTTAATTTAAATAAAATTTATATATTTTTATAAAAAATATTACTTTTCAACTGCTCTCTTACACAAATAGGTTATATATAAAAAATTATAATTAGTATTAGAAAATCATATTCTAAATTAAATTCTTTTAACTGAAGTATTTATTGAATTTTTATTGAATTTCTAATAAAAACTTTATTGAATTATTTATTGAACTTTTTTTGAATTGTTAATTTGAAAATATAAATTTAAAATATAATTTAAAATATAATTTAAAATATAATTTAAAATATAATTTAAAATATTAAATAAGATTATTTTAATGATAAATAAACTGAAGTGAACCATATGAGCATTAATGAAGAAATAGACAAGAAACATATAAAAAATTTAGTAGAAATAAAGGGTATAGGGGATAAATTAACTGAAAAAATATTAAATTCTGTAGGAGGTGAAAAAAATTTATTTAGTATTGTTGAAAATTTAGAACTTGAAAAATTAACAGATATTGATGGAATAAGCCAAAGGAAAGCAATTGAAATAATGAATAAACTTTTAGGTAATCCTTCTACTAACTTTTTAAAGAGTGAAAGAGCCATTCAACTTTATGAAGAAATTATAGATAAAATTTTAGATTATACTAACACAAAATACTCAGAAAATAGAATTAAACTTCTTTCTCCATTAAATGATAAAAATAAAATCATAGATAGAATAAATTTTGTTATGGAGTCAAAAATTAAGGTTTCTAAGCTGCCTATTATTAAATTACGTGGTTTAATGAAAAATTTATCTGATCCAGTACTGGTTAAGCCAAAATACGATGCCAGCAAAGCAATTTTAACTGAATCTCCAGAAGATAATGACTATTTAATTGATTTAGGATTAAATCAATATTTTCCAATATTAAATCTTTCTAGTTCTTCTTCTATTGAAGATGAACTCCAAGAATATGAATTAATATTTTATGTTTATTCTCAAGGATTTTTAGATGTTTCTGATGATGATAATATGGTTTTAATTTCTAAAGATTCTCCAGCTCATGAAATTGTTCCAGATATTATTTTAGATTACTTTAATCAAAACTTAGAGCTATTTGAAAAAGTTTTAGAAACTCGAAAAATTTTAAATCAAGATTCTGTATTAGAAGACATTCCAAGAATTTTATCTGAATTAAACTCATATAAATTAAAAGATGTAGATTTAGATTCTGTTTTATCTAAAGCAAAAAAGGATGCAGATGAAAAATTGAAAATAGCTATTAAAAGTGTTGATATTGAAGGGGACGAAGTTTTAGAACTTTTAAATAATAATTTTCCTCCAAAAATTGATAAAATATTTGATGATATACTAACTCTTTCTAAAAAAGAAATTAAAGAAATCACAGGAATTGATTTTGATCCATTTTTAAGAAAATATCCACTTGAGCTTGACGGTGAAGAAATTGAAAGAATTAAATTTAGAGAAAATTCCAGAGCAGAAAATGAGTATTTTGATTTGAAGGTTAGATCTGCAAGTTATTTAGAAAGCATTAAAGAAAAAGCAGAGTTAGAGGTTAAAGAAGCACTAAAATTTGATTTTGAATTTGCATTAGGTAGTTTTGCTTTTGAATATGATTTAAATCCACCTATAATTGGTGAAAATTTTAATTTAAAAGATGTTATTCATTTAAATCTTGCCCTTGAAAAAGGAGAAGATATTCAAAGAGTTGATTACTGTTTAAATAAAAATGAGAATGTTGCACTTTTAACTGGTGCTAACAGCGGTGGAAAAACAACTTTACTTGAAACTATTTCTCAAATAGCTATTATGGCACATATGGGGCTACCAGTTTCTGGAAAAGAAGTTGAAATTAAACTTTTAGATGAGATATATCATTTTTCAAAAAAGAGATCACTTGATGCAGGTGCATTCGAATCATTTTTAAATGTTTTTATGCCTATTGTGACTACCGATAGTGAAAAATTAGTTTTATTAGATGAGTTAGAAGGAATTACTGAATTAGATGCTGCAGTAAAAATAATATCTAGTTTTATTGATATGATTAAAGAATCTAACTCTTTTGGAGTTATTGTAACTCACATGGCGAAAGAATTAATGAATTATACCGATATTAGAGTAGATGGAATTGAAGCTAAAGGTTTAGATAAAAATTACAATTTAATTGTTGATAGAACTCCTAGAATGAATTTTTTAGCTAAAAGTACTCCTGAATTAATCCTTAAAAGAATTTATGAAAATTCTGAGGGTCGTTTAAAAGAAGTATATGGCGAAGTTTTAAAGAAATTTAAATAAGTAAAATCATTTATTTCTTATAAAATTAAATATTTTAATAAAAATTAAAATTCTTCTAAATCTTTTTGATTAAGTAATTTTAAGTTTTCATTTTTAAGTAATTTAATACTTTTCTCAATATTTTGCACCCTAAATACAACAATAGCTTGGTGGGACTGTTTACTTACAAATGCATACAAATATTCGAGATTAACTTCTTCTTTGTCAAGTATTGTTAATACTGAACCTAAGCCATTTGTTTCATCAGGAATTTCAACAGCTATTACATCTGTTTCTTTAACAACAAATCCATCCTCTTCAAGAATATTTTTAGCTTTTTTAAAATCAGATACAATTAATCTTAAGATTCCAAATTTTGATGTATCTGCTATTGATAATGCTCTAATATTTATATCTGCTTTAACAAGAGTATTAATTGTTTTTTTTAGTCTTCCTTCTTTATTTTCTATAAAAACTGATAATTGTTTAATTTTCATTTTTTCACCATTTAAATAAATTTAATTCTCTAAATTTCTTTTATCTATTACTCTAACTGCTTTTCCTTCACTTCTTGGTAGAGATTCACTTTCAACAATCTGTAAATTTACTCTAAGTCCAATTTCTTTTTTGATTTCATTTGCTATTTTGATTTCAATTTCTTCCATTTCCTTCATTTCATCTGAAAAAAGCGCAGGTGTAGCTTCAACTAGAATATCGATTTCATCTAAAAATTCTGGTCTTGTAATTATTATCTGATAGTTAGGTGTTAAACCTTCAATTTTTAAAATAGCTGATTCTATTTGTGATGGGAAAACTATAACTCCTCTTACTTTTAACATATCATCTGATCTACCACTAATTCTTGAAATTCTTGGAGTTGTTCTACCACATTTACATTTATTCCAGTTAATTGAAGTTAAATCTTTTGTTCTAAATCTAATAACTGGCATTCCTTCTTTTGTAAGTGTAGTTAAAACTAACTCTCCTTTTTCACCCTCATTTAAACTTTTTTTTGTTTTTGGGTCTATGATTTCTGGATAAAAATGGTCATCACTAATGTGGAGACCTGATTTTTCCAAACATTCCATTGCAACTCCAGGACCAGTTAATTCGGTTAAACCGTAAATATTTAGGGCATCAATACCTAATTTTTCTTCTAATTTATCTCTCATTTCTGAAGTCCACATTTCTGCTCCAAATATTCCTGTTTTTAATGAAATATCCTTTTTTGTTAGTCCTATTTTTTCCAATGACTCAGCAAGATACATTGCATATGAAGGAGTACATGTTAAAATTGTTGTTTGAAAATCAGACATTATCTCCAGCTGTCTTTTGGTGTTTCCTGAAGACATTGGCACAACAATTGCTCCTAATTTGTATCCTCCATGATGGACTCCAAGACCACCAGTAAACAATCCATAACCATAGCCATTTTGAATAATATCTTTTTTGCCTCCACCAGCCATTACAATAGCTCTTGCAATAATTTCTTGCCAAATTCCAATGTCTTTTTTAGTATATCCTGTTACTGTAGGCTTTCCTGTTGTTCCAGATGTTGTGTGAATTTCAACTATTTCCTCTTCATCAACTGCAAACATTCCAAATGGATAAGCTTCTCTTAAATCCGCTTTTGTTGTAAATGGGATTTTTTCAATGTCTTTTAAAGTTTTAATATCTTCAGGTTTAACTCCTGCATCATCGAACTTTTTTTTATAGAAAGGAACTTTTTCATAAGCTGTTTTTACAATTTTTTGAAGCCTTCTTAATTGTAACTCTTTCTTTTCATCAATATCCATTGTTTCATATTTTTCATTGTAAATCATAGTATCATCATAAACTTAATTTTTTAAACTACATTCAGCATTTTATTCCTTTTAAATTCATTTAAATTATTTAAATCAGAATATTAGTTTTTACTATTTTTTTATTATTTTCATATTAGTTTTTATATATTTTTAATATTTTTATATACTCTTTATATTATTTCTATATTATTTCTATATTATTTTTATAATTTTTTATATTAATTTTAAATTTTAAAGTTTTACTTTTATAATTAAATAGAAGAAGTTTAAAATTAATTAAATTTATTAGCTCATGCTTAATAAAATTCAAAAACAATTGATTAATATCAAATTTCCAAAATATCAAAATATTAAAATTTAAACTATTTGAATTTATAAAAAAATTTAAAACAAGAAAAACTAAAAGACCATTTGCTAAAAAACACAACAATAAAGTAGTTTTTTCTTAAGAATGCAAAAATATTGGGAAAAACCATTAAAAAATGCAGAAAAAGAGAAAATGAGCAACAATTATAGGCATCCATATATAAAAAAACAAACTTCCATTAAATGTTGTCATAGCATCGTTTTTTTATTGTTGCTATTTGATTAATGTAAATTTATAAGTAGGTTAAAAGAAGAAAAATAATTAGTAATTAGTCAAAATTTAAAAAAGAAGAGGAGTCAAACAATGGTGCAACATCTATCCTACATTCTTTCTAAGGATACAAGGAAATAAAATACTAAAGAGGTATATACTATTGTAACCATTATAATATATTGTGTAACTATTATATAAATTTTACTACAAAATGACAAGAATATTATTTTACTATCAGTAGCTTTCCAGCCACAAAATGTTAAATGTAAGCTATATTAGATTTAAAAAAAGCTTTAAGACTATATAAAAATGAAAATAATTAAAATATTAGCTATTAAAATAAAATAGAGAACCTTATTTATCATTAAATTTAAAAAATTATACTATAAAACTATCCAAAATCAAATATTAGATGAGAAAAATGTCAGAATATCAAAATAATTTAGAAAGCAAGTTATGGGCAATTGCCGATGAACTTAGAGGAAATATGGATGCAAGCGAATTTAAAAACTACATTTTAGGATTTATTTTTTATAAATATCTATCAGAAAAAATCGATTCATACTTAAATAAACAATTAAAAAATGATAATTTAACATTTACTAAAGCTTATGAAAAAGAAGAATTCAAAGAAACATTAAATACAGTTGCATTAAATACTTTAGGATATTTCTTAGAACCTAAATGTCTTTTTCAAAATGTAGTTGTTAAAGCTAAAAACAATGAATTTATTTTAGATGATCTTGAAAGAGCTTTAAAGAGAATAAGTGGTTCAGCAACAGGGCATGAAAGTGAAAATGATTTTGAAAACCTTTTTGAAGATGTTGATTTAGGATCTTCAGGCATTGTCAAGAACTTCGCTGATTTTTTTTCAATTTTCTTTCATTCCATTTTCTTTCTCTCAACCTGCAACGGGTATCAATCCCTTTAATAATTTTAGTTCTGCGTTTATTGTGTTTAGGATTTGTTTTTCCAAACATGTTTTCGCAGAGATTGCTTGTTTTTGGTACATTATCGTCTGTTAAATGGAGTGTGAAAGTTTTAAAATAGGGAATTACTTTTTTTTGTAATTGAATTTGGATAAAGTTTGGAAGGTTGTCAAATTCTTTTATAAACCAGTTTAAAGATTTTGTTGCTTCATCGTAGGATGGTTGATTAAACATTAGCATGAATTTCTCAATGTAGTAGTTTACAAGGTTTTTTTCGTAAGGTGATACTTTGTTTTTCTTTTTGTATTCTTTGAATGCATTTTTAAATGATTTTCTTGTGTGGAATAGGCACCATTGGTGTTTAAATCCTAATTTTTCTACTATAGGTTTATATTCTGTTTTTAAATCTGTTGTTATGGCTATTTTCTTTTGGTTAATGA
>NZ_LWMV01000104.1 GCF_001639295.1 Methanobrevibacter curvatus | reverse complement strand
AAATTATTTTGGATAAATTTTCATAATTTTCATTTTTTTTTTTTTTTTAAAATGATTGTTTTTTTTTTTAATTAATTTTTTTCATTTAGCTGAAGGTATGTTTTTGATTTTTCATATATTAGAAAATCAGATTTATTTCTAAATATTCTATTTTAATCATTTTTATTTGATAATTTATCAATTTGAATAGATAAATTTATAAGTCAAAAATTTTAATATACATTATAATGGAATTTATATTATTTTAAAATTTTATAAAAAATATTCTAGTTTAATTAAATAAATTTATTAATTTAATAAAAATCAACTAGTTAAAACTAGTTAAAATAATTAATTAAAATATTACAAAAATTTGCAAAAATTATTTTACAATTTATCTTAAAATTTGTCTTAATTTAATGTGTGAGAAAAATGAAAAGTTTTGGAAAAATAACAGCTATTCTGCTTTTATTAATAATAGTTTTAGTGGTCTGTAATAGTGTTTATGCTGCTAGTGGCGGGAATGGCAATAATACATCTCCTAGAACTGAAGCTGGGATTTCAAGTTTATCATTTAGTTATTTGGGCGGAAGTTCTTATGGTGGGTCATCTGGTGTTCAAACCACTCCTACTGTTATTATAAATGTGAAAGAGGCTTACAATGAAAGTTCTAAAAAGTACAATGAAAATGGATTTATATTGCCGAATGCAAGTGTAAAAGTTTTTAACAAATCTAATAACAAGCTTGTCTATTCTAGTTTAACTGGTGTCAATGGAAAGATAATATTTAATTTAAATCCAGGGAATTATATTTTCAATATTAGTTATTCAAGCTATTTAACTTATTCTAAAGCAATAAATATATCTTCTAACACTAACACTCTTACTCTTAATCATACATTTGTTCCAGATATTGCCTTTGTAGCTTCTTATGGTGGATACAAGGTAAAAATTGATTCTTTAATGAAACTAAGTAAAAGAATATATTTTTTAGATTACTGGGGAGATTTAGAGCAGGAAAAATTGTGGATGTTAGAACATGCTAACTTTGTCTACTTAGATATGTATGCAGCAGGATCATCTTTACCAAGTGATATATTTAATGGAACTCCTGCTAACAACAACTTTAAAATAGCTTATTCCTTTGGGATTTATGATACAGAGTTTTTAAACTCTCTTGGCTTAAATTTTATTGGAGCAAATTCGGCTAACAACACTCCACATACAATAGAAAATACATATCTTGGTTCTTATTTTAGGGCAGAAGAGGTAAAAGATAGTGATGATACAACTATCTTAAAAGAAAACTTAAATAATATGTTGAATTACATATTCTACTTACTTGGAGAAACTTCTGTTAATCCTACCTTGAATGTCAATAAAACTCCAAAATTAACAAGGTCTTCTTGGGGTTTATATCATCCAGATTATGGGGTTTGGGAGTATAAACCAAGTGACAGTTTAATTAATCAATGGATACTTGCAAATCCTGGATACAGCCATGATGGCATAGGTAGTTTAAATTGGGTCAGTGAAAACTATGTTCAATGGCAAGAGCTTAATGCAAAACCTGAAAATTTATATAAAATGTTTGAGACATGGTACAATAAAACAAAACCTGGATTAAATAACTCATTTGTAGTTGTTGCAAGCTATTATCCTGGTGGAAAGCTTATTGATAATTTAATTAAATCATATGAGGCTAAGGGAAGAGCTACTTTTAATTTATTCCAATTTGAGGTTAATCCTTCTATGGCCGAATTACTTTTAAGATTTGATGAATTTTCATCTCGTGGACTTGCTTCAGTAAATTCTCTCTACAGTTGGTCCCTAGACTTTGGAAATATGGGAGAAAATGGTGGAGCTATTGATGAGTTTACCAAGATGAACATTGAAATAATAAAAGCTGTTGATGGAATTAGTGAGTACAGCTACAAAAATGCAATTGGTCCACAAGCTGAATGGACATATGCGGTAACAATTCCAAGTTTTGAAGGTGTGTTTGGAGCAATAGCTGTTTCTTACTTAGATGGTGATGGAAAAGAACAGATAATTCAACCAGGTGTGGATAAATTAGTTGAAACTACTCTTGGTTGGGTTAACCTTAAAGAAAAGGAAAATAAGGATAAAAAAATAGCTGTTATATTTTATAACTACCCTCCAGGAAAAGCAGAAATTGGGGCATCCTACTTAGATGTTTTCCAAAGTTTGCATGACCTTTTGGAACAATTATCTGATGCTGGTTATAACATTGGCATGAAAAAAAATGAAATTCCAAACTCCACTGCACTTTTTACAATCTTGGCTGCATTTGGTAATAAAGGTACTTGGGCAACAGGTCTTTTAAATAAATATGTTCAAGATAATTGGGAAAAATTAAATTTAAACCAACAGCTTGTTGATTTAAATCAATATATGGCTTTTTTTAACTCTTTAAATCCTAAGTTACAAGAGAGTTTAGTTGATTATTGGGGTGCTGACCTTGGAAAAATAATGGTTTACAATGATTCTTATATAGTAATTCCTGGAATAAAAGTAGGAAATATTTTTATAACCTTCCAACCAAGTAGAGGATGGGAAGAAGTTGAAAATTATCATGATTTAACAATGCCTCCTCATCAGCAGTATGTCACATTTTACAAATGGTTAAAAGAGACCTATAAAGTCGATGCAATGATTCATATGGGGACTCATGGAACCTTAGAATGGCTACCTGGAAGGTCAATAGGCTTACAAGATGATGACTGGACCTTTGAATTAATGGGAATTCCTAATATATATCCATACATAGTCTCAAACCCTGGTGAAGCACTTGTAGCTAAAGAAAGAGCAGGAGCACTTGTAATTAGTCACATGACTCCAGCAACTGTGATATCTGCATTGTATGGAGATTTAATTACTTTAAATACCTACATTACAAACTATGATAATGCAAAGAATGTTAACAGTAGTTTAGCAGAAGAATACAAAGAAATGATTCTTGAGTTGTCTAAAACATTAGCCATTGATAGACCTAAATCCAATGAAAGTTTTGACAATTGGCTTGAGAAAACTCATCTACTTCTTGAAGACTTACAAAACGATGTTATTACTTTAGGTCTACATAGTTTAGGATATATTTTAACTGGAACTGCATTGGTAAATGAGACAATTACCATTGTTTCATCTAAAACAAAGGTATATGATGAAATTAAAAATTACTTGTATCCTTCACTACACAATCTTAGTTATCATGAGAACATGTTACACAGTACCAAGTACATAAGTCAAGTTAAAGCTATTCAAGACTTTTTTGCAAGTTTTGTCACTGCTTTAGTCAATGGATCAATAACAGTAGATAGCTATTTATCTCAAAAAGGAATTTCTAAAAATAGTGTATTTGGAGAATGCTTGACTTTAGCTAACACCACTATAAATCAAATTTTAAACAATGAAGAATGGAAAGCCATAATGACTGCATTGGAAGGAGGATATGTTTTACCTGGTCTTGCAGCAGATCCATCATATGGTGATGTACTTCCAACTGGTAAAAATGTCTTCTCTGTTGATACCACAAAAATGCCAACTAAGGCTGCCTGGGAAAATGGTAAGAAAATTGCTGATAAGATTGTTGTTGATTACTATGAGAAACATAAAGCTTTCCCCGAACTTGTTGGTCTTATTATTTGGGGAACAGAACTTCTTAGAACTGAGGGTGTTGGAATAGCTGAATTTTTATATCTTTTAGGGGTTGAACCTGTATATTCCACTACTGGAACTGTTACTGGATGTAAATTAATTCCATTGTCTGATTTAAAAATTAAATTATCAAATGGAACAGTTATCAATCGTCCAAGAATTGATACCTATGCAAGTGCTGTTACAAGCAACAATAATTGGCTTAAATTAATGACAACAGCTGTTAATTTAGTATTTTACAATACAACAGGTGAAAATGAATCTGTGAATTTTGTTAAAAAGCATTATGCTCAAAATCCTTCACTTGATAGAATCTTTGGTTTACCTGGAGCCATTCTTGAAGGAACTGGATACAGTAACTATCTTCCAAATACAAATAAATGGGAAAATTCTACTAATATTAGGGGAGATTTGGCTGAGATTTATCTTTCAAGAGTATCATTTGCATGGAGTGTTGATGAGAAAGGCAGAGTTGTTGTAAGCCCAAGTAGAGCAAATTATGAATATTTGCTGAAAAAAGTAGATTTAATAAGCCAAAATATAGATAGTACTTGGAGATTTTTAGATTCTGATGATTATTTTGACTGGTTTGGTGGTATGCTTGGAACTTCTCAACATTCTGGTGGAAATCCTGATACAGCTATTGTTGACACTAGAAATAAAAATGATATGGTTAGTCGAAATTTGAAAGAACAGTTAGATTTTGAGATAAGGTCTACAGTATTAAATCCAGTTTACAGAGATGCTCTTTTGAATACTCCTGCAGGTTATTTAAACTATGCTAAAAAATATGAGTATATCTTTGATTTTCAAATGGCTGTTAATGGAATAGATGGAGAAAATTTACTTTCCAGTGAATTAATAAATAATTTGGCTAATAATATTTTAGATCCTGCCTTTGAGGTTAACTCTGATTACAGTTCTTATGCTGTCCAATCTATGGCAGGATATTTAATTGAATTAAATAGGAAAGGAATGTGGCAAGCAGACTCTAAAACTGTAAGTGAGCTAGCTAATAAAATCATCCAATCAACAATTGCCTATGGAGTTGCTTGTTGTCACCACACTTGTGCAAATATTGAGTTTAATAAGTTTGTTATAAAAATGTCAACTTTATCTGATCCTTTAAAAAAACAGTATTCTGATGCATTACAGGCATCTTCATTGGGGGCTTCTGCTTACACTGAAACTAATGTAGAAACAGATGTTTCAAATTCTAAAGATAGTAGTAGCAAAGGCAGTTCTGAATCTTCTGATTCTCTTTCACCTAGTTCTTCTTCATCTCCATCTGCTGAAGCTAAATCTGTAGAAGAGGAGAAATCTAAAAACAATCAAGATACAGGTGCAGGAGAAGCTGAGGGTTCATCAAGTAGTGAGTCATATGAAGTTTCAAAGAAAAGCTCAAGTAGTAGTGAAGACTCATCAATGCCTGTAATCATCATTGCTGGAGTTTTGGTTTTAGTGGTTTTAATAGCTGTTGGATATTTTAGAAAAACCAAAAATGATGATGATGAATATTAGTTCCTTGATTTTTTTATAGTTCTAAAGTATCTATTTATTTTATCATAACTTTGGTTGTTCTGTTTAACTTTATTATTTTAATTTTATTATTTTTACTTTATTTTTATTAAATCATTTTTATTAAATTTATTTTTATTAAATTTAATTTTTATTAAAATTTTTATATTTATTTAATATTAACTATATATTAATTAAAAAATCCTGAATATTTATGATTTATCTTTAAATTAACTATATTTTGGCAGTAATATTTATTTTACTACATAAAAAGAGGAACTTTTATGGATTCATTTAATATTTTATGGCAAGTGGGAGTAATAGCTTCTGTTTTAGTCTTTGGAATTAAAATTGGTCTGGCAACTGGAATGGCTAACTATTCTAAAAAAATCATTTTGATAATTTCTTGTTTATATGGAGTGGGAGTTTATCTAATCACTCGAATAGCTTCTTTATTTGCTTCTCAAGTTGTTGATTTTGTTTATGGTTACAATGCTGTTTTTTTCCTTATTATGGCTGTAATCATGATAAGTGCAGGTCTTTTAACTGTTAGGGAGTGGAAAGTTCATGAAAAAAATACTTCGTCTGCTTCGGCTCTTGCCATTGTTGCTCCTTGTCCATGTTGTTTTATGTCAATTGTAGCTAGTATATTGCTGGTTGCTCCAACTGTAGGGTTAGGTGTAAATGATTTAAGTCCTTATGTAGCTGTTGCATTAGCTTTGACTATTTTAATCACTTATTTTGCTTCTAATTCACTTATATCTTATATTAAAAAACCATATCCTGTAATTCTTGGGAACTTTATGTTTTTCTTAGGTATTTACTTTTTAATTTCAGCTATTGTTATACCTAATATAGCTTCAGTTTTAGGCAAGAGTATGGGTGCTATAACTCTTGAAAATACAGGCTATATTATTTGGGTTATTGTTATATTGATTGTTCTATTAATTTTTGGTGTAGTGATAAGCAAGAAGAATAGGTTATTTGAATGAAGCTATTAGTTTCATATATTATTTCATCTATTACTTCATATATTTCTTTTTAAATAATTGATTTTTAAATAAATAGTTTAATATTTTTAATATTTTATAATGTATTATGTTTAGTTAACAATGAATTGGTAAATTTTTTAATTATATAATTTGTATTCATATTTTATGTTCATAATTTAATTCATATTTTTATTTTGGTGTTTTTATGGTAGCGAGTATTCCTGGAACTGATTTTTTAACTTCAGCTTTGAATGTGATTTCTCAGAGTTTGTTAATTCCTGTAATTGTTTTGTTGTTGATCTTTGTTGTTTATGCAGTTATTACTCTTGGAGGACTTATTTCAGAGTACACTTCAAGGAAAAAGGTTCCTGTAACTAAAATTCGAGATATTATAGATGATATATCTACAGCAGAAAGTTCACAAGAACTTCTTAAAATTATTGATTCAGCAGAAATTTCAAGTATGCAGAAGAAAATACTTGCAGATCTTGCTAAAAGAGAGAATTTAAACTCTAAACAAAGAGGTGCACTTGCAAGAAGATTGATTGAAAATGAAGAGGATAAAGTTGAAAAAGCTCTTGAAAAAACCGATATTGTGACACGCATAGGGCCAACTCTTGGTTTAATGGGAACTTTAATTCCAATGGGACCAGGTCTTGCAGCACTTGGAAGTGGGGATATTAATACATTAGCACAAGCTATTATTGTAGCTTTTGATACTACAGTCGTAGGAATAGCTGCAGGGGCAGTAGCTTATGTTGTATCAAAAATTAGAAGTAGATGGTATGATCAATACCTTGCAAACTTAGATGCATTATCTGATGCTGTTTTAGGGTTCTATGAAAATTGAAATAGAGTTATTTTTAAAATTATCTTTTTTATATAATTGCAGGCGATTTAATGGCAAGAAGAAAATCTAAAAGAGGAAAAAGGGAAGAAGAAGACCCAATGGCTGGAACAACGAACCTTGTGGATGCTATGCTTGTTATTTCTGTTGGACTTTTAATATTTTTAGTTATGTCTTGGAACATGCAATCAGTTGTTTTTAACGATGACATGTCTTCAGAACAGAAAAAATCAACAATGGAAGCTATGCAACAAGTTTCTCAAATAAATCAGGGAGAAAAGCTAAATGATACACCAGATACTTCTAACTCCTCTGGACAGAGCTATGTTGAAATGGGAAAAGTCTACAAAGATCCTAAGACGGGTAAACTGATTATGGTAGAGTAGATGAATATTGATTTATTTATCTGCTCTTTGTTTGGTGTTTATTGTTTTTTTTATTATTTTTAATTTTTTTTTACTTTTATTTACTCTTATTTTTTAAATTTTTTTATTCTTATCTTTTTTTTTAAAGAATGAATGATTAAATTTTCCCATTATTCTACTTTATTGATGGTTTTTAGATAATCTATTGATTTTCCAATTGTATCAAAGTTTTCTACAGATTTTTCAAAGTTATCTAATAAACCAGTTAATACTTTATTATATAAATCTCCATCTACATCACTTTTACCCATTACTCTAAGTCCTTCCATGTAATTTCCTATGCTTTCATATAATTTTTGATTCTCCTCAAGCTTATCTTCGATACTTTTTATTAATCCATTGACATTGGCTATTTCTTCAATAAAATCTGCTCTAATATTTTCAGCATCTTCATCAGAAAGTCCATTTTCTTCAATCAATTCTTCTATTGTTTCATCTAATTTCACATGCTTTTTATAATTTTCAACAATATTTGCACTGTTTAAAATGCTTTTTTTAATAAGTGATTCCTCTTTTTTGTTTATTAACTCCATACTTGAGCTATTTTTATTTTTTTTATTGTATGTGTTGTTAAGCATGCCTAATTTCTCAGTAAAAATTGTTGCAGAGTCTAAGAGAGCTGTTTTACTTTGGGTTTCATCGTAGTTAATAAAGTTATTTATTTCTACAAGGGTTAGTAAAAGATATTCATCAAAATTTATGAGAATGTTTTCATTGTTGAAAGTGTTCTCTGTGATAACATAATCTTTAAACTGACTTAAAAAGTCATTTAATTCATCATTTTCATTTTCATCCTCTTCTATGTTATCACCGTACTCGAATAATTCTTCAAATTCTTCTAATTTTTTCTTAGTTTCTTCTTCAGAAAGGTCTTCAGATGCAGATAGATTTGAGAAGACTTCTTTTAACATTTCTTTAGAAGTTGGTTCATCAAATTCTTCATCATCATAGTCATAAGACTCGGTATCATCTTCAAAATCGATGTCCTCATTAATTTTATTATTTAATTCCTCAAAAAGTCCATTGAGTTCTTCTTCACTCATTGAGGATATTTTATCCATTAACTCTGCAATAATTTTTTTATCGTCTGTGGGAAGTTCTTCTTTTTTATTTTTTACCATTTGAAATCACTTTCTGTTTTTTGCATTTTTTTTTAAAAAAAAAGTTAATAAAAAAATTTAATATAAATATTTTATAATTAAGATTATTTAAGTATTTTTTATTTGTTTGTTCTTTTAGAGGCTGTGGAATGATTATTTTTTATGAAAATAGATATTTAATTAAAATATGTTAAAATGTATTTAAAGTATTAATATGTGTTTTTATTAAAAATAAATAGTTAAAAATAATTATAATTAGTAAATAACTTATATTTAACTTAGTTTTCTTTATTTTTGAGAAAGCCTTTTGATGAACCTTTTTTTAAAAGGTTCTTCTAATTAGTAAATAACTTATATTTAACTTAGTTTTCTTTATTTTTGAGAAAGCCTTTTGATGAACCTTTTTTTAAAAGGTTCTTCTAATTAGTAAATAACTTATATTAATTAGTTAAACTTGAATTAAATATTTTAAAGAATAATAAAATTAAATGTTTAAAAATAATTATTTTTAGTAAATATAGATTAATATTAATTAAAACAGAATTTTATTAAATATTTATATTTATTTTTATAATAAAATTTTTATAACTTTATAATTCTAATTTTAAGTTAATTAACTAAATTTAGAAACTTAGATTTTCGAATTGATGCACAATCCTTTCAAGAAAATCATATGGAAATATTTATATAGTCTTTTTGTTAAATATTTTATCAATTATACTTTATTTTTTATAAAATATAATTTAATAATTTTTTTATTAATAATTATTTAATTTTATTTAATAATATTTTATTTAATAATATTTTATTTAATAATTATTTAATTTTATTTAGTAATATTTTATTTAGCACTATTTCATTTATGAAAAAAACTAATTTAAGTCTTATTTTTTTTTAATGGAATTTTAAAATATTGTATAATTGAGTTTTGAATAATTTAAACCTTAAATAATTTAAAATAGCTTAAACATTAATAAATTTAGATATTTTAAATTATTTTTCATATTTTGATTTTTTATAAATACTTCAAATGGAGGAAATAATGTGAAAATGAAAATTCTTGTAATTTCGCTTTTACTTACTGTGATGTGCCTATCTGTAACAGCTGTAAGTGCTGCTGATTACAACATCACAAATGAAAATTATAATAAATACTTCGATGCTAGTGGGAGAATATTACCTGGAGCCATTAATGACGGAGATGTTTTAAATATAGAAGGGACCTTAAATAATAAGGATTTAACTATAAATCAATCAATTACAATTAATGGAAAAAGTAAAGGTAAATTAGTCAATGGTACAATTATTCTTGATAATGCTAACTCTGGAGCATCTGTAATTAAAGGACTAACTATTGAAAATACCAATAAAAATGGAATTGTTTTGAATCAATATGCTTCATATTCTCTAATAACAAACAACACCATTAAAGTTAAAGGAACAGATGCATTTTCAGGTTATTCATTATATGGAATTGTTGCTTATGGATGGACATTAGAAAATAACTTAACTGATAACTACATTTATGGTTCTGGAACTGTCCCTTATTTCTATGGGATATATATAACTCCTTTTGATGCCTATTGGAGTGAAGGAGATGCTAATCCTCAAAACTATATTATTAGTGGAAATACTCTTAAAATAGCTAATGATAATGATTATGCTGCAGGAATAAGCATGGATACAGTATTGGATACCATAATCAAAAATAATAAAATTGATGTAAAGTCTAAGAAATTTGCTTATGGTATTATATCTACTGATAGTTACCTTTATGCATCCAACCTTGAACCTGCAGAAAACATTACAATTTCTGGAAGTGATGTTAAGATTGAAGGATCTATGGTCTATGTAATAGAATCTTTTTTAGGTACTAAACTTACAATAGACAACAACAACCTTAATGGAATTGGTGATGGTGTTTATGGAATAGCTACATACTACACCGAAGGTGCAAATATTACAAATAATAATATAACTACTCTTGGTGGAGATATAAGTTCTATTGGGTATAATCCTGATTCAATTGCCTCAGGAAATGCTCCAATTACCTTACTTGCTAATTCAAATAATATTCTTATTAGTAACAACAAGATTAAATCAAATACTTATAACATTGTAAATACTACTCAAGCACAGCAAGTGAATCAAAGTAACAACACTGTTTCATATATTATAGATGATAATTCATATTCAAGCTTTTTTGATGATGATGGAAACTTATTACCTACTTCACCAATAACTACTGGAGCTACAATATTTATAGCTAACTTATCAAATAGAAATATTGTGGTTGATCGCAAATTAAATGTATATTCTTTTGATAATAATAACAAAATTTCTAATGGAAGTATAAAAATAACCGAAGATGGCTCTGGTACTTTAATTAATGGCTTGAATTTTATAAGTGACTCAAATGTTTTAATCATAGATTCATCTAATGATAATATTATAGAATATAATAAAATTAATATTCTTAATAACTATGATGGTTCTGATGGTGGATGGTTAAGCCTATCAGGTCTTGTTGTTAAAGGAGATAGTTCAAGAAATCAAATTTTAAATAACAATATTTATTTAAAAGGTGCTGATTCATCTAATTCTGTTTATTTATATGCTGTAGACTTATCTGGGTCTGGATCAAACCCTAAAGATAATGTAATTTCTAGTAATACTATTGAAGTTGACTCTGGTTACTATGGAAATGGAATTTCAATTGCAAATCTATACAACACCACAATTTCAAACAATAAGCTTTATATTAAAGGAGACAGTTTTGCTTATGGAGTATATGTTGGAGATTATGGTTCTGGTAAAACTGCTAACAACCAAATCATAAACAATAATATTAAAGCTGAAGGTAGTATTGTATATGTAATTGAAACATTTTCTGCTAAAAATACTACAGTCACAGACAATGTCATTTTTGGTTATGGGCAAGCTGTTTATGGCTATGCTGGATATGATGCTGTTGGAGACTTAATTAAAGATAATAAAATAGTTGTTGTTGGAAATGATACTGCTAATACTCCTTTTAACTATGATGCACTTGGAACTGGTCAAGGAGGAATATTCTATAAATTCTCTGGAAATACAACCATAACTGGAAATAATATTGTTTCTATATATACCCAAGGTAGTGACTATGGAATAAAAATCATTAACAGTACCAATGGATCTAAAGATGATATTTATAATAATATTTTATCCTCAGATAATGGTAAAAGATTAGGAAATACTGCAATTTATACTGATGTTTTAACTGAAACTATTTTAACAGCTACTACAAAAGCAATTACTCAAGGTAGTAAAGCCATTATAAAAGTAAACCTTAAAGATAAATATGGCATATCATTATTCAATGAAAAAATAGAATTAACTATAAATAAAAAAACTTACACAGCTACTATAGATTCTAATGGAATAGCTACTTTTTCAATTGCAAACTTGCCAAAAGGTAATTTAACTGCAAATATTAATTATCTTGGAAATTCATTATATTCAAAATCAAGTATTAGTAAAATCCAAGTTGTTAATCCAAAAAAGTTTGCTAAAATTAGTTATAAATATGTGGATAAAAAGGTGGGTAAATATATTCAAAGAATTTACACAATAAAAAATACTGGAACAAAGGTAGGTTCGATTTCTGGCACTCTTAAAATACCAAAATCTGTAACTTACATAAAAACCCAATCCAAAAAAATAACATATACTTATGTAACAAAATCTAAGAAGTTGATGCTTAAACTTAAAGATTTAGCCCCAAAATCTACTGCAACTGTAACAGTTACTGTTAGATTAAAGAAATAGAAGTTTATTTTATTTTTAAATTTTTAAATTTTTAAAATTTTAATTTTTTTATTTTTTTATTAATTTTTTTTTATTCTTTTTATTCTTTTTATTCTTTTTATTCTTATTCTTTTGTTCTTATTTTTTTATTCTTATTTTTATTTTATATAACTTACTAAGAAATTATATTTTTTATCAAGATCCCTGCTTTTTGAAAATTTCTTATTTTTTTGCTTAGAAGAGATATTTAAAGAAATTAATGGTTTTAAAGTCATTTTTTATGAATTTTTTTCATTTTTTTTTAAAAAAAAATCCATATTTTTTTACACACTATAAAATAATTAAAGAAATAAGCAAAACAAATATAAATGGATATAAAATAAAAAGTATTTATAAAATTTAGGTTTAGGGTTTCTTTTACATATAAATAATATACAGAAACAAAACCAATTTTTAGTATCAATTTCCATGTTTATGATATTTTTAATAAATTCTGTAAAAGTGAAGTTCCTTCTTTTTACCTCATTTTTACCTTTTTTTCTATTTTTTCTAAATAGTTATCTTCTATTTGATTTTTGTTTCTATAATTGCCATTTTTATCATCTAAAATAATTAATTAATGCCTTTTTGTAATAAGAGTGCATACCAGAATAAATATTTACATTACTATTCAGCAAAAAAATAGTAGTATTTAGATGATTGTTTACCTATCAGTATATATTTAAATTTAAAAAAATATTATAACCATGATCTTATTTGCATTTATGTGGATAGTATGGACACTCATTCACCTATTTATGACAAACCCAAGATAGTAATATGGATAAAGTGAAAATTAAAATCAATAAAATCGTTTTTTTTTTTGGCACACAAATTGAAATAAATATGAAAAGCTTTAAATATAATAAAGAATATAATTAATTATGTATTATTTAATAATTTCTATTTTATATGAATTTCATTCTTTATATTCATACCTATTTTTAGATAAATATTTATAAATAACTTAGTTCATTACTTGAGTTTTATTTAATTACTTTTTTTCTAATTTTAATTTAACTAATGATTTATTTAGATTAAAACATATAATTTAATACACTTTGAATTATATTTGGTCTATTTCAATTTATTTTATCGACACGAATATATTCTATGGAATATAATAAAATACAAATTCAAAATACCAACAAACTTATGATTAAAATACATGTCAATAATTAATACATCAAGTATTTTATATCAATTACAATATTTAAAGAAAAATTTTCAATTTCTTTAAAATTACATAAATAATCTTTAAATTTATTAAATAATATTATTTAATAAAAAATAATCTTTTTGTTACAAATTTTAAATTAGTTATTTTAACTCAGATAAATTTTAAAAAGTACAACTTTTTCAATCAAATTTTTAATAAATTGTTTACTTTCTAATCATTAATAAAAATAAAAATAAACAGAATTTTGAATTTTAAATGAATAATCTTAATAGTTAAATAGGAGGCAAATATGACAAGTGCTAACTCAAATAATAAACTTTCAGATGTGTTTAAGCAACCTAAAGTAGTATGGGCAATATTTTTTGCAGCTGTCGCTTCTTTTATGGGGCTTGGACTTGTAGATCCAATTTTACCAGTTATTTCAGAACAACTTGGAGCAAGTAAAACAGAAGTTGCTCTATTATTTACCACATACAGCGGTGTAATGGCTGTAGCAATGTTAATAACTGATGTAATTTCAAATAAACTTGGAATTAAGCGAACTTTGCTTATTGGAGTAGTTATAATAGCTATTTTTTCAGGGCTTTCAGGGCTTTCAAATGATGTCTGGACAATCATATTTCTTAGATTAGGCTGGGGGCTTGGAAATGCTTTATTCGTAGCAGTTGCCTTAACCGCTATTGTAAATTTCTCAGGTGGTGGTCAACACGGTTCAATAATTCTTTATGAAACAGCTGTTGGATTAGGTTTTTCAACTGGACCTTTGCTTGGTGGGATACTTGGTGGAATGTCTTGGAAGTTTCCATTTTTTGGTGTAGGAATTTTAATGCTAATTGGGTTTGTTCTTCTACTTGTTTTGCTTCCAAGCTCGGATATAATAGAAAGTCAAAACAATAAAGAAAATAGTAAAGAAAATAATAAAGAAAATAGTAAAGAAAATAGTAAAGCAAATAAAAAATCCTATAAAAAGAAATCGTTACTTGATCCATTTAGATTAATGGGAAAAAGGCATGTATCTGTTCTTGGAATCTTTGGATTTTTATACAATTTTGGATTTTTTACACTTTTTGCTTATTCACCTTTTGTCTTAGGTTTAAATGCAGAAGGAATTGGCTTGGTATTTGTGGGGTGGGGTGTACTTGTTGCACTGTCCTCAGTATTTATGGCACCTAAGATTAGGAATCGTTTTGGAACATTTAATTCAATTTACTATGTTCTTTCTCTATTGGTTATTTTGCTGTTTATTATGGGGATTTTTACAAGTAACATTCCTGTTTTAGTCATGTGTATTATACTTTCAGGTATTTTAATGGGAAATGTTAACACATTACTTACAACAGCTATGATAAAAATAGGTGGGGATGATAGATCAACAACTTCAGCAGCATATAATTTTATTCGTTTTATAGGTTCAGCAATAGCTCCAATTTTAGCAACAATTATAGGGGAAAGAATAGCTCCAAATCTACCATTTATAAGTGGTGGACTCTTTGTTTTAGTGGCTATTATATTTTTATATTTAAATAGAAAATATATCCCAGCTGTTGATGAAGTATTTGAAAAATTCGAGGAAAACATCTTTTTAGTAAAGGACTTTATGGTAAAAGAAGTAATAAAAATCAAAGCAAGTACAAATATAGAGGATGTGCTTGAAATATTTGATGAAAATAAAATCAATGGTGTCCCAGTTGTAGATGAAAACAATAAAATTATTGATATTATAACAAGTGGAGATATAATCAGATACCTTGTTCCAAAAGAAGAAGCTCATGACCTATTTTATAGTATATATGTTGAAGAAGAAAGCGAACAAGATATTTTAAATAAAAAAATCAATGGCACAGCAAATGACATAATAAAACAAAATAAAAAGAAACTCTTCACATTAAACGAAATTGATACCTTTGAAAAAGCAATGAACATTATTTCTACACACCACTTCAAAATAATTCCAGTCTTAAGTCAAAATAATGAAGTAATAGGAATAATATCAAGAGGAGAAATAAACAACACCCTTATTAATATGAGTTTGAAAGGTAAAAGCAAGATAGTTCAATCAAAAACCTAATATTTTAAATTAGATTTTTTTTATAAATTAGAACATATTATGATAAATAAATCAAATATATGTATTAAGCTTGAGAAATTTGAGTTTTTTTTTTTTTTTATAATTAAAAAATAAGAGTTTAAATTTTATTAATATGCTTTTTAAAATAATTTAATTAGCTTAAACATAAATATAATTTTAATATGCCTCTTAAAACTTCACTTTGTTTGTTTTATTTGCTTTTTTAGATATTAAAGCTTAATATTTTAATAAATTTTAAAATATCTATAAAAAATAAGATTAAAACACATTTATTTCTAATTTAAAATTTTATATTTTAAAATAAGATTAAATAGATTATCTTTGAATATTTACTCCATATTTTTTTCTTTTTTGATAAATTAAACTAATACTTATCCAGTCTATAAAAAAAATTTTAAAATTTTTAAAATTTTTAAATCTATTTTTACAAAACCTTTATATACTAAGAAAATATAACTATTGTTATATAACTATTGTTATAAAATTTATTTTAAAAATTGTTATAAAATTTGTTATAAAATTTATTATATGATAAAATTTATTGTATGAATTTATAAAAGAATTTTTAAAAATCAGTAGTTATATGTGAATAGATAATTTAAATTAATGAGAAAAAAGTTTGTTCTTATCCTAAATGAACCCACACCTTATAAAAACCTCGAATAATCATATAATCTCATTGGTTTAATATTGTTTGTTTTAAAAAAATAAATAATCAAATAAAGGAGACAAAAATGAACCCAAAGTGTATAAAAATTGAAAAAATATGTTCTATGTGTAGTTGTGAAAGTAATAGTATAGAAGATCAAATGATTTTTATGTGTTGTTGCAGTAACCACGACTGTTTAATGGGTTAATGTCTCAAACAATGCTCATTATCACATTAAATCACTAATTTACATATAAACAAATAATTCTAAAAATAGCTATTCATCTTTTTTCAAAAAATTAGTCATGGAGTAATAAAAACCTATAAAAAATTTGATTTAGATTCTAATATTTTTTAAAAAATCATTTCTGCCAATCACCTCAAAATCTAAATTGAAAAACATAAAAACATAAAAAAAACTCCAAAAGCCTCCAAAATTTTTAAAAAAACTAATATCGTCATTCAGCCAAAATATTATAAAACAGAAAAAAGAAGGAATAGCTGTTTTTTAGAAAAAACTTTTTAACACTTATAACATTTTATTATTAAATTTCTTATTTTGCATATTTTATTCTTTTTTCTATTGTTTGTCTTTTTTTTTTTACTAGTTATTCTTTTTCTATATGGTTTTTGCATTATATTTTTCCATCTTTTTTCAAATATAATTTCAATCTTTTTAAATTTCATATGTTATTTTCAGAAACTTAATTTTTTGCACTAATTTTTGCAGTGTATTTATATGATCTACAAATTTTTGTTCCAAAATTTTGTGTTGGACTATAATCATTAAAAAATAAAAAAAGAATTTAAAGGTAATAAATGAGTTGTCCTATATTATAATACTTTAAATTTGTTCTATTTAGATGTTAAATGCTAAATATTTTTATTAAATTTTTTAAAAATATTAATTGAGACACTCTCTTTTTACTAATTTTTTTAATTTCTCCTATTTGGGATTATTTTCTTTGATTATTCTACATCCTATTTCAATGTTTTTAAATGCAATGGCTCCTTTTATGATTTTTTTGTTTTTGTATTGTCTTGAGTATTCTTGTTTTTCTATTTGTTCTAGTGCTTCATTTATCATGTAGTTAATTGAGCTTTTATTGCTTTGTTTAAATTCAATTATTATTACATAATCGTCTTCTTCTATTATTAGGTCTGCATTTCCTTTGTAGCTATGTACTTCGCTATGTACATGTATTTTTGCTGTGTAGAGTAGCATGAATATTAGTGTATGATAGTATCTTTCGTCTTTTCCTCTTAAGTCATTAGGTATTGGTGATAAGTAGTCTCCTAGTGTTTCTTTTATTTTTGTGCAGTTAGCTTCAATTGTGTATTTTAAGAGTTTATTTGCATAGTCTAAAATATCATTATAAGAAATTTTAGAGTATTGAGCTATGAGATTTTCATAAAGAGCAGTTTCGACTTCAAAATTGGGAATTTTCAGGTCATAAAATTTTCCACGTTCAGCAATTTCTATATTGTCTACAGTTAGGTATCCTGTTTGGAATAACAGCACTTCTTCTTTAATATTTTCAGTAGTTGGATTTTTAAGTTCATTGTATGTAACTCTACTTGGCTCTGCAATAGATTTAAGGCTATAAGTGCCCATAGGATAATCAGCCAAAACATGTGGAGTACCTGTGTTAAACCACTCTTCCCCAAATTCATTATGTTTAAAACATAAGAGTGTAGAGTAAGGATTGTATATTTTTTCTTTGCCATTCCAACTGTAGCCATTATAAAATGATTTAAGTTTATCTAATGTATCCAAATAGGATATTTGGAATTTATCTGCAAGGCGTTGAATAAATGGGTGGAAATTATCTTCTAATTCTTTTTGAGTGTATCCACAGATAGAATTAAACTCATCAATTAGTGTTAAATCATCTACATTATTTAATTTTGAGAACACAGAGACCTTAGCAAATTTAGAAACTCCTGTTAAAAATATGAATTTAATATATTGGTCATTTGTTTTTAATACTTCATAAAAGTCTCCAAGTCTTTCTTGAAATTCTTTTACATTATTTTTAGTAAGATTATTTGTAATAGGCTTATCATATTCATCTACTAAAACAACTATTTTTTTCTCTGTTTTATTATAAATCTTTTTTAGTAATTCTCCAAACCTTTTAGGTATAGTTATTCTTTTAAGTTCTATATCAAAATTTTCAGCTATATCATCTAAAATATCTATTAAAGTATCTTTTAAATTATTTATACTGGTGTAATCTCCATCACCAAAGTCTATATGTATTATAGGGTATTCTTCTTCCCAATTCCATTTATCATAAATATATAATCCTTTAAATAGTTCTCTATTCCCTTTAAACAGTTCTTTTAATGTGTTAACAAGTAAGGATTTTCCAAAACGTCTTGGTCGTGATAAAAAATTTATATCTCCATTTTTTATCATTTCATAAATGTATTTTGTTTTATCCACATATAAGTAATTATTTTCCCGTATTGTAAGAAAGTCTTGTCTTCCTATAGGTAATTTTTGCATATATTTTACCTCATTATAATTTATTGTTTTTATTTTTGTTTTTATTTATTTATATATTTGCCTAAATATTTCTCAATTTAAAGCATTAAATAATAAATTAAATTTTTGTATAAAAACATTATTGTAAATTCATCTAAAATTTTAAATAGAAATAAGTAAGTATAAAACTAACAATACACTGCTGCCAACTTAAGAATTTTTTAATTTTTTTTATTCATTTTTTAATCTTGTTGTTTTTATAAGCTTTTTCTGTTATTAGTTCTATTTTTTGTTGAATATACTCTTTTAGGTTTTTTGAGGCTTTTTATTGTGCTTGTTTGAATTATGTTTTTGATATTTCTTGAATTAGTTCTACTAGTTTTTCTTTTTGTGTGTTTTCTTTTATAACTATGGTATTTATATTCTTAATAAATTACTAATTGAATTAAATTTTTTTAAAAATCTTTGAATATAAAAATATTCAAATTTTTTTTGAGCTTTCAAAAGAGTAATCTTTTATATATTATGAGCTTTCAAAAGATTAAGTATTTAAATGATTAATACAGTATATTATTTATATTCCATTAATTAGTTTTTCATGAATTTAATATATTACTTTCAAACTTTTTAAAAACAAACTTTTAATAAAAGTTTGATCAAAGGTTGAAAATAAAGCATTTTATTTTATAAGTAATTTTTTTATTAATTTAAAACATCTTTTTTTTAATATAAAAACATAATTGAATATAAAAATATTCTTAAAAGCAATCAAAAATACTTATTTTATCCTTAATAATATCAATAAAATGTGAATTATTATTTTGTAATGATTGAAATAAGCTTCCTGCAATTAAATCTGCAAATTGTAGCCCTAAATATTTAAAAGATTCTTCATGTTTTATTTTAAGATTATTTTCTATAAATAAGTTTTTTTTTAAAATTATTTCTTTCAAAAATTTTTGATATTTTTTTAACAAGAATCTATCTAATACTTTAGTAGTTTGTAAAGTATTAATATTATGGTGGTGTGTATTATTATTTATGCAAATAAAAAGCAACACACCACATAATGTATTATTGAATGATGATGTATTTACTATAAAAATAGAGTCTGTAAAAAAATGTGGAGTTTTTTGATTTTTGAAAAAATAGTGTTTTTTTAATTTCTGCTAATTTTTAGTTTTTAGTGAAATATTTATGTTTAAATGATTAGTTTTATTTATTATCTTGTAAAAACTCTATATTTTTAAATTAGCATGATATAATAATAATAATAATAATAATAATAATAATAATAATAAAAGAAGATGTTCAAATGACAAGTACAAGTTTGTACATGCTAAAACAACCATATAGTTTAAATATAACATCATATATAATTTAAATAAACTTAGTATGAATACTAATTAATGAGTTAAAATCTATCTCTTTTTATTTCCCAGATTTTATCCTAATTTTATGTTTATACTTTTTTTATTATATTGTATAATACAAAAATGAAAGTACTTATATAACAAGATATTTTCAGCTTTTTTTATTAACAAATATAATTTCTGTTTAAATTAGACCTTACATAGGAAGAATACATTGCTTTTCTCTTAATGTATAAGATAATAATATTTAAACTTAAAATTAATTGTTTTTAATATATTTAATAATACTACTTTAAAAAGCTGAACGTCTATGAATTTTAATAAAGCAGGAAAATATCTTAGTTTAATACTTTTAGTCTTAGCTATTTTTTCAATATCTATTGGTGTTAGCGTAGCTGCTGGAGAAAATTCAAGTTCAACTCAAACTGTCGATTTTAATAACCATATCTCTTATTCTAACTCTTCTCATGCTGTTAACGTTGATTATAAATCAACACATAACTTAGAAAATGATTTAACTAATTCTAATATTGGTGGAATTTCTTTTAGTTTAAGTAATCACACTGATTCTGATGAAGATAGTTTCCAGGATATATTTGCTTTATCTAATGAAAATCCTGTAAATGCTAATGCTTCCCATGCTTTAAGTTATAAATCTAATTCTATCCTAACTAATGTTTCACAAGCTTTTAGTGAACAGTTATTTAATACTTCAAATTTATTAACCAATAATACACTAAACTTTGCTGAAGAAAATACAAACCAATTAAATGAAAATCTATCTAAAGTTTTAGATGATATTAATTGGATAAACAATTCTAATGGACTTTATAAAAATTTTATTTTTACTAATATGGGCTTTGATTCAGAATTTGTAACCTTTTTAGTAAATTACAATAAATTAATTAATACCGGTTCAGAATCTTTTATTGTTAAACAAAAAAATAATAATAATAATAATAAAAGAAGCAATGAATTGAATACTTTTAGTTTTGATAGTGATTGGGATGAATTAACTGAATTAGAATTTGGATCCCATAATTTTACGGCGAGTAAATTACTTATTTCTAATCATGTTAAAGAACATATATATATATATATATATAATGATACAAATACATCATTAAATAAGAAAGTTCAAAAAAATTTAAATTTTGGACATTTTAACAAAAATCTACTCGATAATTTTTCTACTGTAGATTTATACAAAAATAAATATACTTTTTTTAATGAAAACCAAATTAAAAATAAGAATTCTTATTTTTTCATATTTAATAATTCTAAAAATAATAATTCCAAAATTTATGCAGATAAATTATCAATCCCAGAAAGCTATTCATCAGATGATAACGATAATGATGAAGATGAACCTTCTGATTCGATAGATTTAGGTAATAGATTCATTTTTTATTTTAATTTCTTTGAAACTTCAAGTGAATTCTACGAAATTTTGGACAATGCTAAGTTTTACGGAAACTTAATTCCTTTAAATGCTTCTGCTTTTCACATGTTAGATTCTTATTTATTATTAATACAGACTGTTTTTCTAATGAATAATTCCAAAAGTTATGCAAATGAATTATCAATCCCAGAAAATTGTTCATCAGACTATAATGATGAAGATCAACTTTCTAATTTGATAAATTTAGGCAATGGATTCATTTTTTATTTTAATTTCTTTGAAACTTCAAATGAATTCTACGAAATTTTGGACAATAATAAGTCTTGTGGAAAGTTAATTTCTTTAAAAAGCTCTAATTTTAACACATTAGGATCTTATTCTATTACAGACTACTTTTCTAATGAAATTAAAAATAAATATGCTTTGTTTAATGAAAACCAAATTAAAAATAATAATTCTCTTTTTTATATATCTAATAATTCTAAAAATAATTCCAAAATTTATGCAGATAAATTATCAATCCCAGAAAATTGTTCATCAGACGACGACAATAATGATGAAGATGAACCTTCTGACTCGATAAATTTAGGCAATAGATTCATTTTTTATTTTAATTCCTTTGAAACTTCAAATGAATTTTACAAAATTTTGGACAATACCAAGTTTTACGGAAATTTAACTCCTTCAGAAACTTCTATTTTTGACATATTAGAATCTTATTCTACTAATAGAGACTATTTTTCTAATGGCATTGTTTCATTTGAAATAGTTGATATAAGAAATGATTCTATCAATTTTGGAATTATAACAGATTATTCTAAATATCTATTAAATACAGATTATTCTAGCTTTTTAAATTTTAACAATCATGTAATTAATTCAGTATTACTCTATTTACTTTTTTAAAAATCTATAAAAAAATTGAGGTGAAAATATTTCTAATAAAAATATAAAATATAAAAAATTTTTAACACATATAACATTAATATTCTTAACTGTGTTGGTGTTGTTCATTAGCTTAAATACAAGTTCTGCAATTGAAATTGACATTACCAATACAACTGATGGCGGTATTAGGCAAGCCCTCACTGATCCTAATAACGAAATAATAAATTTAGCTGTTGGAAACTACACAGGAACCAACAATACAGGAATAACTATTAACAGAAATGTGACAATACAAGGAAAGAATGTTACCAATGTAGTAATTGATGCAGGAAAACAAAGACGAATATTCACTATAAATGGTAATTTGAATGTTACATTTATAAATATAACATTTGCAAATGGAAATGCCACACGAGGTGGAGCAATATTTAATAATTACACTACAACAACGATGACTTTTATCGATTGTATATTCACTAACAATGTCGGTGATGGTTTTATTAATGGTCCTGGAGTACGTACTGGTAGTGCTATATATAATAGGGGTGTTAATTTGAGTATTAGTGGTTCTACTTTCATTAACAACATTGGTATTAACTCTGATGGTGATATTGGTAGTGGTGGTGCTATCTGGAATAATGGTAGTAATATGGTTGTTAGTAATTCTAATTTCATTAACAATGCTGCAGAGGGTGGCTATGGTGGTGCTATCTATAATGGTGGTGTTAATTTGAGTATTAGTGGTTCTAATTTCATTAACAACACCGCTACTTCTGGTGGTGCTGTTCTAGGTGGAGCTACTAATTTGAATATTATTGGTTCTAATTTTATTAATAACTCTGCTATGAGTGGTGGTGGTGCTATCGAAACTCCAGCTAGTAATTTGAATATTAGTGGTTGTAATTTCACAGGTAATAATGCTACTAGTAATGGTGGTGCTATCATTCTTAACATTTATAATGCGAGTATTAGTGATTGTAATTTCATTAGTAATAATGTTGGTAGTGGTGGTGGTGCTATCGACCATGCTAACTATTTTGCATCTAGCTTGAATATTAGTGGTTGTAATTTTACTAGTAATAATGCTGGTAGTAGTGGTGCTATCCGTATTGTAGGTAATAATACGATTATTAGTGGTTGTAATTTCATTAATAATAGTGCTACTACTAGTGGTGGTGCTATTTATAATATTGGTTCTAATACGAATATCACTGGTTCTTATTTCACTAGTAACAATGCTATTGGACCTGGTGGTGCTATCTATGCTAGTACTACTGGTCCTAATATGAGTGTTAGTGATTCTAGCTTCACTAATAATAATGCTACTAGTGGTGGTGCTATTTATGTTAATTGTATTAATGTTAGTATTAGTGATTCTAATTTCACCAATAACACTGCTACTGATATTGGTGCTGCTATTTATAATCATGGTAATAATCTTAGTATTAGCGGTTCTAACTTTATTAATAATGATGCTACTACTGATCTTATTAGTAAGGGTGGTGCTATCTATAATGATGGTGGTGTTAATTTTAGTGTAAGTGATTCAGTTTTCACTGGTAATAATGCTTCTGGTGGTGGTGCTATCTATAATGTTGGTGGTGTTAATTTTAATGTGAGTGGTTCAGAGTTTACTAGTAATAATGCAAGTGGTGGTGGTGCTATTTATAATACTGGTGGTGGTAATTTTAGTGTGAGTAATTCTAGTTTTACTAACAATAGTGCACTTAGTAATGGTGGTGCTATTTATAATAATAATAGTGTTAATTTTACTGTGATTAATTCTAGTTTTATTGGTAATAATGCAAGTAGGGGTAGTGTTATCTATAATTTTAATGCTACTAATTCCAGTGTGATTAATTCTAGTTTTACTAATAGCACTGCATTACCTTTTGATGGTTCTACTACCATGGAAATTTATGGTGCTATTTTTAACATTTATGGTGCTAATTTTATTGTGAATGGTTCTAGTTTTATTGGTAATAATGCAAGTAGTGGTGGTGCTATTTTTAGTAGTGGTGGTGCTAATTTTGCGGTGATTAATTCTTCTTTTATTGGTAATAATGCAGGTAGTGGTGGTGCTATTCTTAATAGTGGTGGTGCTAATTTTGCGGTGATTAATTCTTCTTTTATTGGTAATAATGCAAGTAGTGGTGGTGCTATTTATAATAGTGGTGGTGCTAATTTTGCGGTGAGTAATTCTTCTTTTACTAACAATAGTGCATTTAATTATGGTGGTGCTATTTACGATAATGGTGTTATGTATATTAATGGTGGTAATGTTAGTGTGGTTAATTCTAATTTTACTAACAATAGTGCATTTAGTTATGGTGGTGCTATTTATGCTGTCGGTGGTGTTAGTTTTATTGTGATTAATTCTAGTTTTACTAACAATAGTGCATTTAGTTATGGTGGTGCTATTTTTAATAATATTGGTGCTAATTTTATTGTGAATGGTTCAGAGTTTACTGGTAATAATGCAAGTAGTGGTGGTGCTATTTATAATACTGGTCGCAATTTTACTGTGAATGGTTCAGAGTTTACTGGCAATAGTGCAACTAATGGTAGTGTTATTTATAATACTGGTGTTAATTTTAGTGTGGTTAATTCTAGTTTTATTGGTAATAATGCATCTAGTTATGGTGCTATTTATAATCGTTATGGTGCTAATTTTAATGTGAGTAATTCTAGTTTCACTGGTAATAATGCGAGTAGTGGTGGTGTTATTTATAGTGATAATGGTGCTAATTTCAGTGTAACTAATTCTTCTTTTACTGGCAATAATGCAACTAATGGTAGTGTTATCTATAATACTGGTGGTGGTAATTTTATTGTGAATGGTTCTATTTTTACTGGTAATAATGCACTTGGTACTTCTGGTTATGGTGGTGTTATCTATAATAACGTTGGTGCTAATTTTAGTGTGAGTAATTCTAGTTTTATTAATAATACAGCTAATAATGGTGGAGCTATTTATAATGCAGGAAATCTTACTTTATCAAAAAATACAATGACTGGAAACACTGCTTCAAATGGTCAAATGATTTATAATACTGGAAATGCTGGGACTTTAAACTTAACTTATATAAATAATGGCACTATTTACATTACATTAGGTAACCCAATTATTTTGTTTGCTAATTTAACAGATGATATGGGTAATACCATTACTGGTCAAAATATTAGCTTCTATGTAAATGGCATATATATTGGAAATGCTACTGTTAATGAAGGAAAAGCTAATATTACATATACTCCAAATCTCCCTGGAACACTTCCAGTTCATGGTAATTATACAGGTAGTCAAGGCTATGACATTAACATTTTAAATGGAACATTAAAAGTTTATTCTAATGACTTATATGTAAACTCTTCACAACTTACAGGTAATTTTGATGGAACTAGTTGGATTGATGCATTTCAAAATTTATCTGCAGCACTTCAAATAATAGCTCAAAATAACATATCTAATGCAATAATTCATATTGCAGGTAACACTAGTGGAGCAGCAAACTATATTGGATCAAAAATTAATACAAACATCTCATTAAATCACACTTACGATAACCTTACATTAAGTGGTGAATATGGCAGTCCAATATTTGATGGTGAAGGTTTAAATGGAATATTCAATACAACAGCAGATAATGTAAAAATAGCTAATTTAACTTTCACAAATGGTATTGGTTTTTATAATAGTGGAATATTTAATGGTGGAGCTATTTATAACACTGGTGCTAATTTTAGTGTAGTTAATTCTAGTTTTATTGGTAATAATGCAAGCAATGGTGGTGCTATCTATAATATTGGTGATAATTTTAATGTTAGTGGTTCTAATTTTACTAATAACTCTGCTACTGGTGATGGTGGTGCTATCTTTAATAATGGTGTTAATTCGAGTGTTAGTGGTTCTATTTTCATTGGTAATAATGCTACTTATGGTGGTGCTATTTCTAATTATAATTCTGGTACTGGTATGAGTGTTAGTGGTTCTAATTTCACTAATAACAATGCATCTAGTACTTCAAGTAGTGTCGGTGGTGGTGCTATCTATAATACTGCCCCTAATATGAATGTTAGTGGTTCTAGTTTCACTGATAACAGGGCTTATGCTGGTGGTGCTATATATAATGTTGGTGATAATTTGAATGTTGATGGTTCTAATTTTACTAATAACAGTGGTAATTATAGTGGTGGTGCTATCTCTAATTATGGCATTAATTTGAATGTTAGTGGTTCTAATTTCATTAACAATAGTTTGAATATTATATCTGGTGGTCTAGGTGGCAGTGCTATCTATAATAGTAATACTGGTGCTAATATTATTGGTTGTAATTTTACTAACAATAATGCTAGTCGTCTTGGTACAATCTATAATGATGGTATTAATTCGACTGTTAGTTATTCTTACTTTACTGGAAACACTGTAAGGATGTCTGGTAGTGCTATCTATAATAGGCAGGGTGCTAATTTGAAGGTTATTGGTTGTAATTTCACTAATAATAGTGCTGCTAGTAGTGGTGGTGCTATCTATAATGTTCCTGCTAATTTGACTGTTAGTGCTTCTAATTTCACTGGTAATAATGCTATTTTGGGTGGTGCTGTTTTTAATGAAGGCAATAATTCGAATGTTAGTGATTCTAATTTCGTTAACAACACTGCTACTACCTTTGGTGGTGCTATCTACAATATTGGCAATTTTATGGATGTTAGTGGTTCTACTTTCGTTGATAATAATGCTACTACCTATGGTGGTGCTATCTTAAATAGTGGTAATTTTATGAATGTTAGTGGTTCTAATTTTGTTGATAATAATGCTACTAATGGTGGTGTTATCTTTAATTCTGGTGATAATTTTAGTGTTATTGGTTCTACTTTTACTGGTAATAATGCTACTATTAATGGTGGTGTTATTTATAACGATGGTGGCGATAATTTTAATGTGAGTGGTTCTATTTTCACTGGTAATAATGCATTGGGTGATTCTACTACTCATGGTAATGGTGGTGTTATTTATAATAATGGTGATAGTCCTAATCTTAGTGTAACTAATTCTTCTTTTATTGGTAATAATGCATCTTATTCTGGTGGTGCTATTTTTAATAATGATAATCGTGATCTTAATTTTAGGGTGACTGATTCATATTTTGCTGATAATAATGCAATTAATGGTGGTGCTATATATAATGTTGCTAATAATTTTAATGTAATTAAATCTAATTTTACTAATAACACTGCATCATCTAGTGGTGGTGCTATCTATAATAGTGCTACTGGTTCTCCTGCTGGTGGTATTAATTTTACTGTGAGTGATTCTAATTTCAGGGGTAATAATGCTTCTACTTATGGTGGTGCTATCTTCAATGATGGCGGTACTAATATGAATATTAGTGGTTCTGATTTTATTAATAATTCTGCTACTAGTAATGGTGGTGCTATCTACAATAATGCTGGTACTAATATGAGTATTAGTGGTTCTAATTTTACTGATAATAATGCAGTTAGTGGTGGTGCTATCTTTAATAATGCTGCTAATTTTAATGTTAGTGGTTCTAATTTTACTGATAATAATGCTAGTAATAATGGTGGTGCTATCTACAGTAATGTTGGTGGTACTAATATGAGTGTTAGTGGCTCTAATTTCATTAACAACTCTGCAGCAGGTTATGGTGGTGCTATCTATAATGGTGGTACTAATGTGAGTGTTAGTGGTTCTAATTTTACTGATAATAATGCTGTACAGGGTGGTGCTATCTTTAATAATGCTTTTAATTTTAATGTTAGTGGTTCTAATTTCACTAATAACAATGCTGCTTATGGTGGTGGTGTTTTTACTTCTGGTATTAATACTGTGATTGAAGATTCTAACTTTACAGGTAATAGTCATGCTGTTGGTTTAGCTACCACTAACTTCACATTATCTGCTAATCGTATTGTTAACAATATTGTAGGGATCCAATTTATTTTAAATAATTTGAATTATACTATTGTTGGTTTAAACAATACCAATACTATTACTGATAACGAGTATGCTGTTGCTATAAGCGGTAATCGTGCTAATTATACTGCAGTTGACAGTTTTGGTAATAATGAAAATGGTGGATTTATATTTACTAGTAATACTAATGGTAATCGTTTAACAGGTAATTTTACAGATTATACTAGACCACTTCACAGTAATGGTGCTGTGGCTATAACATTTGGTGCTGATTCTACGAATAATAATGTTTTTGGTGCTAATATTATGGGCAATAATATTGCTGCTCTATTTAATGGTACTGAGAATAGTATTACTGGTTCTAATATTATAAACAATTTAAATGGAATAATTATTGAAAATGGTACTAATACTATTAATTATAACCGTATTTTTAACAATACTAATGGTAGTATTGGTTTTAATTTGTATAGTGTTGTTTCAGGTAATGATGCTAATTTAAATTGGTGGGGTCAGAATAATATAACTGGTTTATCCTTTGGAGTTATAATAAGTAATTATTATGTAATGAAAAATTATTTAAATGGTGCTAATGGTAGTATTTACAATGTTACTCAAAACTATCCATATTACACTACTGCTATTTTATCTTACAACTTCACTTTAAATGATTCAAATGTAAGTAATAATCCTTTACTTTTACCTTACTTTGTGGCTAATGTTACCTTTGGCCATCCTAATGGAAGTGAAGAGCAAGGATACTATGGTGATTCAAGAATTAGTAGTGCTTCATTTAATGTTATTTTAACTCATTTAAATTACACTGCATATATTAAATCTGGTGGAGACAATGAAGATCCTATCTACCTCCTTAATGCTTACAGTGAATTTAATTTAACTGTAAATAAAACAGCAAACATTAATGGACTAAATACAAAAAATGGAACTGTTTTAAACAATCAAACTTTCAACTACACTATAAATGTAACAAATAAAGGCTCTGGAGATGCATATGACTTAAATATCACAGATTTACTTAATTATAGCCATTTAGAATTGTTAGAAGTTATTGTTACAAATGGAACATACAACAATCTTACTGGTGTTTGGGAGCTAAATCTTACAGCTGGTGAATCTGCCCTTTTAACTCTTGTAGTTAGAGCAAATAACTCAGGATTTGTCATTAACAATGCTAATGTAACAACGCTTGACAATAACACAGGTGACAATTCATCACAAACAAATATCACTATATTGCCTGCTGTTAATTTAAATATTACAAAAAAAGTCAATGCTTCTCAAGTTATATTTAATGGTGAAGTTTTAAAATATATTATAACAGTTACCAATAATGGTCCTGACAATGCTACAGGAGTAAACTTAACAGATATCCTACCAAGCAATTTAACTTATATAGGTCACTCTTTAACTACAGGAACAAGTTATGACAACAACACAGGTATTTGGATTATAAATAATATTACAAATGGAGACACAGTTGTCTTAAATATCACAGTTAGGGTCGATGGCTCAAATATAACAATTATCAACACAGTTAACTTAACTGCCATAGATCAAATTAATACTGGAGATAATAGCTCATTTATAGAAATTACTTCCTTTGAAGATGTTAATTTAACCATAACTAAAACAGTTAATGTTACTGGAGATGTTATTAATGGATTAATGATTAATTACACTATAATAGTTAATAACACAGGTAATGATGATGCCGTAGATGTCTATGTTAATGAAACCTTACCTAGTCAGCTAATTTATCAATCACATATAGAATCTCCTCAAAGTACATTCAGCCCTAACACAGGTATTTGGCATATTAATGAGATTCCAATTGGTCAATCTGCAAGCTTAACTATAACTGTTTTAGTAAATGGAACAGGCACCATTACAAACAATGTTACTTTAAATACAAGCCAAAACAACTCTGGTAACAACTATGCAGAAGTAAGTATCAATGTTTCACCTTCTGCAAATATTTCTATCAGTAAAACAGCCAACATTACAACTCTTTTAAATGGCCAATATGTGAACTACACAATAAATGTTACAAACCATGGAAATAATGCTACAGACATTAACATTACAGACATTCTAGACTCCAAACTAATATTTGACCAAACCAATGGAACTTACACCAATAATTCTCAAATCATTAGCTGGACAATCATTAATTTAGCTCCAGGAGACTCATATATTATTTCTTTAATAGTAAAAGCCATTGGAACTGGATATATTGAAAACAATGTAACAGTTAACAACACAAATATTTCTAATATTGGAGATAATATAAGTAATATAGAAACAATCAATGTCCTTCCAGCCATTAATTTAAGTATTGTTAAGACTGTGAATGTTACTGGTGTTGTTTTGAATGGTATTTTAGTTGAGTATACTATTAATGTGACTAATCGTGGTCCTGATACTGCGACTAATGTGAATATTACTGATGTTTTAGATGATAGGTTGATTTTTGTTAGTGCTAATGGAAGCTATACTCGTGTGGGTCAAGCTGTTAATTGGACTATTTCAAGTATTTTAAATGGTGATTCTTATATTATTAGTTTAATTGTTCAGTTGAATGGTACTGGAG
>NZ_LWMV01000103.1 GCF_001639295.1 Methanobrevibacter curvatus | reverse complement strand
CCTAATTCTAGGTTTATTTTGAGGAATTCGAAAACTTTTTCGATTTTCCATCTTGGACGTCGAAAATCTTTCCAATTAGGTAGTATTTCGAAGAGTTTTTCTCTTAAATATTCGTAAATCTCTCCAGCTTTGTTTTCAAAGTCAAAATAATCTAGAGGGTTGGTAATTTTGTCTTTTAAAACTTCTATAGTTGGTTTCTTTTTTGCAAAGATTAAAGGAACTATTTTATATTTATTAACTCCAATTAAATAATTATTTGCACTATAAAAACCTATATCAGCCAATATAAGTTGTCCTTCACGGAGTATTCTTCGTCTTTGCAGTTCAAACAATATTTCATCGAACATTTTTGTGTCATGAGGTGATCCTGGATGTATTAATATGGCTAATGGTTTTAATGAGTCATGATCAATTGCTATAGTCATTTGGAATCCTGCATAGTGTCCTTTAGATGTTGAATAGCCTCTTTTGTAGTCTTTATCTAAGCAAGTTTGTGTTGAAATGTATCTTCCATTGAATTTTAAATCAAGGAGTAAAGGTGTGGAATCTAGTAGAATTGTTTTAATTTTTCTTATTTTTTTAAATTGAAGCTTGTTTAAGGATTTTAAAGTTAATTCAAGATATTTTTCAGCATCTTCACGAGAATAAATCTCTCTTATTTGTTTTAAACTAATAAGCTCATCAATGTTTAAAAATTTTTTGAGCTTATCAGAGTTTTTTACTTGATTAAAAGTATCAGACACGAATAATTCAAAAAATGAAGATAATAAAACTATTTTTAACATGATTTGATGTCTTTTAATATTACTTAGCTTATTTCTAGCTAATTCTTGTTGAATTGTCTAGAGTCGATAAGTTTAACTACTTTGGAAAACAAATTCCAATACGGGTCATTTAAATCGGGATTTAGTGGAATATTCATTGTAATCACTAAATAACAATATATATTTCATTATATTTAAATATTTCGATTTAATTGACCTTTAATTTAAATTTACAAAATTATACAATTGTACTTTTACTAAATTAGTTTTATTTGCTATTCAATTTAAAATTTTAA
>NZ_LWMV01000102.1 GCF_001639295.1 Methanobrevibacter curvatus | reverse complement strand
CAACCAGGCACAGATAATTTTGTTCAAGGAGGAGCAATAAGATCTGGTACAACAAATTTAACAATCATAGACTCAACATTTACTAACAATTTCGCCCTAAATGACGGAGGAGCCATTTCCATAGCCAGTGGAACAGGAACTAAAATCATAAACTGTAAATTCATTAATAACAGTGCAAATATAGGTGGAGCAATCAGAATCTCTGATTGCGAAGTAACTATTAGCAACTCCATATTTAATCAAAATAATGCAAACAGTATAGGGGGAGCAATATTCATATTTAATGGAACAGCCACAATATTAAACTCTAACTTCACCTCTAACAAAGCAAATAACGGTGGAGCATTAGAATTATACAACAGAACCACTAATGACAACAAAATAATCATCTTAAAAAACTTAATCTTTGACTCCAATACTGCCACAAACATGGGTGGAGCAATTCATACTATAATTCCAATTAAATATCTAAATGACTCTACATTTAAAAACAATTCTGCTATAGACGGCGGAGGAATCTATTCTTTAAATGATTTACAAATTAATGCAGTTAACTTCTCACAAAATACTGCTACCACCTCTGGCGGAGCAATTTATGCAAATGGTCAAATAATCATTTCTTCTAAATCTAATTTTATATCTAACAATGCAAATAATGGTGGAGCCATATATGCTCTTAAGGATTTAAATATTTCTAACTCCATATTTAGCAAAAATAATGCATCTAATAATGGTGGAGCATTATATATCAATGGAGGAACAACTAGAATACTAAGCAACTCAAATTTCTCATCCAATAATGGTGTCAGCGGTGGTGCGATTTATTCTAATGGTGTATTAAGTATTGTTTCAGCTAATTTTAGTGATAATTTTGCATCTGACAGTGGTGGAGCTATTTATTCCCTTAAAAACTTACAAATTTCTTCATCTAAGTTTAATGGAAACAATGCATCCAATGATGGTGGTGCATTGTATTTAAATGGTGGAGTTACAGCTATTACTGGTAAATCTAGTTTTAATGACAATAAAGCTATTAATGGTGGTGGAATTTACACTAATTCTAATTTAACCATTAACTCTATTGA
>NZ_LWMV01000101.1 GCF_001639295.1 Methanobrevibacter curvatus | reverse complement strand
TGTGTTCTTTAAATTGATATAGAAAGGTTTATATAGGATAATATATATATTTAATACCATGTATGACTTGAATAATTATTTTATAAATAAACAGTATGCGAAAGTTGAAGAGTTAGGTGATCGTTTGGCTGATATTGATCCACTTATTGATTGGGAAGTTTTTAGGCCTATTATTAAAAGTATGTATGATAATCAGTCTGAAAAAGGTGGTAGACCTAATAATGATGAGATTGTTATGTTAAAAATGTTGGTTTTACAAACTTGGTATGGTTTATCTGATTTTGAAGTTCAAAAGCAAGCAAATGATAGAATTTCTTTTTTAAAGTTTTTAGGATTTCCAGACAAGGTTCCTGATCAATCTACAATTTGGTTATTTCGAGAAAAAATGGTTGAAAATGAAATTGACGATGTTATATGGGAAGAATTACAAAAACAGTTAGATGAAAAAGGATTTGAAGTTAAAAATGGTGTAATTCAAGATGCAGCATTCATTACAAGTGATCCTGGACATCAAAAAGCAAATGCACCACGAGGAAAAAAAGCTAAAACTCGTCGAAGTAAAGATGGTGAATGGACAAAAAAAGGCGAAAAGTCATTTTTTGGATACAAATTGCACACAAAAGTAGATATTGACCACCATTTTATCCGAGAAATTGAAACAACAGTTGCAAATGTCCATGACTCACAAGTAGACTTAATAGAAAAAGGAGAAATAGCATACAAAGACAAAGGATACTTTGGAATAAAATCTAAAGGCTATGATGCTACCATGGACAAAGCAACAAGAAACCACCCCCTAACCATTCGTCAAAAGCTAAGAAATAAAAGAATATCCCGTAAAAGATCACCAGGAGAAAGACCATATGCCGTTATCAAAAACATATTCCACAATGGCCACCTAAAAGTCACAACACGAGCCAGAATAGCTGTAAAAAATATGTTTTCATGCTTCTCTTACAACCTACAGCAATTATATACCATAAAAAAACAAAATACTACCCATTAGCGATAGCTATGAAAAATTAACTAAAAATAAGCAAGAAAAACAGTAAAAAAAGGCAAAAATCCCATAATTTAAAAAAAATCTCCATAAAAATACAATTTTTAAAAAAAAAATAAAAAAATTAATTAAAAAAAGCAGGTTAATAGAAAATCTC
>NZ_LWMV01000100.1 GCF_001639295.1 Methanobrevibacter curvatus | reverse complement strand
CATTAGTGGATGCATTGTTTCTATTGAACTTAGATGAAGAAATTTGTAAGTTTTTAAGGGAATAAATAGCTCCACCACTGCCAGTTACAAGATTATCATTAAAATTAGCTGAAACAATACTTAATACGCCATTAGAATAAATTGCACCACCGTTAATTCCACTATTGGATGAAAAATTTGAATTGCTTAATATTCTAGTTGTTCCTCCATTGACATATAATGCTCCACCATTTGATATGGCATTATTTTTGCTAAATATAGAATTAGAAATATTTAAATCCTTAAAAGTATATATAGCTCCACCATTGTTTGCATTATTTGAGGTAAAACTTGATTTAGAAGAAATACTAGTTAGACCATTTGTGTAAATTGCTCCACCAGAGGTTGTAGCAGTATTTTGTGAAAAATTAACTGCATTGATTTGTAAATTACTTAAAGAATAGATTCCTCCACCATTTATAGCAGAATTATTTTTAAATACAGAATCATTTAAATATTCAATTGAAATTAGAGCATAAATTGCCCCACCCATATCTGTAGCAGTATTTGAGTCAAAAATCAAATTTTTTAAACTAATTAATTGATTATCATCAATAGTTTCGTTGTATAATCCTAATGCTCCACCATTTCTTGCCTTGTTAGAGGTGAAGCTAGAGTTTGATATTGTAACTGATCCATTTAGTGGGTATATTGCTCCACCATTTAAATTAGCATTATTCTTATTAAAACTAGTAGCAATAATACTTAAATCATCTAAGCTGTAAATAGCTCCACCATTAGCTGATGCATTATTATTTAAAAATAAAACACTATTAACAACTAATTTATCATTACTGTAAACTCCACTACCATTAATCGCTTTATTGTTGGTGAAATTAGAATTATTTAAAATATTTACAGTACCACTGTTAACATATAATCCAGCACCATTAGAACTAGCAACATTACTTGAAAATCCAATAGAATTAACAGTTAAATTAGAATTAGTGTAAACTCCACCACCATTAACGGCTTTATTGTCATTAAACGTAGATTTACCAGTAATAGCTGTAACTCCACCATTTAAATACAATGCACCACCATTTAAATTAGCATTATTCTTATTAAAACTAGTAGCAATGACATTTAAATCATCTAAGCTGTAAATAGCTCCACCATTAGCTGA
>NZ_LWMV01000099.1 GCF_001639295.1 Methanobrevibacter curvatus | reverse complement strand
CATTAGTGGATGCATTGTTTCCATTGAACTTAGATGAAGAAATTTGTAAGTTTTTAAGGGAATAAATAGCTCCACCACTGCCAGTTACAAGATTATCATTAAAATTAGCTGAAACAATACTTAATACACCGTTAGAATAAATTGCACCACCGTTAACTCCACTATTGGATGAAAAATTTGAATTGCTTAATATTCTAGTTGTTCCTCCATTGACATATAATGCTCCACCATTGAATAGGACATTATTTTTGCTAAATATAGAATTAGAAATATTTAAATCCTTAAGAGCATATATGGCTCCACCATTATTTGCATTATTTGAGGTAAAACTTGATTTAGAAGAAATACTTATTTGACCATTTGTGTAAATTGCTCCTCCAGAGGTGGTAGCAGTATTTTGTGAAAAATTAACTGCATTAATTTGTAAATCGCTTAAAGAATAGATTCCTCCACCATTTATAGCAGAATTATTTTTAAATACAGAATCATTTAGATATTTAATTGGAATTAGAGTGTAAATTGCTCCACCCATATCTATAGCAGCATTTGAGTCAAAAATCAAGTTTTTCAATATAATTAATTGATTATTATCAATAGTTTCGTTGTATAATCCTAATGCTCCACCATTACTTGCCTTGTTAGAGGTGAAGTTAGAGTTTGATATTGTGACTGATCCATTTAGTGGGTATATTGCTCCACCATTAGAATTAGCATTATTCTTATTAAAATTAGTAGCAATGACATTTAAATCATCTAAGCTGTAAATAGATCCACCATTAGCTGATGCACTATTGTTTAAAAATAAAACACTATTAACAACTAACTTACCATTACTGTAGACTCCACCACCATTAATCGCTTTATTGTTGGTGAAATTAGAGCCATTTAAAATATTTACAGTACCACTATTAATATATAGCCCAGCACCATTAGAACTAACAACATTACTTGAAAATTCAATAAAATTAACAGTTAAATAAGAATTAGTATAAACTCCACCACCATTAACGGCTTTATTGTCATTAAAAGCAGATTTATCAGTAATAGCTGTAACTCCACCATTTAAATACAATGCACCACCATTTAAATTAGCATTATTCTTATTAAAACTAGTAGCAATGACATTTAAATCATCTAAGCTGTAAATAGCTCCACCATTAGCTGA
>NZ_LWMV01000098.1 GCF_001639295.1 Methanobrevibacter curvatus | reverse complement strand
TGATATTAATGTCTATTTAGTAAAAATAGTTATTTTTTAAACATTTAATTTTTATTATTCTTTAAAATATTTTAATTTAAATTTAACTAATTAATATGAATTATTTACTAATTAGAAGAACCTTTAAAACAAACTTTTAAAAAAAGTTTGATCAAATAAGTTTTCTCAAAAATATAAGAAAAATAATTTAAATATAAGTTATTTACAAATTATAATTATTTTTAAACATTTATTTTTTTATAAAAACATATATTAATAGTTTACATATGCCTTAACATATTTTAATTAAATAGCTGTTTTTATAAAGAATAATCATTGCACAGCCTCTTAATAATTAAAATTATAAATTCCATTTAGCTCTAAATTTTGATTGGAACTCTTCACTAGCCCAATGTGAACCATCACAAAATGGCTTGTTTTTAGATTGACCACATCTACATAATGTCACACGATTTCTTAATTCATATTTTTTTCCATTATCTGATTCAACAGGAATTCCACCTTTAACCCATATTGGACCATCAGTTTTCATCCCATTATCATATATTAAATTTATTTCTTTTTCAAATTCAGATTCTGTAGTGGAGTTGTCTTTATGGTCTATTAGAGTTAATCTTCCAGATGGGCAGTTTTTAGCTTCTTCTTTAGCAATAGCTATTGATTCATCATCACCTTTATTAAGTAATTCTCTTATTCCTCCAGCATGTCTACAAAATCTTGTATGGTCACATAAAGCAGGAGCATCCATTAACTTAAAATCCTCAGTTTCAAGATTTTGAAGTGAAGTAGAAAAAATATCCTCTTTAGCAACTTCAGTTCCATCAAATTCTGCATTTATATGTGTTCCATCACAAAATGGTTTGTTTTTAGACTTTCCACAACGACACAATGCATAGTTAGGACCAGTTTTCACAGGTTTTTTATTAATATATGAAACAGGAAATCCATCATCGCTAATATCTGTTTCAATAGTATATAAAGGCACATTTCCACTAACCATATAAGGTCCATTCTTTTTTATAGTAATTTTCATAGATCTATCTCCATTTCAAAACATTTATTTTTAGAATATTTAATATTAAAATATTTTTTTTTAAAATTATGTATAATAAAAAAATATTTTCTAATATGTCCATTAAAATTAGTAGTATAATAATTATATTATATGTTAG
>NZ_LWMV01000097.1 GCF_001639295.1 Methanobrevibacter curvatus | reverse complement strand
AAACATTACCAGACACATTAGAAGATTTAACAACACTAATGTTCACAGTAGGAACAACAGTAATATTAGTAGTATTATCAGGAGTACTATTATTACCAGTATTATTCTCATTAACACCAGTAACATTTGCAACATTCACAATACTACCAGTACCATTCAAACGAACAAGAATATCCAAAACAATACTCTCACCATTAGCCAAATTACCAATATACCAAACACCAGTACTTGCAACATAATAAGTAAATCTTGGACTTGTACTGTTAATGTATGTTAACCTACTATCCAAAACATCAGTAATAACCAAACCAGTCGCATTATCAGGACCAAAATTAGTCACATTAATAGTATACAAAACAAATATGCCATTTAAGACAGATCCAGACACATTAGATGATTTAACAACACTAATGTTCACAGTAGGAACAACAGTAATATTAGTAGTATTATCAGGAGTACTACTATTATTTCCAGTGTTGTTTTCAGTAACATTAGTAACATTAGCAATATTCACAATACTACCAGTACCATTTAAACGGACAAGAATATCTAAGACAATACTCTCACCATTAACTAAAGTGTTAATATCCCAAACACCAGTACTTACAACATAACTAGTTCCACGAGGACTAGTACTGTTAATGTATATTAATCTACTATCTAAAGCATCAGTAATAACCAAACCAGTCGCATTATCAGGACCAAAATTAGTCACATTAATAGTATACAAAACAAGTATGCCATTTAAGACAGATCCAGACACATTAGATGATTTAACAACACTAAGATTTACAGTAGTGACAACAGTAATATTAGTTTCATTATCAGGATTACTACTATTATTACCAGTATTATTTTCAGTAACATTAGTAACATTAGCAATATTCACAATACTACCAGTACCATTCAAACGAACAAGAATATCCAAAACAATACTCTCACCATTAGCCAAATTACCAATATTCCAAACACCAGTACTTGCAATATAACTTGTAAATCTTGGACTTGTACTGTTAATGTATATTAATCTACTATCTAAAACATCAGTAATAACCAAACCAGTCGCATTATCAGGACCAAAATTAGTCACATTAATAGTATACAAGATGTAAGCACCATTTAAAACATTACCAGACACATTAGAAGATTTAACAACACTAATGTTCACAGTAGGAACAACAGTAATATTAGTAGTATTATCAGGAGTACTATTATTACCAGTATTATTCTCATTAACACCAGTAACATT
>NZ_LWMV01000096.1 GCF_001639295.1 Methanobrevibacter curvatus | reverse complement strand
TATCAGTAGTTCGTAAAGTATTAATATTGTGGGTTGTATTATTAATCTATGGAAAGAAAAAACAACCCACATAGATTGTTATGGAACGATGATGTATTAAGTCTTTCGGTGAATGTGATTAAAGATATGTTGAAGTTGAATTCGGCTCCTAATGCAATTTATACTGACACAACGATTATTTGCCATATTCTTAATACTGGTGCTTCTCAAACTAGTATTAGTAATGTTAGTACTCTTTGCCCTGATGCTCCTTCAGAAGGAACTATTAGATATCGTCTTCGTAATCTTGGTTTGGATGGAATTCAACAATCTTTAAATGAAAAACTGAAAACTCATGCATCTAAAACCGTGCACAGTAAACATAGCACTTTTGCTATCGATTTTGTTAACATCCCATACTATGGAAAAGAAAAAAATAGTGGTGACACTATTAAAACTAAACCTAAGCAGGGAACTAGTCATTTTTATGCTTATGCTTCCATATATATGATATTAAGAAATAAACGCTATACTTTAGCTCTGAAATATATTCAAAAAGGTGAAACTTTAAAAGATACTGTAGACTTTTTAATAAATGAAATCAAAACCAATGGATTTAAAATTAAAGGACTGTACCTGGATAGAGAATTTTACACTGTAGAACTAATAAACTATCTCCAAAATAGAAAAATCCCATTTATAATACCATGCATAAAGAGAGGATCTAGCGGAGGAATACAAAAACTATTTATAGGCAATAAAAGCTACTCCACTAACTACACCATGCAATCAAAAGAAAACAAAGCCACATTCCAAGTCAATATAGTTGTTAAATATTCTAAAGGCAAATATAAAGAAAATGGAGCAAAATACTTCGCATATGCAACATATGGCATGAACATGCCCGTAAAAAACACATTTAAAGAGTATAGAAAACGCTTTGGAATAGAATCCAGCTATCGATTAATGAACCAAGCAAGAATACACACCACCACAAAAAAACCAGTGCTAAGACTACTATACATTGGACTAAGCCTTCTCTTAATTAATATTTGGGTCTACATCCAGTGGACATATCTCAGCATTCCACGACAAGGTGGTCGCAAAAAAGTAACTTGGACATTTAAAAACATGCTAAGACAAATCAACAAAACAACCGAAGAAAAACTCGGATTCAACAACAAAATACTACTCTAAAAACCAACAACTCCCTGGAAAAATCCTTAAAAATACTCACAAAAACCATGAAAAGTACAAATTAGCAACACCAATACCACACTAAATCAAAATAAATTCCAACAGAACATGCAAAAATTAATTGATAAAAAAAAATAATAGAAACAAAAACTACTTAAAAACAAAAATACAAAAACACTTTACGAACTACTGAT
>NZ_LWMV01000095.1 GCF_001639295.1 Methanobrevibacter curvatus | reverse complement strand
GATTTCAAGTGCATAATACCTTAAAGGGCTATTTCAAGTGTAAAAAAGTCTCAGGAGGCAAAATAGTAATATAAAATTATAATGTTGTATTACTAAAAATCTCAGGAGGCAACTATTTTACAGAGCCATAATAAGCAATAATAAAACAAACATTAAATTTTAGTTGGAATATATTTTTCCCCACCGAACATGAAATCTTTCTTAATAAAAAACTTTTCACCATCTAATAAACCCATGCAATCTAAAACAAAGGGAATATTATTAGGATGCCAAATAACATTATAATCCACATCAAAAGGTAACTCATCAACTCTATCATATAAACCAAGCCCCACAAATTCTTCTGTCACATGAAGATTGATATGATCGATTAATGGCCACAATTTACGCACTTCCGGCTCCCAAAGATGTAAACCATTTGTGAGAGCATTAGTCCTTAAACCAAGATCTTTACTACGTTGCAAAATATTACGAATGTTAGTTAAATCCTGAGCAAAGGGTTCTCCTCCTACAATTGTTATACTATCAATAATGTCTTTATGCTTATCAATATCACTTAAATGAAATGGAGTACAACCACCCATTCCAGACAGTAATGCACGGTTACAACATGTTGCACAACCAAGTGAACAATAGTTAAAGAATATAGCTAGGCTAACATATGGTGGGTCGTCTATAAGTGATGTGTGCCACATATAAACATTATCTATATAATCTCCTCCACTATTATTAACTTTAGCTAATTCTTTTGCATGTGAATTAATATATAATTTATCATAATAATTAAAATCCATTAAATCATCTCCTATTTTTTGATTTAATACATGCTAAAAAGACAGTTGTTCTGACACATGCATTAAAGCAAAAAATAAAATAATAAATAATGGTTTACTAACAAATATCATTGTTCATCTTTTCATCTCTTAAATGGTCAAATCTTTCTTATCCCCTAAACTCTTCAATATCAAGAGAATAAATAACATATATATGCTTCTCAATATTCTAATCTTAAAAATAAAAAAAAGAGTGAAATTTTCTTCAATAGAACAATGTTTTCCTGGAAATACTAATTATTAATGATATTATAATTTTGTCTTTAATCATATATAAATTTTTCTATTTTAAAAAAATTTTAAAAAAAATACCAATTTAAAAATATTGATGAAATAATCGATTTTCAGCAATAAATTTGCTTATACTACTTACTTATACAACTTATATTCCATATTCATAAAATCATGTGTTCAAATTAATTTTTAAAATCAAAACATAAAATATCAAAAAAAATAATCATAAGATAATTTGTCTTTTTATTTTTTAGATATTTATCTTCTTAATTTAAGATATTCTCAATTTTTTGCTTTAATTTTTATTCATTTAAGTTTTTAAATTTATAT
>NZ_LWMV01000094.1 GCF_001639295.1 Methanobrevibacter curvatus | reverse complement strand
AAAAAAAGAAATATCCTTAAAAATTTAGGAAAAAAACTCAAAAAGAAAGTTTTGACCATTTTGCAAAACCAAAATCTACTAAATCCCCCACCAGAAAAACTACACAAAAAGGTTTTGCCTTTCTCTCTTTATTTAAAAAAAAATAAATAATGAAAATAAAAAAATAAATAATTAAATAAAAAATAATAAAAATAATAAAAAAATTAAAAAAAATCATTTATTTTAAAAAAATATCCATTTTGGTTTATTAATTTGTTTATAATCATAAAGATTATTAGTGATTATTTACAAAAATAACATGTATAATTTTTTTAAGTTATACATTTTAACTACAAAATTCTTTTCAAGAAATACAATTAAAAGATAGTAATCACTAAATTTTTTAAAACTACATCATCAAGCGATTATAGTATTTCTGGGAAAGTTCTCAAATTTTGGAAACAAATTAAACTCTTAATACCATTTACAGTTATAATCTATTAAAATTGATTATTATTAAAAATATATTATTTAAACATGCTTTTTAATTTAATAAATTGATTAAAATTATTGACTTAATATTATAATATTTTTCAGAGTGTTAATGATTAAGAATTTTATCAAATGACTATAATTTTAAAAAAAAGATTGAACAAATAGAAAAGTAAAAATTGTTAGCTAAAAATATGAAAATATGTCAGAATCTTAATTTTTTGCACTAGTTTTTGCAGTTTATTTATATACAATCAACAAATTTCGTCCAATTGGTGTTTGGACTATAAGTTAAGTATTAAATATAAAAATTCAAACAGAAAAACAGTATAATTAACTAAACAATACAAAAAAAAATAGAAAATAGAAACTAAACTAAATAATCAGTAATATTAAATAATATATGGTAAAATCTTTAAAAAAAAGCTAAAAAAAAAACTAGAAATAAAATCATTATCTAAAAAAAGAAAAAGAAAAAATAATTAAGGTAAATAACACTTAATTATTTAAATTTAAAAAAAGAAAAATGTTTAAAGCATTTTATTAATTGGGTGATTTTCTACTGGCTCAGTTCCAATATCTTTAGCAGCTTCAGCTATGAATATATCAGCCATAGCACAAGCAGGGAATGCAATTTTAGCATTTTCAATTGGACCGAAAAGTACAAAGTCTCCACCAGCCATTTGTTGAACAAGGTTAGAACCTATATCACAAACAGGCCATGCTTCTTTATTTTCTTTTTTGTAAGCTCTTAACCAATCCCATGCAGAAGGCACATTGTGAATACCTGAACCTACTGGGTATCCCCATTTACTTTTAACAGCAAATGAAGTTCTAACAGCTACACCAGCACCTTGACCTAAAGGAGTAACAGCTGTATCCATTAATGGCTTGGTTATACCTACATCAGCAGCCATTTCAAGTAAACCTTTGTCGATGGTACCATCACCATCTTCCCAAATTCCAATTTTACCTTCGACTGTAGGATTCATTGGATTGAAACCTAAAACAATAGATGCAGTTAAATCTGTTTCTTTAACAGCTGCAATTTCTTCAGCTTCAGCAGCCATGTTAATTGAATTGTAAATAGCTCTTTCTGATAAACCAGCACTGGAAGCATATTGAGCACCAGCAACTCTTGCATCACCAGATGTAGAATCAATTAAAAATGGTGCATCGGTGAAGTCACCAACAAATTCTAAGTATTTAACTAAAGCTTCTTCAGTTTGACCAAAAACTTGTACTAAACAAGGATTTCCAGTAACATCAGACATTTCTTCCATTGTTTTTATTCTTTCTTCTGCAGCATCTTTATCAAAGACACCAGCTTTTTCATCACTAATGATATTGTGTCCACCGTAAAAGATGGTTCCTGCTAAAACAGTAGGATATTCACCTGGTTGTCCACCAATTTTAACACCAGCAATATCCAAAACTTCTTGTTCTTTATCAAATCTAAACATTTATAAAAACCTCCGTCTAGAGTATTCTATTATCCAAAACGAATTTTTGTATAACGACAAATTATAAGTTTAATTCATTAAGAAAATGGTTAATATTATTCAAATAGTATCATAAAAAAATTATAATAAGTTTACTGAATTAAATAATATATAACCAATTAAGATAATAAGACCTATAATTATACCATATAAAATACCTATATCTCTACCAAGTAATTGACCAAAGTGTTGAGCATATTCCCCAACAGCTGTTTCAATTTTTTCTTCAGCAACATCTAATCTTTCATTAGCTTTATCAAATTCATCGGCAGAAACAAGTACACGAGGTATTGTATTTTCATCAGACATTTATAACACCTCTATACACCAAAAGCTTTTGCTAATAAAGGAATAATAATTACTAAAACAAAAGCTAAGATTAATCCATAAGCAATTCCAGTGATTCTTGTAGCATTTAAACCAGCAAATAATCTACCTTCACGACCAATTAATTTTGCTTTGTAGTTAGTATCTTCAGCAGTATTTCTAATGCCTTTGATATTTGGTTTGTTTGAAAATTTAACCATTATTAAACCTCCTATCTAAATAGATAATGCTCCGAATATAAATAAACCACCTAAAACCAAAGTGAATATTAATCCAATCATAATACCTTGGACTTTACCTGCATAGTTACCAGAAAACATTCTTTGAACTGCACCGATAAATTTCACTTGAGTATTGATGTTTCTAATTCTTGCTTCGAGTAATGCGGTTTCAGCAGCTACAGGGCGTACTTCTTCACCATCATCATCATCTCCTCCAGCATCATCAACAGAAATCACTAAAGCTTCTTCTTCAAAAGCACCAGGATCTTTACTTATGCATTCTTTAACTTTAGATTCGATAGCACCAGCATCTTCACTGTCAATCATATTAACAATTTCAACCTGTTGTTGGAATCTTTCAATTCCTTCATCAGGAATGTTTTCAACATATGGAATAGCTCCAGTAGCACCAACAATACTTCTTTTCTCTGGGTCAACACCATTTTGGTGTAATGCTTCAATACTTTGACCAGTAATGTGTCCTTGTACTTCAGCACCACAAAGAATTAAGAATCTTATATTAGGGTTAGAGATTATATTAGCTACAACCTTTTCAACACCAAGATTTTCTGTTTTGCAGGGTCCAGAGATAGCAGCTCCAGCATTTGCACCTATATCTTCATTGTGAGAAGCAAGAGTGGCAACTGCAACAGGGCTTTCAGGATCTCCAGCTATGTAATCTCCATTTACAATAGGCCATCCTTCTGCAGCTTCTTTTTTATCTGCCATTTAGAAAACCCCCGCTTTGATTAATAAAGGAATTAAAGCAACTAAAATCAACAAACCTATGGTAAATCCATAAGCAGCATTAGTGTATTTTCCTGCAGTTAAATAGACACCTTCTCTTCCAGAATAAGTATTTTCTGGAACAGTAGTTGGGTCTAATGAATCAATTAATTCATCAGCTGCAGCTTCTACAAGAGCAATATTATTATTTATGTCGTCCATGGACAATATTAAAACTTCTCTACCAAGAGCAGCACCTATCACACCAGTTGATGGATCGAGAGTTAAACTGTACTCAGGGACAATTTTTACTAAAGGTAACATTTATATCCTCTCCTCTACTCTTCAACTTTAGGAATTTCAGCATTCCAAGATACTTCAGCAGCTGCTTCGTTAGATGCGCAAATAAATGATTTTAATGAAACAACCCATCCGATTGCACCTATAACTAAAATTACTAACCATGCAGGAACTCCAGCATAAACTAATGATGGGTTAAAGATAGCTAAAATTCCAGTAATAGTCATTACAGAAAATGCAGTAGAAACAGCTAATTTAATAGTTCTAACTTGATTTTCATTTGGTCCAAGACATGCATTAAACGGATGTTGAATAGCCATAGTGACAAATATAAAGAATAATGCTATGAAACCAGGAGCAATAACTTTAGCTAAAATAAGATCTAAGCCATATCCACCAGCAATTGCAGATGAAAATCCTAAAACCGCTAAAGCAGCAGCACCAGAAATTTCAGCAGTACATCTAATTAATACTGCAATTTTCATTTTAACAATAACTTTAGCAACAATACCAACAACAGCACCTAAAATTAAGCCTGCTACTAAACCTAAAACAGGTCCAATAATAGTTAAATTAAGTGTTGCAGCTAATGCAACTCCAACTAATGCTCCAATAATACCTAAAGCAAGAGACATATATCCAATAGAAGGTACTCCAGTACCTAATCCGTAACTTGCAACTCTTCTAATCGCATCAGCACCCCAAATAATAGCACAAACAGCACCAAGAGATCCAAGAACAGGAGCAATAACTCCTCCGAGAACATTAATATCCGATAAGTAAATTCCTAAAAGACCACCAATAACTCCAAGAGCAAGTAATACTTCAGGAGAAATATCTGCTTCAGATGGTCCTCCGCCAGCAGCTGACATTATAAAGCACCTCCAACGATTAAGTAAATGAAAATACCTAATACAATACTAGCAACACCAGAAGCAAGAACTCCTCTTGGTAATCTTTTAAATTTAGGATCGTGAACACCTTCAGTTGTACCACCAATATTGTATGAAGCAATAACAGCATTTATAAAGAATACAGCTACACCTAAAATTGCAGCGAGTCCAGCAATAACAACATTAGATTCTACACCTAAAATTGGTGTAGTGATAGCTTCAGCAAGTGCATTATAAGCAGCCCAGTAGACTAAACCTCCACCAACACCACCAAATAATCCACCGATGACACCACTAACAAAACATCCAGTAGGGACACCATGTCCTTCAGTACCAGGGGTAATATATTTTTCTTGATCAAGACCAGTAATTATATCTTTTTCAACTTTTGCAGATGATGGTACAATACCACAACCATAAACATAAATAATGTTAGCAATAAGCATAGTTAAAGCAATCATTAACATTCCACCAACTGCACCAGCAATACAAACAATGTATACAGGTTGACCAGTCATTGATGCAGCAGTGATTAACCCAGTTAATCCACCACCAGCAGCAAGCATAGCAGTACCTGTACCTACACCAGTTGCAGTTGCCATAGCCGCAGGAGCTCCTCCTACTGGTATGAAGTGAACGCCTCCACCAATAAGAATTCCACCAATAGCGACCGCAATAATTAAAGTAAGAATAGCAGTAATAACCATAATAGAACCTCCTTAATTATTCCTTATATGGTCCATAAGTCTTTCTGGCGAAAACTTCAATTCTATTATTTAAAATAATGAGAATTAGAACAATGATTATACCAGCAACAAGACCACCGTATAAGCCAAATATAACAGTAATCCAGAAACTAATAAATACTAATAACCCGAAACAAATACCAGTTAAAGGTCCACCAAACTTAGCACAGAAATTACCAACATCAATAGAATTTTTTATTCCTACTGAAGATTTAATGTTAATATCACCGTGGTTAGCAACAGGAATACCTCCACCAAATGGATATTGTTGGAATTCACTTTCAGTACCGTAGTGAACATCTCCAGTTGAAGAACCAATAGCACCAAGAGTAATTCCCCACATTACAGCTAAAAGTGGAAGAGGGAATGGATGTGCTAATCCTTCAATAGGTAATGTTATTAAATAAGCAACAGCTACAATAGAGAAGTTTGCTATAAATCCATGACCAGCAATAGGTCCTAATGCTTGGGTTAATGCATCCCAATAGACAGGTTGCCCAAATTGTGATTGACCTACAATCCTACCTAAATGAGAAGTTACAGTATAAATAGTATGAACTAAAGCAGCTACAGATGCACCAGCAGCAATAGCGATTACAGGGTTTAAATTGAATAAATGTAAGAACAAATATGCAACAGAACCTGCAACACCAGCCCAGACACCATAAGCGACGGGTTCACCAGATGTAGCCTTATTTATAAATCGATGTAAATGTCCCATTTGTGGAGCTAATTGAACTTGTGAGTTAGGGTTACTTTCAGAACCAATATCAGTTTCAATATCTTCAGTTGCACCAGCAATAGTAGCAGCTGCACCCATTAATGCGACAACACCTAATGTTATAGGGTCCATATTTTTCCTCCTTAATCTTTATTAAATTAATAATGAATAGAACATGAAAAAAATTAATCATTAATACAAATTAACATGCAAAAGAATTTTTTTTGTTTAAAAAAAAAAAAGAAAAATAGGTGTAATACACCTATTTAGCTGGAATAATAATTGATCTTTCACCATCAGGTTGGAATTCTCTTAATGCACCTTTTGCAATTTCAGCACGAGGTTGTGAGAAGTCGAAACTTAAGTTTTTGTCAGCAAATGCAATTTTAATTAATGGGTTAAATGTAAATGCATCTTTTCTTGCTGCGTGAGGAGCTTGAGCAATACCAGAGTATTCTCCTTGATGTCCTACGTTCATTGCATAGTTAGGATAATTTGGACCTCTTAATTCAACAGGTAATCCTTCGTCATTTCTAATTGAAAATACATTGGATGCACCACATTGATCTTGTAAATCGTAGCCATAGAATCCTAATCTAGAATGTTGTTCTTTGTGTAAGTACATGGATAAGTACCAAGCACTTAAACCAGTTTGTGAGTTTCCAGTAGCAAATGCTGTGGAAATACCAGCTGCAGCTGAAACAACGGAAGCTCTCTGAGAACCACCAAATTGAGTTTCAAGTAAAGCAGGATATTCTTCATATTGTTCTAAGCCGTAGAAGGTTACTTCAGTACCTACATCAAGGACTGTGTCCATGTTGTTAGGTGCTTTGGTGAGTCCACCATATTTGTCTTCTACATATTCTTTACCATAGTAACAGAAGTCATCAAGAACATTGTCAGTATATGCAGCAGATGCATATTGGGTAAATCCAACACCACCAGACATGTAAGAACCTAACCAAATTTGATCGTAGATAGCAGCTGCTTGAGCTACAACATCTAATGATACTCTAACAGGATCATCAGGGTTAATTCTTGAAGATTGGCAAATATCTGCCATATACCCGAAAGCTACACCTCCAGGTTCATTTTCAGCTCTTGCTCTTCTAACAGGCAAGTAAGTACCCATATGGATAACTTCTGCGTGTTTGGAAGCATAAGCGAAATCTCCAGTTGCACCTTCACCAGCACACTGATTGTATGCAGAAATCATTGACATACCTATTTGCATAGCAGACCAACGTGAAGTTGTACCGCCATCACAAACACGACCAACAATTGAAGGAATTCTTACTACTTGCCAAATGTTATCTCCAACTTCAGCTTTTAAAGCAGCAGCTTGTTCTTCATTGAACTCTTTGTTAATATCTAAAACATATGCTTTATCAATTTCATCAGCTAATTCATCATCACCAGTGAAAATTTTAACATAACTGTCTGCAACAAGTAATGGGTTGGTTTCAACCATATGTTCTTGTACAACAGCTGCACCAGGCATAGCATGGTTAACAGTTTCTAAATAATGAGTAATGGTTTCTGGAGTTACTTCCATACCTAATCTTTTTTCTATAACATTGTGAGCAGTGTTCAAACCTACAATAACGGTTCTTCTAATGTCATCCCACATTTGTTGAATAGCTGCATTATTTACAAAATGGAAATCATCACCTTCAACATAAGTGTCGGTAGTAGAAACTTGATAAGGCATTAAAGCTCTTTGTCCTAATGGAGATCCTACATCTGGATTGTATTGAGGAATACCTCTTTTTTCTGCTATTTCTTTACCAGCATTAGCAAATTCGGTTTTCCTTTCAGATTGTGTCCATCCACCTAAGTTGTAAAAGGTAGTGGATTTTTCTGTAGGGTCTTCTTTAAACTTTTTATTTAATGCATCTATAAACTTTTTATCAGCCATAATAATTACCTCCCTATTCAGGGCAGAATCCTCCTTCGGATCTAGCTACATGAATTCTGTGTAAAATTTCAACAGCATCTTTATCATCTTTGTAAGCTTCGCCATCTACTCTGTAAATAGTGGTTTTTGCTTTTAAAGTTTCTTCGTCTAATGGTTCGCCTAAGACAACAGGTTCATCTAAAACTTTACCAATTTGATCTTTAACAGCTTCGACTTTACCAGTTTCTTTATTGTAAAGTTGTCTTCTGAGCATATCAAACATAACCCCATTTTCATCAAGCCTTAAAGAGTGTCCGTGAACTGATTTTCCTCTGATACCTGTTCTTGCAGGGTCAAAATATTCAGTTTCTAATAATTCCTTAGAAATTCTTTCAAGGTCTCTTTCTCTTGCTTCGACGATTTGTCTTCCAGATAAAGTACCTGCATCGACTCCTCTAAATCTATTTAAGTAAGATCTTGATCTTAAGAAAGGTTGAGCTGGAGCAAAGTACATTGAATCTACAAATTGAATGTATCTTACACGGTCACCAGCTTTTGCACCATCAATAGGTGTTACAATTTCTCTGATATAATCTTCAGGTTCATCCATTTCATCTAATGGTGGATGAACACTCTTGTATTCTTCCCCAGGAGCTCTGTGACCTAAGATTTTTACTACGCCTTCGTCGGATATTTCTCTTAATTTTTCTAACTCATAATCTGGGTCAGAAAAGTTTCTTCTGTTTTGAGCAACCTGTGAGGTTCCTGGATAATATTGTGCCATAAATCATGCACCTCCTAATGCTAATTTAACTTTTCTAATAATCTCATCTAATTTTTCTTGAGGACAAGTTTCCCCTCTAATAACTCCATTAACAATATTTATAATTGTCCCTTTGGTTTTTACTTCCTTTGGCATTATATTATTAGTTTTAATACCAATTTTAGCAAAATCCTCAAAATCAACAGGGTATTCGCAGATGATAACACATGGTTTATTAATGTTCCTTAAAATCAATCTTGCTTTGTAGATAATATGATTTCTAACTCCACCTAAATGTATTACTAAAAGCTTAAAATTATCCATTTGATTTATTTCCTTTTCAGTTAAACCAAATAAACTTCCACCAGCAGCATTTGGTGTATCAGATGGAACACCTGAACCAGAATTTAAAATTATAGTGCTGGTTAATACATTGGCTTCACGAAGAGCAAAGGTTATTTCACAGACAGGTTTTGTTATGTGTCTTCGGCCAGGAGACATTGCAACAGCCAAAACATCACTTCCACACTGAGCAAAAGTGCCTCTTTGAGCAATTCCTCCACCTTCACCTAAACCCATTGTCTCACGACAATCAACAACATGTGTTACTCTTCCAATCATAAAAATCTTGATTTATGTATTATAAATATCTGCTTTAAACTTAAAATTTATAATTTAGATTAAGTTTTAAATTATAGATATTAAAATTAGGGTTCAAAATATTAAATTATTATAATTATATACAAAATTATTAATTATTTATAAAATTATTAATTAATGCAAAATTATTAATTTCCATCTTTTTTTAGAATTGTTAATCTATCAGATAATTTTGCTGACTGATCTGTCATTCCAATATATTCATCAGGAATCTTTTCATCTCCATATTTCATATGGTCTGTAACTGTTTTTTGGGTTCTCATAAACTTTCCAATATTTATTTCAAAACCAAAAGGAAAGGCATCTTGACAAATATTTTTAACTTCGTCTATAGTAGACTCTTGAGAAATTTCTACAAAAATTCTACCTGTTTGAACCTTAAGATCTATTTCTTTACCTTGAACATTAATTGTTCTTTTTTCTCGATATTGAGGAGGTAAATCCAAATCTTCAGGAGGAAGTCTAGGACCATTGATTACAGTACGATGAACATCATCTAATGCTTCAATTTTGTTAAGAACAAGTTCAGTAGTATCTGCACTTAAAATTCTATGTGGAAATATTTGAATATCCATAATATCCTCATTTTAACTAGATTTTATAATAAATTTAATTATAACGCTTATTTAGTAAATCGAACAGTAAATTGAAAGAACAAAAAACAATCAATTATCTAAATACACATAATTAAAAGTTTTATTGAGATTAATTAGACTTTGCCTTTTATATCGGCAGCTGCCTCCACGACATATTTCAACGGTTCACGGAACTCATCTACAACACTGAATACTTCTTTGATTAATCCAGAAGTAGATTCAGGTGAAAACAATTGAGTACCTGCATCTAAGCACATTGCAGCAACAACAGGTGGGATACAGAATCCTTTACTGTGTCTTGTAACAACGTGATTACCATTAAAGAGACCAGGGCCTCCTCCACCATAAATAGAGTGACTGAAGAAAGAGAATCCTACAGCAACACCTTCTGCTCTACCAAAGTCTACACCAGGAAGACCTGTTGCAAACTCAATTGAATCATTGAAGTAGAGTAATGAGGATGGGACACCTTGAGCAGCTCTAGCAGAACCTACATTAACCATAACAGCAGCAGTAGCTCCAGCAGCAGCATATGCATTCCATTTAGCTAAATCATCAGTTCCATATACATTAAATCCATTTAAGTCTTTTTCTACTTTAATTACACCATCAGCAGCAGCCCTATCAATAGTTGAATTCATAACAGAGCCAATAGTTCCATCAGTTGCACTATCTTGGACAAATCCAACAACTAAGTTGTCAGCATTGAATCCTTGATAAGCTAAGCCTAATAAATGTAATCTTTCAAATGCACCAATTGCATCGCCCATTTCAAACATAGCAGTTTGTTCTAAAATACTGGAAAGTGCAGTACCTTGTAAACTGTTTTTCAATGTAGCAGCAGCAACATGATTAGCAGTAATATTCCTTAAAGCATAACCTGGACCTTCAAGTTTTTGTGGAATGTCTAACATAGTTGCAATATTGGATCCCATATAATCTACTGATTGAGGATATCTACCTAAAATTGCAGCTTTAACCATGTTCGCATCATAGATACTAATATCAAATTGTTTAATTAAAGATTGTACTAAAGCAGTTGATGTAGCTAAAGTAGCAACTGAATATTCAGCAGCTGATTCTAATCTTGCAGTTGGGATTTGTACTAAAATCCTTTTACCACCAGAAATAGGTTCAACTTTTGTATCATCATCGTCTGTAACTTTAATCATGTCTTTTAAAGAAGCAGCGATGGCATCAGCATTTGCTACAATATCAAGATCTAATTCTCTACCTAATATCTTACAAGCTTTTCCACCTACAGCTGCTGTCCTTAAGGAGTTTTGAATTCCTTCTAAGTTTACAGCTACAGTTCTCTTAACACCACTAACAATGCTTTTTATCGCAGGATTCCGTAGTGGGCTTAGAGCTTCGATAGGCACATTAGACTCTACTAAATTACCTCTATCGTCGTATAAATCGACTTTATCATCAAACTTCGCCATTATTTCCCTCCTAACTAAAAATAGTTAAAAAAATATACCACACAACACCAAGAAAATCTTAAAAAACTTTAAAATAATTTAAGAACACTATTTTCTTAGTAAAAAAGAAATCTCTAAAAAATATAGAAATTAATAAAAATTTAATAGCTTTTAGAAATTAAAATTTTTAAAACACTTAAGAAAACTCTTAAAAATGTTAAAAAATATTTAAAAATTTATAAAAAATTTTCTAAAAAAATTGAATGGCTACAAAGCAAGTTTTTGCAATAGCCAGTCATTTGGTATACAAATTTTAATATGGTAAATATATATTATAAATGTTCCTTTTAGAATCAATTAGTAAAGTATATAAAGGATAAAGTTTTCATGAAAATTAATAGTAAAAAATAAAAAATTAATACAAAAATAATTTTAAAATTATGGAAAAATTAAACACAAAATTCAAAAAAAAATTCAAAAGTTAAATAAAAATTTAAGTAAAATAAAGCATACAAAAATAGGAATAAAAGTGTATTTTATGATTAAAATTAAAAATTTGAATTAAAAAGAGAGGAATAATAAATTAATTAAAAGTAAAATTTTTAAATAAAAAATAAGCTTAATAAAAATTATAAATGTTTTTTATGATAAATTTGAAAAAAAAACAGACAATAAAATAGAAATTTTTTATCAAACAAATTTCAAAAAAAAATAAAAAAGACTAAAAAAACAAAAATGAGAATAAAAAATAAAAAATAAAAATATTTTTCAAAAAGACTAAAAAAATAAAAACTACAAACTTTGAAAAAAAACAAAAAATATAAATTGTAAAAAAAACATAGATATAAAAATTATAAATTATATTTTACTAAAAAACATTTTTTGTTAAAAAAAAATATTAAAATAAAAATTTATTTAATATTGATATTTAATAATTTATAATTCTATCTCAATGAATTATGGCAGTAATTAATAAAAATTTCTATAAAACCTTAATAAATTTCTATAAAACCTTAATATATTTTAGATAAATAATATTATTATATTAGTTATTATATTAATTAGTTATATTATTATTTTATTTATATAATTTATTTATATTAATTTATTTATATTAATGATTTTAATTATCTTTTTTTAAATTTATTAATTAAATAATGTTTATTGCTTAAAATCATGACACCCATAAAACAAATCAGAGAGTTGATAAAATGCAGTATTTTGTTAGTCCCTACAACAAAGAAGCAAAACTTAAATTTCCAAAAAACATTACAATATACGACACAACATTAAGAGATGGTGAACAAACACCTGATGTCTGTTTATCCCCTGATGAAAAGTTAGAAATAGCTATTGAATTAGATAAACTTAAAATCCATCAAATTGAAGCGGGATTTCCAATAGTTTCATCTCAAGAAAGGCAAGCAGTTAAAGCAATAGCCAACGAAGGGCTAAATGCAAAAATTATTTCACTTGCTAGAACAAAAAAATCTGACATTGATGCTGCTTTATCCTGTGATGTAGATGGAATTATAACATTTATGGGAGCATCAGATATTCATCTAGAACATAAAATGAAAATAGGGCGAGAAAAAGCTCTTAATGTCTGTATGAAAGCAATAGAATATGCTAAAGATCATGATTTATTTGTAGCATTTTCTGCTGAAGATGCTACAAGAACTGATTTAGATTTCTTAAAAAGACTATATAAAAAAGCAGAAGATTATGGTGTGGATAGAGTACATATTGCCGATACTGTAGGTTGTATAAGTCCAAATGGAATGAATTTTCTAGTTGCTGAACTTAAAAAACATGTAAAAACAGATATTGCTCTTCATTGCCATAACGACTTTGGTTTAGCTCTTGCAAATTCTATTTCTGGTTTGCTTGCTGGAGCTAATGGCGTTTCAACAACTGTTAATGGTATAGGTGAACGTGCAGGTAACACTTCACTTGAAGAAATTATAATGGCTTTAAAATTAATTTATGGTGTTGATTTAGGATTTAAAACTAAACATATCCAAAATGTGTCCAATTTAGTTGAAAAATACACTCAAATAAAAACTCCTCCAAATAAATCAATTGTAGGTAGAAATATCTTCCGTCACGAGTCTGGAATTCATGTAGATGCAGTTATTGAAGAACCCCTTACCTATGAACCATTTTTACCTGAAATGGTTGGGGGACAAAGAAAATTGGTTTTAGGCAAACATTCTGGCTGTAGAGCAGTAAAAGCAAAGCTTGATCAATGTGGATTTGAAGTTAACGATAATGAACTATGTAAAATTGTAGAAGAAGTGAAAAAAAATCGTGAAAAAGGAAAATATATTAACGATAAAGTTTTTAGTGAAATTGTAAAACATGTAACAGGACCTTTTGATCCTTAGATTTATTTAATTTAAAACACAAGATCAATTTTAATATTACTTATTATGAATATTATTTAAGATAATATTACTTTATTAATATTGCTCAATGATAGCATTCTGTGATACAATGACAATAACCGAAAAAATACTTTCAGAAGCTAACAAAAAAGTTGTTAAACCTGGAGAAATAATTGAAGTGGATGTAGACTTTGTAATGTCACATGATGGAACTTCTCCACCTGCAATTAGAAGTTTTGAAAAAATAGCTGATAAAGTCTGGGATAGAGAGAAAATAGCTATTATATTTGACCATAACATACCTGCAAATACTATAGGCTCTGCAGAATTTCAAAAAGTTGCAAGAAATTTCTCTAAAAAACAAAAACTTAGTCACTTTTATAGTCATGGTGAGGGAATATGTCATCAAGTTTTACCAGAAAAAGGACTGGTTGAGCCTGGAATGGTTATAGTAGGTGCAGACTCACATACATGTACATATGGAGCATTTGGAGCATTTTCAACAGGAATGGGTGCTACAGATATTGCTATGATTTATGCAACAGGAAAAACATGGTTTATGGTTCCAGAATCATTTAAAATCGAAATAAATGGAAAATTAAGTAATGATACAAGTTCTAAAGACATTATTTTAAATATAATTGGAAAAATTGGGAGTGAAGGAGCAACATATAAATCTTGTGAATTTTGTGGTAAAACTGTTGAAGAAATGGATGTTTCAGGAAGAATGACTATTACAAACATGGCAATTGAGATGGGTGGAAAAAATGGGATTATGGAACCAAATCAAAATACTTTAAAATTCTTAAGTGAAAGAACAGGTAAAAATCCATCTGAATTTAAAATATTCAAATCAGACCATGATAGCCAATATGAAAAAGAATTTTATTTCGATATAAGTGAATTAGAACCCCAAATATCTTGTCCAAACGATGTAGACAATGTTAAACCCATTTCAAAGGTAACTGGAACCCATATTGATCAAGGATTTATTGGTTCTTGCACAAATGGAAGATTAGAAGATTTAAAAGATGCATATGAAATATTAAAAGGAAATGAAATTCATTCAGATGTTAGGTTGATAATAGCTCCTGCATCAGCAGAAATTTACAAAAAAGCTATTGATTTAGGCTACATAAACCAATTTATTGAATCTGGAGCTATAGTTTGTAATCCTGGCTGCGGACCATGTTTAGGTGGGCATATGGGAGTTTTAACAAAAGGGGAAACTTCTATTTCCACTACAAATAGAAATTTTAAAGGAAGAATGGGTGATTCTGAGTCAGAAGTCTATCTATCAAATGCAAAAGTGGTTGCAGCTTCAGCATTAAAAGGATACATAGAAAGCCCATCAGATATAAGGTTGGAGTGAAATTGTTAAAAAATTGATTACAAATTAATAAAATTAATTAAAATGAGTAATAAAAGTTATAAATGTTAAAAGTTAAATAAGTATTAAAAATTATAGGATTAAAAATTATAGGTATTAAAATGGGAGTAAAAGTAAAAGACATTATATCTCCAGAAAAAATCAGTTTTAGGGATTTAGATGGGAAAATAATAGCTATTGATGCTGCTAATACAATTTATCAGTTTTTATCAAGTATTAGGCAGACAGATGGTACTCCTTTAATGGATTCATCAGGTAATGTAACTTCACATTTAAGTGGTTTGCTTTATAGAATATCATCCATTGTTGAAAAAGGAATTAAACCAATTTTTATTTTTGATGGAAAGCCATCACCCCTAAAATCAGAAACATTAAATAAACGAAATGAAATTAAAGAAAAATCAGAAAAACAATGGAAAATAGCTTTAAAAGAAGGAGATGAAGAATCTGCACGTAAATTTGCTACAAGAACCTCCCGAATGTCAACTTATATCATTGAAACATCAAAAACACTTTTGAATTTAATGGGAATTCCGTATGTAGAAGCTTTTGGAGAAGGAGAAGCTCAAGCAACATATATGGTTCAAAATGGTGATGCATGGGCAGTTGCTTCGCAAGACTACGATTGTCTTTTGTTTGGTGCACCTAGAATTCTGCGAAATCTTACTTTAAGTGGAAATAAAAATGATTTAGAGTATTATAAATTAGAAAATGTTTTAAATAACTTAAAAATTAGTAGAGAACAATTAATTGATCTTTCATTAATGGTAGGAACCGATTTTAATCCTGGAATCAGAGGTATAGGTGCAAAAACAGCTCTAAAAATCATTAGATCCAAAACATTAGAAGAATATTTAATAGAAAAAAATGAAACCCTTGGAAGACATCCTTATGAGCTTAGAGATTTATTCTTAAACCATGAAATAAATAAAGATTATAATATAAAATGGGAAAAAGTAAACAAAGAAAAATTAATTGGTTTTATGTGTGATGAACATGGTTTTTCAAAGGAAAGAGTTTTAACTGCAGAAAAAAAAATGGAAAAAATAAACTCTCCTCAAAATAGCTTAGATGCATGGTTTTAAACTATTCATCATATTAATTATGTTTTGATTAATAAATATAAAATTATTTAAATATTTAAAACTAAATATAAATCTATTTAAATGTTTAAAGTTAAACTGATTCTTTGTATTTTTTAATTAATGAAATTCCCCAATTAGCCAGGTCTTCAGCATCAGTTTCAGATTTACTTTCACTAAAAGATCTAAAAATTGGTTCAGTCCCAGAAGGACGTATTATAACCCATCCTTCATCTTTAAAAATCTTAACACCATCAGTTCTATCAATTTTAAAACCTAAATTCTCTACTTCTTCAGATATTTTGTCCATAATTTCTTCTTTTATCGCATCATCACATTCTATTTTCATTTTTTGAGAATAATAAATAGGAAGCTCATTAACAAGCTCAGAAAGTGGTTTTTTCTCTTTAGCCATTAATTCAAGTATTTTAGCAGTAGATAATGCAGCATCACGACCATAAACAAACTCTGGAAAAATTAAACCTCCATTTTCCTCCCCACCAAATAAACCATTATCTTCATGAAGTTTTCTTGCAACAATTAAATCTCCAACGGCAGTAGCAAGAAATTCTCCATTATTTTCAACGGCAATGTCTTCAATAGCTTGTGATGTAGCTACTGTGGTTACTATTAATCCTCCTCCATTTTCTTTTAACATTAACTTTTCAATTAAAGCAAAACTTTTATCTCCTTGGACAAAATTGCCTTTTTCATCTATACAAATGGTTCTATCAGCATCACCATCATGTGCAAATCCAATATCAGCTTTAAGTTCTTTTACAGTAGCAATTAATGTTTGTAAATTTATTTCTGTAGGTTCTGGATCCCTTCCTGGGAAAAATCCATCTGCTTGAGCATTTAAAGTGATAAGTTGAACCCCTAATTTTTCTAATATATAAGGAGATGTAAAACAGCCAGCACCTGAACCAGGATCTAATATAACTTTAAATTTTGCATTTTTAATGGCTTCTACATCTACTCTTTTTAGAACTTCATCAATATACTCATCAATAATTCTATCATTTGTAAAAATTTCTGGAATTTGGTTCCAAGGCACTCTATCTGGTTCCTTATCAAAATAAATCTCTTCAACAGCTAAATCCATTTCATCAGAAATCCCTATTCCTAAATCATCTAAAAATTTAATCCCATTATATTTTGGAGGGTTATGAGAAGCTGTTATCATTATTCCTCCATTATAATAATTTCTAACTGCATATTGAAGTGCAGGAGTTGGAAGAATTCCACAATCAACAACTTCACAACCAGCAGAAAGTAAACCTGCAGCTATTGCATTTTTAATCATCTTAGTAGTTGTTCTTGTATCCCCACCAATAGCTATTTTTCCTTTAACAATAGTTCCATATGAAGCAGCTAATCTTGAAGCGAATTCAGGAGTTAAAACTTCATTAGCTATTCTTCGTACACCAAAAGTTCCAAATAATCTTTTTTTAACCATATTACCACGAGATAAATATATTTTTTACTTGTAATTTTAAAAATGCTTAATAAATACTAATAATTATAAAAATTTAAAATTTATAAAGTAATAACTAATATCATTTTAAAAAAAAATCAATAATTCCATTCTTAAAATCATCATTAATCAGCAAAATCAATTCAAATGCTATTAAAAATATTTTAAATAAATTTGAATTATGATATAGAAAATATTGAATAATTATTAAACTATTGAATAACAATATAAAAATATTTAATTATTTATATTTATACTTTTATAAAATTAGAAAAATTGAATAAATAAAAATTGAATGAATATCTTAATTAAAACAATAAATAACAATTATGCATCTAATTTAATAGAATTGGAATTATCTAAAATTATTTCCATAGTAGATTTATATTCTGTTACTGTGCCATAAATTTTAACTTTATGGTTTAAATAGCTATTTAAATCTACACCTGCATCTTCAAACTCAGCTAAGACCGACTCAAAAATCATGATACTTATTTTATTTTTTCCATCATTTAAGCTTATAAAAACTGATTTACCTGAAGAAGAGGTTTCAATTGAATCAATTATTCCTGTTATAGAGACTTTTTCATCTATCATAGACCTATCTATATCCCCTATAGACACTTCTTTTACTTCAACATAAGAAGAAAATATTATCATTCCAACTAACCCTATTAAAGAAGTAAAAAGAGCTATTTTAAATATTTTTTCATCTGTAATCTCCATAAACACACCTTGTTTTTGTTTAATAAAATTATTTAAATTATAACTAATTAAATTTAAAAAATAAAGTATTTAGAATGTTTTAGTACAAATAACAACTGAATACATTAATTAACTAACAATTAAGAATAAACATGTATTTAGAGTAATGATTTAAAATAATAAATTATAATGTTATTGTAAAAATAAATATTTTTTATGCATATAAATAAATATGCTTTATTTAAAGTAAAAAATTATTTTTAAGTAAACAATTTAATAATTTCGTTAAAAAAGAATTTAAAAATAAAAAAAAGCAAAAAATTTCATAAAAATAAAAAAAGTTAATAAAAAATAAAAAAATAGTTAAAACATAGGCAAAATAAAAAAAACCATTAAAACATACTAACTAAACGTTCTACAGTATCAATATCAGCTATTCCTTTATCCTCTCTGATTCTTTTAATTACTGGAAAACGTAAAGAATATCCTGTTTCATACTCTGGACTTTTAACAATTTCACTGTAAGCTATTTCAAGAATAATTTTAGGTTCAACATAAATTTTAGTACCTACATCTTTGATTTTATATTTTTCCATGAGTTGTGTGAGTTGTTCTAGTTGATCTTCACTTAAACCTGTGCCCGCATGAGCTATAGTTTTTAAATTATCGTCTTCATCCTTAATAGCTAGCAAATAAGAACCAATAAAATTTGAGCGTTTTCCTAAACCATAAGTTCCACCAACAACTACCACATCCAATGTTTCAGGTTCTGCTTTAAACTTTTGCATCTTCTTACCACGAAGTCCTGGAATATAAGGCTCTTTAGGGTCTTTAATCATTATTCCCTCATGATTATTAGCTATTGATTTATTAAATAAGTCCTTTGCCAAATAAATATTTTCTAAAGTAACATCTACCTTATCTGAAAGATTAATTTTCTCATTTTCTAAATTGATTATTTCTTCTAACTTCTTTCTTCTAAAACTAAGTGGCTCATATAAAATTGGAATTTTGTAATATAATAAATCAAATAAATACAATGAAAGAGGAACAGATTCAATGGCTTTATCAATATCATATTTTCTCCTTACCCTTTGTAAGATGTTTTGGAATGAAATTGGTTTACCCTCTCTTGTAGCAATCATTTCTCCTTCTATTATAAAATCTTCATCAGGAAATCCATTTTTAACCACTTCAATCATTTCAGGAACTGCATTTGTAACATTTTCCAATCTACGTGTAAAAAAACTAATTTCATCCCCATGTTTATGTATTTGAATTCTAATGCCATCGTATTTTATCTCACAAATAGCTTCACCCATTTCTCCAACACTACTTTCTATTCCTTCAGCTAATTTAGCAAGCATTGGTTTAACAGGTCTACCTGGGACAAGATTAAGTTCTAAAAGACCTGCTTCGCCTTTTTCTTTTGAAACTTGCCCTACAAGAGATAAATCATTGCTTAACATATATGCTCTATCAATGACATCTTTATTAATAGTAAAAGCTTGAGAAATAGCATCTCTAACTGTTCCATCAGCAATACCAAGTCTTAAATGTTCTTGTAGAAGTTTGGAAATGTATTTGGCTTCAGCTGGACTGGCAGAAGATAAAAGCTCTAAAATAATAGAAATTTTTTTTGATTGTGAATTGCTACCAGAAATAGTTGAAAGTTTTCTAATACTTTCAAAAACAAAATTTATTGTTAGAACTTTAGAAAAAAATGTTTGTTGAGTTTTATTTTTATACAATTTCTCACAGGCAAGACCAATGTCTCCTGTTTCTCTTATTTCATCTTGAACAAGATTTTTTGAAATTCCAAGGACTTTGCTTACTGCACTTATAAGTAATTTATCAGCTATTCCAGTTTCTTCTTCGGAATAAGGTGGAAAAACAGAACCTAAAGCCATTAAAATAGCTTGTGAAAGAGTTTTGGAATCTAATTTAGAAAAAAAATCAGATAATATTTTAGTTTTTTCTAAACGTTTAGTTGTTCCATTTAGTTCCTCAAATACTTTTACCATTTCCTTAAAATTCATATTATCATATTTAATGTGTTAAATTTAATGTATTAAAATTTAAGATATTATCATTTAAGATACTAATATTTAAGATACTAATATTTAAAGTACTAGTATTTAAGATATTATTATTTAGATAAAAATATAAGGACTTTCATTAAAATTATGTTCCTTCTTGCCATTCAGACATGTAAATTTTTTGGCGATTAGAGAGAGAATCTATTTCAATATCCATAGATTTTAATTTCATATTAGCTATTTGATAATCAAGTGCATCTGGTGCTTTACTTACTCCAATAGACAAATCATTTTCTTTAATATATTTTGCAGAAAGTGCTTGACCTGCAAAGCTCATATCCATTATTTCTGCAGGATGTCCTTGACCTCTAACTGCTGCAAGATTAACCAATCTGCCATCAGCAAGAAGATAAATTTTTCTTCCATCTTTAAGTGTAAATTCTTCAATACTGTCTCTAACTTCTTCAACAGATTTAGATAATTTTTCTAAATCTTGACGGTTGATTTCAACATTGAAATGACCAGAATTAGCTAGCATACATCCATCTTTCATATATTTAAAGTCATCACCATTAATAACATTGATATTTCCAGTGACGGTAATGATTAAATCGGCATGTTTAACTGCTTCAGAGATTTTCATTACTCTATATCCATCCATACGAGCCTCTAATGCTCTTATAGGATCAACTTCGGTTACAATAACATTAGCCCCTAAACCTGCAGCTCTAGATGAAACACCTCTTCCACACCAACCATACCCAGAAACAACAACTGTTTTACCTGCAATTAACATATTTGTAGTACCCATGATAGCATCAAAAGTAGATTGACCAGTTCCATATCTATTATCAAATAAATGTTTAGTGTATGCATCATTAACCGCTATTACTGGGAATTTTAAAGCATTATCTGCATGCATTGCTTCTAATCTATGAACACCTGTAGTAGTTTCTTCACATGCTCCTTTAATAGATTTTAACAATTCTTTACGTTCTTGATGAATAACAAGAATCATATCTGCTCCATCATCAATTATAATGTCGGGTTTATAATCAAGAACTTGATTAATTGAAGTGTAGTACTCTTCATCATTTTGTTCTCTCCAACCGTAGATGTTTAACCCTAATGCATCTCCTCCAGCTGTAGCATCATCATGGGTAGATAAAGGATTGCAACCACACATTGCTACTTCAGCACCACCAGCAAGTAATGTAAGACCTAAATTAATTGTCTTAGGTTCTAAATGTAAACATGATCCTATGGTTAAACCTTCAAATGGCTTTTCTTCTTCAAATTGCTTCTTAATTTGTTCAAGAACAGGCATGTGCTTTTGAACCCAATTAATTTTCCTTACACCCTCTTTAGCAAGAGATTTATCTTTAATATCACTCATAATATCACGTTTTAATTTATTGAAACTACAAAGTTTAATAAAATATTTAAATTTAATTAAATAATATATTGAAATAAAAATTATTAAACTAATAAAAAATATATTATTAAACTAATAAAAAAATATATTATTAAACTAATAAAAAAATATAATTACTAAAAAAATATAATTACAAATTAATAAAAATAATTTATTTTATTTAACTTAATGAAATATAAAATTTTTAAATTATTTAATAATAATTAATAATAAAAATATTATGTTTTTTATAATATAAAAATTTATTTAAAAAAAACACCCTCAAAATATTTAAATTCATGAAAATTTTTTAAAATATTAAATTTTTATAAACAAGTAATTAATAAAAATTAAATTAGTTATAATTATGATAAACAAATTAGTTTATGATTATAATGAATAAATTAGTTATAATTATGATAAACAAATTAGGTTATGATTATAATGAATAAATTAGTTATAATGACATAAATTAATTAAAACATCAATGATGAATAAATTAATTCAAAAATAATATATAAATAAAACAACAAAGTAATACTCATGAAAAGCAAAATAATTCAATGCGATGTTCTTGTTGTTGGCTCAGGAGGTGCTGGCTCAAGAGCCGCAATTGAAGTATCTAAAGCTGGGCTAAAAGCTATTATTGTGTCAAAAGGTCTTTCATTTAGATCTGGTTGTACTGGAATGGCTGAAGGAGGATATAATGCTGCATTTGGATATGTTGATAAAAAAGACTCTAAACAAACACATTTTGATGACACTATGAAAGGTGGTAGATTTTTAAACGATAAAGAATTAGTAAAAGTACTTGTAGATGAATCACCTGATAGATTACATGATTTAGAGGAATATGGGGCATTATTTGACAGACAAAAAAATGGTGAACTTAACCAAAGACCTTTTGGTGGACAAAGTTTTAGACGAACATGTTTTCAAGGAGATAGAACAGGTCATGAAATAATAATGGCTTTAAAAGAAGAAATTATCAAAAGAGAAATTGAAACAATAGAAGAAGTAATGATTTCTTCATTAATACTTGATGAAGAATCAAAATCTAAAGTTATAGGTGCTGTGGGACTTTCTCTAAATGATAGCTCAACAATATTCTTCCAATCAAAAACAGTAATTTTAGCTACAGGAGGAGCTGGTCAGTTGTATCCTGTAACATCTAATACAATACAAAAAAATGGTGATGGATTTGCATTAGCATACACTGTTGGAGCAGATTTAATAGATATGGAAGAAATTCAATTTCATCCAACTGGAATGATATCTTCAGAGTCAAGAAAAGGAATTTTAATAACTGAAGCTGTTAGAGGAGAAGGAGGAATCCTTTTAAACAAAAATAATGAAAGATTTATGACAAAATATGATAAAAGAGGAGAATTGGCAACTCGAGATATAGTTGCAAGGTCAATTTATACAGAGATACAAGAAAAACGAGGAACAGACAATGGAGGAGTCTACTTAGATGTTAGTTTTCTAGAAGATAATGTTATTGAAGAGAAATTAGAAACTATGTTACTTCAATTTTTAGATGTAGGAATTGATATCCGTAAAATGCCTATGGAAGTTGCACCAACAGCTCATCATTTTATGGGAGGAATAAAAATTGATAAAACAGGATCTACAAGCATAAAAAATTTGTATGGTGCAGGTGAAGTAGCTGGTGGAGTTCATGGAGCCAATCGTCTTGGAGGAAATGCACTTGCAGATACACAAGTCTTTGGAAGAATAACTGGGTTAAATGCATCTAAAATGGCTAAAAAAACAGATTTTAAAATAAACATAAAAAGTATTGAAAAAGAAGAAGGAAGAATAAACTCATTGATAAAAAATGGAGAATTTTCACCTATTGAAATTAAAAAAGAATTAAAAAACACAATGTGGAAATATGTAGCCATTATAAGAAATGAAGAAGGGTTAAAAACTGCTTTAGATAAGGTTTATTCTCTAAAAAATAAATTAAGTACCATGAAAATTTCAAATGAAAAACACTTTAACAAATCTCTTCAAGAAGGATTAGAAGTTATAAATATGATTGAAATAGCTATTATCATAATAAAATCAGCTATTTTAAGAAGAGAAAGTAGAGGAGCACATTTTAGGGAAGATTATCCTGAAACATTGAAAGAATGGGAAAAAAATATTGTAATCAACAAAAACAAAGTTAGATTTATTCAAAGGTAAATTTCTAATGTGTAACAAGTAAAATACTAATGAAAAGACGAATCAATAAAAACAAAATATAGAAATAAATATAGAAATAAATATAGAAGTTAAATAAAAAAAAATAAAAAAAGTATTTTAACTTAAAATTTTTATTAATTTAAAACCTTTTTTAATTTAGATGTGGCGAGGTTAAGATTTTTAAGACTTTCTTCTTCATTAAAAACATTTAAATTCTTATTTTCCATCAAGATATCCCCATTGCATATGGTTGTATCTACAGTAGAGCCATTGGCAGAATAAACCAAATGAGAAATAAGAGAATTAACTGAAGGAGACATAGCAATTGAATTGGTATTAACTAAAATCATATCTGCCTTTTTACCAATTTCAATAGAACCAATTTCATTTTCAAGACCTAATGCTCTTGCACCATTAATGGTTGCCATTTTAATTGTTTGTTCAGCTGTAAGAGACTTAGGATTTAAAGTATCAACTTTTTGGAGAAGAGAGGCTAATTTCATTTCTTCAAATAAATCTAAATTATTATTAGAAGCAACTCCATCACTTCCAAGTGAAACACAAATATTTTTTTCAATTAAATCACTAATAGGGGCTATTCCAGAAGCTAATTTCATATTACTTCCAGGATTATACGATACTTTAATGTCTTTTTCTTTAATAATATCTATTTCATTATCACTTAGCCATACACAGTGTGCAGCTAAAACATCTCCATCTAAAAAACCTATTTCATTTAAATACTCAAAAGGTCTCATATTATATTGGTTTAATATATTTTCAATCTCTTTTTGTGTTTCATTCATATGAATATTAATGCCAACATCATATTTATTAGCTTTTTCTCTTACACCAGTTAATAATTCTTTTGAAGCAGTAATAGGAGAATGAGGACCAAAAAACACTTTTATTCTACCATCAGATTTATTATTCCATTTTTTTATAAGATTTTCACTTTCTTTAAACTCATTTTTCCTTTTTTCTTCATCAGAAAAATCAATCATACCATTAGAAAGAACAGCTCGAAGACCTCCATCTTCAACAGCTTTTGCAACGTAGTCCATAAAAAAGTACATATCTGAAAAACATGTGGTTCCAGATTTAATCATTTCCATAATAGCTATTTGAGCACCTAAATAACATAAATCCCCATTTAAACCACTTTCCACAGGCCATACATATTCATTTAACCAAGTATCTAATTCTAAATCATCAGCAAGTCCTCTAAACAAATTCATAGGACTGTGAGTGTGGGTATTAATTAATGAAGGCATTAATAGTTTATCATTTCCATCAATAACTTTATCAATTCCAGATTTAGATATTTTTGATGATATTTCAGCTATTTTATCATTTTCTATAAGGACAGAAATATTTTTTTCATTGATTAAATCATCATTCCAATAGATATTATCCTTTGAATCAATAGCAGTTATTAAATTGACATTTTCGATTAAAGTGTATTTGGTTTCCATGTAATTACCTATTTAAAATTTTAAAACAATTTTAAAACCCTAAGATACAAAATTATGAAAAGATTATAAAAAATTAAAAAGAATATAAAAAATATAAAAAATATAAAAAATATAAAAATTAAAAAAAAATTATAAAAATATAAAAAAATTCATTATATAATAAAAATCTATTATATAATAAAAATCTATTATATAATAAAAATCTATTATATAATAAAAATTCATTATATAATATTTATGAAATAAATTATTAATAATAATATTTATGAATATGATAGTATAAATAAAATTACATAGAAAAAATAAATTAAAATTATTAGGTGTTTAAATCTAAAAAAAAAAATTAAAAACAATAAAAAAATTAAAAAAAATAGGAGATAAAATGGGAATTAAAATTGCAGTTCCTTCTAAGGGGCGAATAAGTAATCCATCAATTGAAATACTTGAAAAAGCAGGATTACAGTTAAAAGATTCAGCAAATAGGAAATTAATCTCAAAGACATATAACAATGAAATAGATATAATGTTTGCACGAGCAGCCGATATTCCAGAGTTTGTTGAAGACGGAATTGTTGATATGGGAATTACTGGTTTAGATTTAATCAAAGAAAAAAATGCTGATGTTGAAATTTTAGGTGATTTAAATTTTGGTGAAACTTCATTAGTAATAGCTTCTCTTGAGGATTCAGATATAAATTCTATTGATGATATTAAATCAAATATGAAAATAGCAACAGAATTTCCAAATTTAACTGAAAAATATTTAAAATCTAAAGGTTTAAATCTTAAAATAGTTAAATTAAGTGGTTCTACAGAAATAGCTCCATTTATAGGTGTTGCTGATTTAATTTCAGATTTAACAAGTACTGGAACAACATTAAGAATGAACCATTTAAAAATAATTGATAAAATCCTCAATAGCTCAATAAAAGTTATTGCAAATAAAAATAGCTTAAAAAATAATGAAGATTTAATAGAAAGTGTTAATACAAGTGTAAAAGGAGTAATACAAGCTAAATCAAAGAAATTAATTATGATGAATTCACAAAGTGAATATTTAGATAAAATAAAAGATCTTATGCCTGCAATGACTGGTCCAACAGTTTCTAAAGTCATTTCTAAAGAGGATATTGTTGCTGTTCAAGCAGTAGTCGATGAATCAGAAGTATTCGACTTAGTAAATAAATTAAGAAATGTTGGTGCTAAAGACATCCTAGTTTTACCAATAGAAAGAATTATCTAAGTGTTTAAAATGAAAATTATACGATTTCAAAAGAGAAGTAATGAAAATAATAGAAGTAATAAAAATAATAGAAGTAATGAAAGTAATATGATTAAAAGTAATATAATTAATGAAAGTAATGAAAATAGTGAAAAATCTAAAAACACTGAAAACAAAAAAAAGTTTTTTGGAATTTTAGGAAAAACTGAAAATAAAGTCCATAAACTTAATGTTGAAACATTTGAAGAAATATTTACTAAATCTGAAATAGAATTACTTGAGTTATCTAGTGAAACATACAAATTAAAAGATATAAAAATTCTTCCCCCATCTGAACCATCTAAAATTGTTTGTGTGGGTTTAAATTATATTGAACATGGAAAAGAACTGAATATGGAAATTCCCAATGAGCCAAAAATATTTATTAAACCATCTACATCAATTATAGGACATGATGATCATATAATTTATCCTGAAAGCTCTAATCAAGTAGATTATGAAGGAGAACTAGCTATTGTAATTTCAAAAATATGTAAAAATGTTAAAAAAGAAGATACAAAAGGTTACATTGGAGGATACACAATATTAAATGACGTTACAGCAAGAGACATCCAAAAAAAAGAAATTCAATGGACAAGAGCAAAGAGTTTTGATACATTTGCACCAACAGGGCCTTGGATCAATACAGATATGGATCCATTAAATCAAAAAATTGAATTAAAAGTTAATGGAAATGTTAAACAAAAATCAAGCACTGATAATATGATTTTTTCACCATTTGAACTTGTAGAGTTCATATCAAATATTATGACACTAAATCCTGGAGATATTATTTCAACTGGAACTCCTCCAGGTGTTGGACCATTAAATGTTGGAGATACAGTGGAAGTTTCGATTAAAGATATAGGAATTCTAAAAAATACAGTTGTTCATTAGTAACTATTTTAAACTATTATATAATAAAGAAATAAATAATAAAGAAATGAATAATAAAGAAATGAATAATAAAGAAATGAATAATAAAAAATAAAAATCAAATTCTAAAATATTAATATGCATCTTAATACTCTATTTATAACCCTCATAATATTAAATGGAGAAGATTTAATGAAAGCAAGAACAAGAGATTTTATACATACTAAAGAGGATTTATACTTTGCAACAACCAATTATATTCATCCAAAAGATAGAATTATCTCTTTTTTAAGATATATTCCTGATAAAAATGGAGATAGAGAAAAAAATGGAAAAAAATATCGTAAAGTAAGTTCTGATGAAGCATACAGCTATTTAAGAGAAAAATATCCAGAATATTTATATTTTTGTGATGTAACAAACATTGAAATGATGGGTGTTCCATATAAACAAATAAAAGAAATTATTAAACCCGAAAAAAGATTGGTAGAGATTAGAAAAGAATTTGAAGATAAATCATTTAAAACATCAAAAAATTCGTCTAATACAGATTTTTATAAAAAGTTAGTTGACCTTTCTGATTTTTTTCATTATATTGGAGGTATAGATTATAAACATCTTGGAATATCTGGGTCAATACTTCCAAATCTTCAAAAATCAGAGATTTCAGACTTGGATTTTGTGGTCTTTGGATTGAAAAATCATAAAAAAGCTGTTGAAACCTTTGAAAAATATAAGAACAAAACTATAGAAATTAAAGAACTTAAAAAAACTGTAAAGATCCATTCTATTGGAAAAGATTTCTGGAATAGCTTGTATGAAAAGAGAATTAAGGATGACTCACTAACAATGAAGGAATTTTCATTTTATGAATCTAGAAAAAGCAATAGGGGAGTAATAGAGAATACTTTATTTGATATACTTGCAACCAGGAATTGGAATGAAATAAAAGGTGTTTGGGGTGGAATTAAATATAAATCTGTAGGCAAATCCACAATAGAATGTGAAGTTAAAAATGCAATAGGTTCTTATGACAACCCTGCAGTGTATAAAATAGCAAATGTGGAAGTATTAGATGGTGATAATTTCCCAATAGAGGAAATAGCTTCTTTTACTCATACCTATGCTGGGCAAGCTAGAGATGGTGAAAAAATCATTGCAAAGGGAAAAGTAGAAATGGTATGTGAACATATGAAAGAAAAATATTATAGATTAGTAATTGGAACTACAAGAGAGTCTATAGGTGAGTATATAAAACTTAAAAATGAAATTTATTAAAAAAATCATTAGATATTTGCACTTTAAAAAAAATATTTAAAAAAAGTATTTAAAAAGAAAAATTAATTAATCAAATTGAATATAATAATTAACAAACGATTAATTTAACAAATAATTAATAAATAATTAAATGAATAAATAGTTATCATATTAATATAATTGATTAATAAACTTTATAAATAAAAAATTAAAAATAGTTATATAATGTAAATTATTTAGTAAAAAAATCTTTAGATGAGTTTATTTAAAATTATTATCATGTCAAATGAGGAAAAATAATGAGTAATGAAGTAAATGTAGGGCTTATTGGTTTTGGAACTATAGGTGCTGGTGTTGTAGAAATATTTAACAAAAATCAGAATCTATTAGATGAAAAAACTGGAAAAAAGCTAAATTTAAAAAAAGTGGCAGATTTAGACATTATCACTGATCGTGGAGTTAAAATAGATGAAAATATTTTAACAACAGATGTAAACGATATTTTAGAGGATGAAGAAATAGATGTTGTAATAGAACTAATGGGAGGATATGAACCAGCAAAGACATTTATTTTGAAAGCATTAAATAATGGCAAACATGTTGTCAGTGCAAATAAAGCATTAATAGCTAAGCACTGGGAAGAATTAATTGAAACTGCTGAAAAAAACAATGTTCGAATCTTATTTGAAGCAAGTGTTGGTGGAGGAATCCCTCTTTTAACCCCATTTAATGAAGCTCTCTCTGCAAATAAATTTGAATCCATTTATGGAATTATGAATGGAACAGCCAACTATATTCTTACAAAAATGACTGAAGAAGGATTAGAATTTGATGAAGTCCTTAAAGAAGCCCAAGAAAAAGGTTATGCTGAAGCTGACCCTACATTTGATATTGAAGGTCATGACACTGCACAAAAATTAATTGTTTTAACAAAAATTGGTTTTGGAAAGTATGTTCCTCAAGAAAACTTTACTGTTGAAGGGATTACTAAATTAACCCCATTAGACATTGAATTTGCTAAAAATGAACTTGAATATTCTATAAAACTTCTTGGAATAGCTAAAAAAGTTGATGAAGACTTAGAGATAAGGGTTCACCCAACATTTATACCTAAAAATCATTTACTATCATCTGTTAATGATGTTTTCAATGGAGTATATCTTGTTGGAGATTTTGTTGGACCTGTATTATTGTATGGACAAGGAGCAGGAAGAATGGCAACTGCAAGTGCAGTATTGGGAGATGTAATTGACATTGCCTTAAATCCAGAAAAAGAACTTAATTATGGTCCTAAAACTCCACAAGTTAATAAAGTTAAATCAATTGAAGATCTTGTAACAAAATACTATGTTAGATTAACTACTGTTGATAAACCTGGGGTTCTACACAAAGTCGGAGAAATATTTGCTAAATATGATGTAAGTATTGAATCAGTGACACAAAAAGGAAACTCAGACAGACTTCCAGTTCCAATTATCTTCGTCACACACAGTGCTAACGAATCCGCAGTTAAAAAAGCCATTAAAGAAATTGACCAATTAGATGAAATTAAAGGCGAAACAATTACAATTAGGATTTTAAAAGAGTAATTTAAACATTTAATTATTTTTTCTTTTTTATTTTTAACTTTTAGTTTCAATAATCAATTTTATAAACTTTTCAATTTTAAAAGTTAGCTTTTATAAGATTTTTAATTTATAATTTATTCTAAATTTATTCTAAGCTCATTCTGAGTGTTTTATTGTTTATACTTCATTTAAATTGTATTATTCTTTTTTTTAAAAATATACACTACCATTAAGCCATTTGTTTCATATATTCATCTATTTTTCTATCTTCCCACTTTTTTTTAAATAATTTTTTGTCTAAATGGAAAATAAACAAATATCTATAAATCATGTTAAAAATAGCAAAAAATATGACCACATCTAACAACATTGATTGTGAGAAATAGTATTTCATCAAAAATAAAATAGCTATTACTACTGCAATCCTTAAAATACCATAATAAAACTTCTTTTTTTCTTTAGATTTATCTTGATTGAGTTTCTCATGAACCTCATCTACAGTTGGAATTTCATCCATTTTCATATGTTTTTTAAGGTTTTCGTTGAATTTTTCACTTCTAATAAACTTATTTTTTGTTCTATAAAATTTAATGAACTTAAATATAACAAAAAGGGAAAAGATACAAGCTACATATAAAATTAAAAACCATGGATTGTTAAAAAAACTTAAATCTTGAGGAGACATTGTTGAAATAGCATCAAGACTTTGAGAATTCATATTAGATAAAATAAGCATTGTTTCATTTGTTAAAGCACCACTAATAGCTGTTGACATGGCAAAATTTGTAGATGGCTTGTAAAAATTGAATCTTATCACAATAATTAAAAATAATCCAAGAGAAAAGAAAATTTGAACATAAAAACTTTTTAATTGCTCAACAATTATTTTAGCTCTTTGATATTTTGTATCAAGTTCCATAAATGTCTTTTGTATCAAGAAATATAAATAATTTATTAAATCTTTTATTTCATTTTTTAGCTTATAATTCCTTTCATTTATATTCTTATATCCTACAGTATTCAAGAGCATATAAATACTTGAATGTTGTAGTATTCAGAAGCATGAATTATTTTAATTAACTTTCAATATTTATAAAATTACATTTTATTTAAATTAAAGAATTTAGTTATTTATAAAATCATATGCGATATTTTGAATGAATATTTATTATTCTACATTATTT